>JAJZVP010000044.1 GCA_021845615.1 bacterium | reverse complement strand
GCGAGCACGGCATCGGACGGATCGATCTCATCGAGGATCGCGTGATCGGGCTCAAATCGCGCGAACTCTACGAAGCGCCCGCGGCGACGATTTTGCTCGCCGCGCGGGAAGCGCTCGAACGCCTCGTCCTCACGCGTGACGAACTTCGCTTTAAAGCCGGCGTGGACCGGAAATACGCCGAACTCGTCTACGACGGACTCTGGCATTCGCCGCTGCGCGCCGCCTTCGATGCGTTCAACCACGTTTCGAGCGCACGGCTCTCCGGCGAGGTACGCGTGCGTCTCCTTAAAGGCAGCGCGACGGTCGTCGGCGTTCGTTCGCCGCTCGCGCTCTACGACGAAGGGTTGGCGACCTACGGCGCCGGCGACCGTTTCGACCATCGGGCCGCCGACGGCTTCATTCACTTGGCGGGGTTACCGCTCGATCGTTTGGCGCAGGTCGCTGCGGTCGGCGCGACGTGAGCGTGCATTCGTTACAGTGGGGCGGTCGCTTTCAGAGCGCGCCGGACCCGGCGTTGCTCGCGTTCGGCTCCTCGCTCGAAGACGACTTGTTGCTCGCGCGCTTCGACGTGCGTGGCTCGCAGGCGCACGTGCGCGCGTTGTTCGGCGGCGGGACGATCGCCGCGACGACCTTCGAGGCGCTCGTCTCGGCGCTCGATCGCGTCGCGGCGGAGATCGAAGACGGCTCGTTTCGCGCGTTCGCGATGCAGGGGGCGTTCGAAGATATTCACGGCGCGATCGACGCGCGCGTGCGCGAGATCGACGAGGATGCGGGGGGATGGCTCCACGCGGGGCGTAGCCGGAACGACCAAGTCGCCACGACGCTCGCGCTCTATGCCGCGGAGCGCGCGCGGATGGGCGCCGCGCGTGCGGCGTCGATTGCGCGCGCTCTTGCGGGGCGCGCTCGCAGCGCACTCGGGCAGGGGAGCGTTCTCGCGGGTACGACGCACGGCCAACCCGCCCAGCCGGTGCTGCTCGCGTTTTGGCTGCAAGCTGCGGCCGAACCGTTCGTTCGCAGTGCGCGGCGCTTTGCGGCGCTCGCCCGTGAAGCAATGGAGGTGATGCCCTTAGGGTCGGCGGCACTCGCCGGGAGTTGCCTTCCGCTCGATCGAGTTGCGGCAGCACGATACCTCGGGTTCGCGCGTCCCTCGCGCAACGCACTCGATGCCGTCGGCACGCGCGACGCGTTGTTTGCGTGCGCGGATGCGTGGGCGACGTGTTGCGTTCCCGCCGCGCGGATCTCTGCGGAGATCGTCGCGTGGGCTTCGCCGCTCGTCGGATACGTTCGCATTGGCGATGCATCGGCGAGCGGGTCGAGTTTGATGCCGCAAAAGCGCAATCCCGATATCTTCGAACTCGTGCGCGCCGGGACGCAGCGCGCGCTCGCCGACGCACGCGCGGCGTGGGCTGCAAGCGCGGCGATTCCGCTCTCGTACCACCGCGATCTCCAGGAATGTAAGCGGAGCGCGATCGCCGCAATCGAGCGCGCCGATTCGCTGCTCTCCGCTTTCGAGCGAGCGTTTGCAGATATCGAATTCGACCTCGAGAACATGGAGCGACACGCGACCGCCGGATACACGCTCGCGACCGATCTCGCCGAGGCGCTTGTGCGCGGGGGCGTCGATGCGCGGCGGGCGCATCGCTTCGTCGGGGAACGGGTGGCGGCGGCCGAGGAGCGGGGGAGGGCGTTCGATGCGAGCGATCTCCAGGCGCTCGCGGCGCACCTCGGTACGACGACCTTCGACGCTCCGCTCGACGCACGCGCGAGCGTCCTCGCCAAGGCGACCGAAGGCTCCACCGCGCCGGCGGCGGTCGCGCTGGCACTCGATGCGCTCGAACGCGAACTCTCGGAATACGAGGCGCTTCGGTGACGCGCGTTCACGTATGGGGAGCGGCGGGGTACGCCGCCGCGCAAGCGATCGAATGGATCGCCGCGCACCCGCGCTTGGAGATCGGCACGCTCGAAAGCAAGAGCCATGCGGGAACGTTGCTCGGCGAGAGCTTCGCGCCGTTTCGCCGCAGCGAACTTCGCTTTTCCGCGAGCGGGAGTATCGCATCGCATCTCGCACCCGGCGATATCGTTCTCGCGGCGGGCGCGCACGGGGAGGGTGCTGCGGCGGTGGAGGGATTTCTGCAACGGGGCGCGCGCGTCGTCGACCTCTCGGCGGATTTTCGTTTCGACGATCGCGCGGCATACGGACTCGCCGAGTGGAATCGCGACGCGATCGCCTCGGCCGCGTTGGTCGCCAACCCCGGGTGTTATCCGACGGCGTCGCTGCTCGCGCTCGTGCCGCTGATCGAGATCGTGACGCCGACGGCGATCGTGATCGACGCGAAGAGCGGTATTACCGGCGCCGGGCGAACGCCCGCGCTCGGATCGATGTTCGCCGAAGTCGATGGCGAGATTCGCGCGTACGGGCTCTCGGGGCATCGCCACCAATCGGAGATCGA
The DNA here is from genome assembly GCA_021845615.1 of bacterium. Lineage (GTDB taxonomy): Bacteria > Vulcanimicrobiota > Vulcanimicrobiia > Vulcanimicrobiales > Vulcanimicrobiaceae > JABEUX01. Next base: position 14,335 of record JAJZVP010000044.1, on the reverse strand, counting down.
ACGGTCGCTGGCGGTGCGTGGCTGCACGAGTCCGTTAACGTTCACCCCGCACGTCGTTCCGCTCTCGCGAGGAATGCTCGCGGATATCTATCTCGTTCTCGATCGCGCTCCCGATTCGCAGGCGATCGCATCGGCAATGCGCGAGGCCTATCGGTCGTCGCCGTTCGTACGCGTACTAGAAGGCGGGCGGGCGCCGAGCGTCGCTGCGGTCGTCGGCACGAACGAGGCGGAGATTGCCGTCGACATCTGTGGATCGACGATTCGAGCGATCTGCGCGATCGATAATCTCGGTAAGGGCGCCGCCGGCCAAGCGCTGCAAAACATCAACATCATGCTCGGATTTCCCCAAGAGGAGGGCTTTCATGCTCGCACCATCGCCGCCTGAGCTTCAAGAACGCATCGTCGCGCTGCGCGGGGGTATCGGCAGCGTCCCCGGCGTCCGCGTCAGCGGCGTTCACGCCGGCATCAAGCGGCGCAAACGCGACCTCGCGCTCATCGTCTTCGAGCGCGAACAGTCCTGCGCTGCGGTGGTGACGACGAACGACGTCAAGGCGGCGCCGATTACCGTCAGCAACGAACACCTCGCATCGGGGCGTGGGGTGCGCGCGATCGTCTGCAATTCGGGCTGTGCGAACGCTTGCACCGGGGAACGCGGCGAGCGCGACGCGCGCGCGAGCGCGGCGCAGGCGGCGGCGTTGCTTGAGGTGGCGCCGCAACAGGTGATCGTGGCCTCCACCGGGGTCATCGGCGTGCCATTGCCGCTCGATCGCGTTCAACGCGGTCTGGAACGCTGCGCCGATCAACTCGACGAAGGGCTGAAGGCCGCTCACGATGCCGCCGAAGCGATCATGACGACCGATCGCGTGCCGAAGCTCTCGGCGTACGCGTTCTATCACGAAGGGAAGCGCTATACGCTCGGCGGCATCGCCAAAGGCTCGGGAATGATCGCTCCAAATATGGCGACGATGTTGGCCTTCCTCGCCACCGATTTTCCCATCGCGCGGGAGGCGCTGCAGGGTTCGCTCGCCGCTGCAGTAGATGGAACGTTCAATATGATCTCGGTTGACGGCGATATGTCGACCAACGACGCGGTCTATCTCTGCGCGCCTCAGGGAACGCAACCGCCGCCCCCGATCTTCGATCACGTTCTCGGAAAAGTCGCGCTCGATCTCGCGTTGGCGATGGTCGACGACGGCGAGGGAGCGACGAAACGCTTGGAAATTCGCGTCGTCGGTGCGCGCGATACCGCGCAGGCGCGGACGCTCGCGCGAGCGGTCGTCAATTCGAGTTTGGTGAAAACCGCGCTCTATGGAGAGGACCCGAATTGGGGACGAATCGTCGCTGCGGCGGGAGCCGCCCGCGCCGGGTTCGATCCGCACCAATGGTCGCTCGCCCTGAACGGTCGTAGTTGGGTGGAGCGCGACGGTATCGAAACGCTCACCGAAGCGGAGGCGCATCGCGAACTCGAAGAGCGCGAGATCGTGGTGACGCTCGATCTCGGGCTCGGCGAGGCGACGGCGACGGCGTGGGGCTGCGATCTCTCCCGCGACTACGTGCGTATCAATGCGAGCTATCGTACGTGAACGACTCGGCGCTGCTCGAAAACTATTCACGCGCACCGGTGCGTTTCGTCGCCGGCGAAGGCTGCGAGCTGATCGACGAGAACGGCCGCCGCTATCTCGACGGAATTGCCGGCATTGCGGTCTGCGCGCTCGGTCACGCGCATCCGGGGATTGCGGATGCGGTCGCACGGCAAGCGCGGCGATTGGTGCATGCGAGTAACCTCTATTATCACGAACCCTCGGGCGAGCTCGCGGCAGAACTGACCCAGCGTTCGGGCTTCGCCCGCGCGTTTTTCTGTAACTCCGGAACCGAGGCGAATGAGGCCGCGATCAAAATCGCGCGCAAAGCTGCGTATCGGCGCGGCGAGCGCGAACGCACGACGATTCTCGCCTTTACCGGCGGCTTTCACGGCCGCACGCTCGGAGCGCTCGCCGCGACGTCGAATCCCGAATATAAAGTCGGCTTCGAACCGCTCCCCGGCGGCTTCGCGTGGGCGCCGTTCAACGATATCGGAGCGCTCGACGCCGCGATCGACGAACGCACCGCTGCGTGCATCGTCGAGCCCGTTCAGGGTGAGAGCGGCGTTCACCCGGCGCGTACCGATTTTCTCAACGAGCTCCGGCGGCTCTGCAGCGAGCGCGGCGCCCTGCTGATCTTCGATGAGGTGCAATGCGGCATGGGGCGCTTGGGAAATCTGTTCGCGTTCGAAAGTGTCGGCGTACGCCCCGACGTCATCACCATGGCGAAAGCGCTCGGGAACGGCCTTCCGATCGGTGCGATGCTCGTCGATGCGGCGCATGTCGATGCGCTGCAGCCCGGCGATCACGGATCGACCTTCGGCGGTTCGCCGGTCAGCGCCGCCGCGGCACTCGCGCATCTGCGGATTCGCGACGCCCTCGATCTCGATACGCACGTGCGCGCGGTCGGTCGCTACGCGTTCGAGCGACTGAGCGAGTTGGCGCTGAGCCTCCCGTCGTATTTCGACGCGCCACGCGGGCGAGGACTCCTCCTCGGTTTGCCGGTGCGCGAACCCTATCGTGCCGCCGAGATCGTCGGCGCGGCGCGCGATCGTGGGGTCTTACTCGGGCTCGGCGGTGGGAATACGGTACGCATCGCGCCACCCTTGATCGTCACGGCCGAAGAGGTCGATCGTCTTCTCGAGGCGATACGCGCGGCCGCTGCGGGGATGCCCGCGCTCGCTGCGAAGTAGGGAGCTATGAATACGATTGAGGAATTGCGCCGACTTCCATCGCCCGCGCCGCGCCCGCAAGCGCTCGCGTTCGACGGCACCTCGCTCTGGATGGGCTCCGTCGAGACGGGGCGACTCTACGCGATCGATCCGCTGCACTGGACCGTGCACGAAGAGATGCAGGCCCCCGGCATGCCCTGGGGGATGACCGTCGTCGGCGGCGAGATGCGCGTCGTCTGTGGCTTCGGCGAGAACGACGATCGCTATATCTGTCGTTTCATTCCCGGGCACGGATTCAAAGAGAATGAAAAAATTGCGTGTCCGGAATTTACGGGTTCGCAGTTGGGGTACGACGGCGAGATGCTCTTCCTCTCGCAATTTTATAATAGCCGCGTCCTCGAACTCGACGCGCGCGGAAATATCGTGCGCAGCATCGCCGCTCCGCGACAGATTTGCGGACAGACGATCCTCGACGGAACGATCTATTTATTGACGGTGGAAGACGAAACGAAGCCGGAGTATTTCATCACCGAGGTCGACGCTCGCGGCACCCTTCCGCGCGTCCGCGATCTCGCCGTCGTTCCGTTTCACGCCCGCTCGCTCGCATTCGACGGTTCGCGTTTCTGGACGAGCCATCGCGAAGCGCACGAAATCGTATCGTTCGCCGACCCGCGCTAGTCGCTTTATTCGAGCGCCTCGTCGCGGCGTTCGGGAGTGACGGTAAAACCGATCGCCGCTAATACGGCGACCGCGGCGAGTACGACGATGGCGATCGCCGCGAGCGCGCGCGCGTAGTCGGCGCCCCCGCCCGGTAAGGCGAAGGAGGTTGCGGCGATCGTCGCCTCGATTTGCGCCGCACCCGCAGAGAGCAGGTTGCCGAGTTGGTAGACGGTCCCCGGGAAGTAGCCGCGCAGCAGCGGCGGCGATATCTCGTTGAGGTGCGCCGGAACGATTCCCCACGCTCCCTGCACCGCGAATTGCATCGCAAAGGCGCCGGCGGCGAGAGCGGGGATACCGCCGGCGAACGCCCAGAGTGGAATCGCCGCTACGCCGAGCAACGCCGCAACGATGATGCCGACGCGGCGCCCGACGAGCTGCGAGAGCGCTCCAAAAGCGATGCCGCCGAGAATCGCACCGATCGCGGCGACGATCGCTAAGAACGAGACGACGCTCGGTGAGAAGCCGTGTTGCTTCTGGAGAAAGGTCGCGTAGAGATCTTGCGTCCCGTGCGACATAAAGTTGAATGCCGTCATAAAGAGCACGGCGTAGAACATGAGCGGCAGAGATTTGATGGTTGCTATGCCGCGCCGGTTGACGATATCGGGCTCTTTGCTGGCGGCGGCCCACGTCGGCGATTCCTCGACGTGACGGCGGATGAAAAAGAGTAAGATGGCGGGGAGAACGCCGATGATAAAAAGCGCGCGCCAGCCCCACGGCGTCCAGGTAAAGACGACGAAGTTTGCGACCGCAGCGAGCAGATAGCCGACCATGTAGCCTTCTTGGAGGAGGCCGCTAAGAATGCCGCGCGTCTTCGTGGGGAGGCTCTCCATCGCCAATGCCGCGCCGAGCCCCCATTCGCCACCCATGGCGATGCCGAAGAGAACCCGCAGGATGAGAAAGACCGTATAATTTGGCGAAAACGCAGTGGCGAATTCGAGCAGCGAAAAGAGCGCGATATCGATCATCAACGGCAAGCGGCGTCCGAACGTGTCGCCGAGCGCGCCGAACAGAATCGCGCCGAACGGGCGTGCGGCGAGCGTGAGCGTTATCGCGAGGACGATCTCGGGGATCGAGCGGTGAAAATCTGTGGCGATCTTGGTGACGACGAAGGTGACGATGAAAAAGTCGAAAGCGTCGAGCGTCCAGCCTAAAAAGGCGGCGATGAAACTCGTTTTCGCACGTCTATCGAGCGAACGGAGCGCCGCGAGCGTACCCACGTCTTTTTACGGCGAGGCCGATGCCGCCGGGCTCGGGTTGGTGCTTGGAGCCGGGCTCGCAGTCGCGCCCGGGCTCGCGCCGGTGGCCGGGCTCGCGCTCGGGCTCGGCGACGTTTTTGTGGGACGCTCGTCGCCGTAGAGCACGAGCAGCCACGTTTCGCCTTTTTTCACCAGCAACTTCGGCGTGACGAAGGAAAAAGTCAGTCGATCGTTTTTCAGCGTCGAGCGATCGTAGGTGCCGATAAACGTGTCGACGGATTTCTTCTTCAGATGCACTTCTTGAAAGAGTTGAACGGCGAATCCGCGGCCGGGAATCTGCGCCTTCGGAAGGGTGTACGCGATGCGCGCGCCTCCGAAGATCGTGGTATCGGCGCTCGTGGTTAAGCGAAGTGCGACGAGGACGACGGTGCCGGCACTCTTGGTATCGGGTTTCACCATCGGCGGGGCATCGCTGGTGAGTGCCTCGATGTGGAGCGTGATCTGCGGCCCCGTTGGCGCCGCGCTCGGCGAGGCGCTCGGAGCTCCGGATGCGCCCGATGATGGTGTCGCGCGCGGCGTCGGTGTTGCGGTCGGTGTCGGGCTCGGGCTCGGCGTCGCCGCCTTCGACGAGGAACCGGGCGAGGGCGAGGTGCTCGGGTTTGGCGATGGGGTCGGCAGATTGAAGGCGAGCTCGCAGGTGAAACCCTTGCTCGCCGGGCAGGGCAGCCCCGAGGGCGCCTGCGAGATGGGATAGGTTACCGTGTCGCCGGGGGGAGGCGTCGGTCGCGGTACGGTTTTACCCGGCGATGCTGCGGGGTTGACGGCGGGGCTCGCTCCAACCCCTCCGGGCGGCGTGAAGCCGTTCGGCTGTGCGGTGCCGCCGCTCGCGAAGTTCCCCGAGCAGGCGCCGAGCGCGAGCGTGAATGCGAGTGCGGCGAGAGCCGCGAGCGGTTTGCGGCTCATCGGCGGCGCGCCTCGATCTCGGCGCGCAATTCGTCGGCGAAGGCGTGCAACGTGACCGTGCGCTTCTCTTCGACGCCGCGCTGGTTGACGTTGACGGTGCCGTCGGCGAACTCTTGTTTCCCAACGACCAGGATGTACGGCACGCGTTGCGTCCTCCAATGGCGGATTTTATAACCGATCTTTTCGTTGCTCTCGTCGACTTGCGCTCGGAAGCCTCGCTCGTGCAACGAACGGGCGACGGCGCGCGCGTATTCGAGTTGATGCTCGGAGATCGGCGCGACGACGGCTTGAATCGGAGCGAGCCAGGTTGGGAACGCGCCGCCGTAATGTTCGATGAGCAGGCCGAAGAAGCGCTCCATCGAGCCGGCGAGCGCGCGATGGATCATCACGGGAACGTGTTCGTTGCCGTCGCTTCCTCGATATTTTAAATCGAAGCGTTGCGGCAACACGAAATCGACCTGCACGGTGCCGAGCTGCCATTTGCGACCGATCGCGTCGCGAACGTTGATGTCGAGTTTCGGCCCGTAGAACGCACCGCCGCCGTCGTCGATATCGAAGGCGACGCCCTTGCCCGCGAGGGCCGCGCGAATCGCATTCTCCGCAACCTCGTCGGTTTCGACGCGATCTTTTTCTTCGCGCCGCGAGAGGACGTATTGAAATTCGAGGAAACCGAACGCATCCATCAGGCGAAGCGCTTCATCGAGCGTCTGCTCGAACTCCGACTGTAGCTGCTCGGGCATGCAGAAGAGATGCGCGTCGTCCTGCGTGAAGCCCCGCACGCGGGTGAGGCCGTGCAGCACGCCGCTGCGCTCGTAGCGATAGACGGTACCGAACTCGGAGTAGCGAATCGGCAGTTCGCGGTAGGAGCGCGGCTTGTCGCGATAGATGAGGATGTGCCCGGGGCAGTTCATCGGTTTGAGCCGGAAGCGCTGCTCTTCCACCTCGAGCGCTCCGAACATGTTCTGGGCGTAATTATCGAGATGTCCCGAGATCGCGTAGAGGCGCTCGCTCATGACGTGCGGAGTGACGACGGGCTGATAGCCGCGCTCGCGAAGGCCCTCGCGTATAAATTGCTCGACGATGCCACGCACGGTAGCGCCCTTCGGATGCCAGAAAATGAGGCCGCCGCCCGCATCCTCCTCGATCGAGAAGAGATCGAGCTCGACTCCGAGCTTACGATGGTCGCGTTTCTGCGCCTCTTCGATTTGGGCGAGATAGGCGTCGAGTTGCTCCTGCGTCGGCCAGGCGGTGCCGTAGATCCGCTGCAGCATCGCGTTCTTCTCGTCGCCGCGCCAGTACGCTCCGGCGACCGAGGTGAGTTTGACCGCAGCGAGCTCGCCGGTTCGCTCGGCGTGACCGCCGCGACAGAGATCGGTAAACTCGCCGATCGTGTAGAGCGTGATCGGATCGCCTTCGGGGATGCCCTTCGCGAGTTCGACCTTGTAGGGATTATTTTTAAACCGGTCGATCGCTTGCTCGCGCGTGACGCGCTCCCCCGTCATCGGGTAGTTCGCGGCGACGATCTCGCGCATTCGCGCCTCGAGCCGCTCGATGTCCTCCGGCGTAAACGGCGTCGCGCGGTCGAAATCGTAATAGAAGCCATTCTCGATCGCCGGGCCGATGGTCGGCTTGGCGTCGGGGAAGCAATCCTGCACCGCGTACGCGAGAACGTGCGCGGCCGTATGGCGGAGCGCGGCGAGGGCCGCCTCTTGCGCCTGGTCGTTATCGGGCATCCCTGCGGGTTCGGCGCCGATGGGGGGGCGGGCCTTGCGCCGCCGCCTTAATGACTCTTAAGGCTTCCATAAGCCGGCGTTTACCAGCGCGTCGTATGCTCTCGGTGAGGGCACGCGGAGGCGGGCCCGAGCGTCGTATCGCACTTGTCATCGTACATGAAGGGAATTACATGCGTAAGTTCACCGCCGTCGCACTAGCAGCCGTGTTCGCACTCGGTTCGCTCGCTGCGGCGCGGGCCGCGACTCCGATCCTCGAGACCGGATCGTCGCTGCTCTATCCGCTGATGAATCTTTGGGTCGCCTCGTACCAGGCGAAGAATCACACCGTTCAAATTACCACGCAGAGCACGGGCAGCGGCACGGGCATTTCGCAGGCGATCGCCGGCGTCGCTCAGATCGGCGCCTCGGATGCCTATATGGGCGATCCGCAGATGCGCGGACATCGTATGCTCAACATTCCGCTTGCGATCAGCGCCCAGCAGATCAATTACAATATCCCCGGCCTGAACAACGTGCATCTGCATCTCTCGGGCCCCGTTCTCGCCGGCATCTACATGGGCCGGATTAAGTATTGGAACGATCCGCAGATCAAAGCGCTCAATCGCCCCTACGCCGGCCGCCTGCCGCACCGGACGATCATTCCCATTCACCGCACCGACGGCTCGGGCGACACCTTCATTTTCTCGCAGTACCTTTCGTTCACCACGCCGATGTGGAGCCACGGCCCCGGTTACGGAACCTCGATCAGCTGGCCCTCGGTCTCGACTGCGGTCGGCGCGAACGGAAACCCGGGCATGGTTCAGGCCTGTAAGGCGACGCCGTACTCGATCGCGTACATCGGCGTGAGCTTCATCAACGAAACGAACAAGGCGGGCCTCGGCTACGGGCTGCTCAAGAACCGCGCCGGGCGTTTCGTCGCACCGACCGCGTCGACCATCGGTTCGGCGGCGGCGGCGATGTATCCGAAGACCCCGCGCGACGAGCGCATCTCGCTGGTCTTCGCTCCGGGAGCGAACTCCTACCCGATCATCAACTACGAATATGCGATCGTGAACCCGCACCAGAAAAATGCGGAGACGCGCGAAGCGCTGGTGAAGTTCCTCTCGTGGGTGCTCGACCATAACGGCGGCCAAGAGATGCACTTCCTCAACGCCGTGCACTTCCTCCCGCTGCCGGCTTCGATCGCGAAGCTGAGCCGCGAACAGGTCGCGCAGATTCACTAGGTTGGCAAGCCTGACGCCAACCGTCGGGAGGAACCGCGCGCACCGCGTCGCGGTTCCTTTCTCGCAATCGCCGGTCAGCGGAATGCTGGCCGGCGTCCTCACGTCCGTTGCGGCAGGCATTTGCCTGCTGTTAGTCGTGCTGATGCTGGTGTTTCTGCTCTGGTACACCTGGCCGGCGATCCGCTATAACGGACTGAGCATCCTCAACGACATGACCTGGAATATCGGCAACCAATACGGTACCGGCAGCTCGGTCCATAACGGCGTCGCGGCGGAGCCGGGTGCGGAGTTCGGCGGCTTGGTATTTTTAGTCGGCACGCTGCTCTCGGCGCTGCTGGCGATGGTCTTCGCCGTTCCGCTCGCGCTCGGCGTCGCATTGACGATCGTCTATCGACTGCCCGAGCGATTGCGCCTTCCGGTGAATGCGTTGATCGAACTGATGGCCGGTATCCCCTCGGTCGTCTACGGCCTCTGGGGCACGATCGTCTTAGTGCCGTGGGTCGGGAATCGCGTCGCCCCCTTCGTCACCCATCACTTCGGCTTCATACCCTTCCTCGGCGGAGACGCCGGGAGCGGGAACGGGCTTTTCGCCGCCGCGATCGTCTTGGCGATTATGGTGATGCCGATCATGGTGGCGACGGTACGCGACGTCTTGCTGGCGCAACCGAAGAGCATCTTCGAAGCGAGCATGGCGTTGGGAAGTACGTCGTGGCAAGCCGTGACGCACGCCGTATTGCCGAGCGTTCGTACCGGCATCGTCGGCGCGATTCTCGTCGCGTTCGGGCGCGCGCTCGGCGAGACGATGGCCGTGTTGATGGTCGCCGGAAACGCGATCAACATCCTTCCGCATAATATCTTTTCGCCGATCAACACCATCGCCGCGGTCGTCGTCTCGCAGTTGGAATCGGCGGTCAGCGATGCTAGCGGCGTGGCGCAGCGTTCGTTGGCCGAACTCGCCCTCGTGCTCTTCGTGATCTCGCTGACGGTCAACACCGTCGCGCGGGTCGCGATTCGCGGCCAGGATCGCTCGCACTGATGGTCTCCCGCGTAACGCGCAACGTCGCGATCTCCCGCCTCTGGTGGGTCCTCTGCATCTCCTCGTTGGTTGGTGCATTACTGGTACTGCTCTCGCTCTTCGGGTTCGTTTTCGTCCGCGGCGTCGCGGCGATTCGCCCGGAGATTTTCTTCACGGTCACCCAAGGGATTGCCGGCGGGCTCGCAAACGCGATCGTCGGCACGCTCTTACTCGTGACGCTGGCAATCGTTCTGGTCGTGCCGGTCGGTATCGGCGCGGCGGTCTGGGTAACGCAATTCGCACCGGATCGCCTGCGCATCGTGGTGCGCCTTTCGATCGACGTGCTCTTCGGCGTCCCATCGATCGTCGTCGGATATTTTCTCTACGTCGCACTCGTGGAGACGGCGGGCTGGGGGTTTTCGCTCGTTGCGGGTTCGCTCGCGCTTGCGATCATCATGCTGCCCTACGTCTATCGAGCGGCGGATCTGGCCTTTTCGGCGGTGCCGCGCGATCTCGTCGAAGCCTCGGTCGCGTTGGGAGCTCGCCCCTTAACGACGTTCGTGCGCGTCGCCTTTCCGTGGGCGTTGCCTGGAACGCTGACGGGCTTGCTCATCGGCGTCGGTATCGCCGTCGGCGAGACCGCGCCGCTCATCTACACCGCGGGTTGGTCGAATTACATGCCGACGCTCGCGCCGACGCATTCTCCGGTCGGCTACCTCACCTATGTGGTCTGGACGTTTATCAACGAGCCGTTCAAACAATCGCATCAACTCGCGTACGCGGCGGCCTTTCTCTTGATGATCGCGATCTTCGTGACCAATTTCGTCGCCCGTGCGGGGGTGGAGTACTGGGCCTCCCGCACCCGCTCCCACTCTTGATTCCGGGCTGAATCCGCCGATATCGTCGTTGCCGAAACGCTCGCGTACTTCACGTACGCGTCGCGCTTCGGCGCCTCGATCTCGACGAATTCAGCTCCGGAATCGCTTTTTCGCGTGCTGGGGGGGCGAGGGACGGGGGGAGGCGTGAAGACGAGAGATACAATATAAAGACGACGGGGTAGGACGACGGAGAGTATATAAAGACGACAGGGTAGGACGACGGAGAGTATATAAAGACGACGGGGTAGGACGACGGAGAGTATATAAAGACGACAGGGTAGGACGACGGAGCAAAGAGAGAAACGACTGGGAGGGCGCGTACGTCATGACCGAGCCAGAAGCGATCGCGCCTGGAGTGCTCCACGAGGTGCCCGAGGACATGCAGGCTGCGCTCGGAGCCGACGAGGGACTCCGCGCTACGTGGAACTCATTGACGCCGATTCAGCGCAACGAGTGGATCTGTTGGACGACCATCGTCAAGAAGCCGACGACGAGAGCCGAGCATATCGCGCGCATGCTCTCGTCGTTGCGTGAGGGCGACCGGGCGCCGTGCTGCTGGCCCGGGTGCCCCCATCGTCGCCCGAACGCGCAGAAGTGGTTCGAAGGGCGGAGGGCGCGCTCGCGTTAGTGGTTATTGAGGAGCGGTGCGAAGCCACTCGGTGGATGGTTCTCCCCCGGAATGTGCACCGGAGTGACGCCGATCGTTCCGCATGTCCATGGAGACGGAATACGGTCCACGACTCGGCTCGGAATCTCCGCGAGGCTCGCCGGCAGCGGCGCCTTCGTTCCCGCGAGACGCTCCGGGTCGAATGCGCCGACGAGATCGCTTAGTGCGGGGTTCGTATCGCGCGGCCCGAGCGGCATGTAGATTTTTTCATCCGGGAGCGAGGCGAGCGCCGGTAGGTTGAAGAGCGTTCCGAGGAATTTCACGAACGACGCGTGATCGGAGAGTTCGTGAACGATCGCGCCATTACGAGCGTACGGCGAGATCAGAATCGCCGGAACGCGCGGCCCGTCGCCGCACGCGTGCCCGTCGAAGCAACGCTCGAACTGTGGCGGCGGCACGTGGTCGTAGAACCCTTCGGAGTCGTCCCAAAAAATAAATATTGCCGAGCTCTTCCAATAGCGACTATGGGCGATCGCGTCGACGACCTTCGCGACCATCGCCTCGGAGATCTGCGAATCCGAGTAACCGGGATGGTCGTCGTCGCCGCGGAAGCGCGATTGAACGCGAGGGCTTGGGTTCGCGGGCTTGAGTCCGAACGGGTTTTTCTTGCCGCCCTTGATGAAGACGACGCTGCGATTGCCGAGGCGGCCATCTTCGATCGCGGGAAAGAGCGCGGTCAGATCGTGGACTCCGCCCCAAAAATATGGATTTTTGCGAAGGTACCCGAAGTATTGCAACGCGTTATGGTGCGGAATATATCCGTGAACGAGATTCGTCGCATTCGGATGTGCCGCTGCGGCATATCCCTCTTGGTACCAACCCCACGGGATCGCCGGGCGTCCCGGCCGCGCGATCGACGCGATATCTTTTCGAATCCCGCGATCGTCGCGTTTCGCTTCGACGGCGCGCCGTTGCGCCATAGTTAGAAAAACCGTCGCGTAATGCTGATCGTATTGCTCTTTGAGCGGATCGGGCGGGCTTCCGGGATAGGGCCCGAAGGGAGGTTCCGAATCGTTAACGATGGGGTCGCCGGGTCCTTTGGAGTTCGGCGCGACCTGTTCGGCCGCGTCGCGCGCCCATTGCGTCTCGCCGGTCTGCGCGGCGATCAAATCGATATTGCCCGGCGTCGACGGTCCCCACATTCCCTGAAAGAAATGATCGTAGAGCGCGAAATTATGCGCGTAATACCATAGGTAGGGAATCGTCGCGCAATCTTCGTGCGCCATCGTCAGTAAGCCGAGTCGCTCCGCATCGTTACGACTGTAGCCTTTGGCGAGCAGGCCGAATTCCTCGGTCGCGACGTAGAGATCCATGCGGCCGCCGTCGGCCTTGGTGAGAAGCGCCGGGCGAGCGTGATCGGCATCGGCGGTATCGGGTGCGGTGATGCGAAAGGGCGTCACCCATTGGTGACCGATCGGATCGTACTGGCGAAAACCGTGCGATCGTGCCGACGGCGAGGCGAGATTGTCGGCACCGGGGAACGTGCCGAAATACGAATCGAACGAACGATTTTCTTGATAGATGACGAAGACGTGTTTGACGCGTGAACGCAAGAGCGCGTCGATCGCCGCGTTCGGCGGGCGCACCGTTTGTGCGAGCGCGATACTCGACGGCGGCGTCATCGTGAGAAAAATCGAGCATCCGATGAGCGATGCGATAAGACGGCGCAACGGGATTCCTCCGCTAGAAAACGGGAGTGGTTCTCACGCGTAGACTGCGGCCCGCACGCGCATGAGTCCTGGTGTTTACGTTGAAAAAATACGCGTATTTTGCGGGAGTTTTTGCGACGTATCGTTAACGATGATTATGAACCTCAAGAACGCTTAAGAGTGAAGGAGAACCGTCGATGATCGAAATGGAAATGATTCGCGAGATCGTCCGACTGCCTGCACCGGCGCCGGAACCGCAGGCCCTCGCCGCCGACGGTGACCGCCTGTGGGTAAGTTCGATGCAAACGTGTCGGCTCTACGCCGTCTCCCCGACCGACGACCACGTGTTCGAGGAAGCGCAAGCGCCGGGCAAACCGATCGGGGCGATCGCCCTTGGAGACGAACTGCGGTTCGTCTCGAGCGAGGGCGCCGACGACGATCGTTATCTGCGTCGCTTCGTTCCGGGGCACGGCGTGAAGGAGCACGACCGGATCGCGTGCCCCGAGTTCACCGGCTCGCAGCTCGCATTTGACGGACGGCGCCTGTGGTTGAGCCAGGCGGTTCGCAAGCGCTTGCTCGCGCTCGATGCCTCCGGCGCGATTCTCGAAACGATGGACTTCTCGGAGGCGATTTCGGAATTCGCGCGTGCGAATGTCGGCTGTTGCTTCGTCGAGGGGACGCTCTACCTGCTCGCTCGCAATCTCGACGACGCAACCAACACGCTGGTGCGCGTGCGCTCGCTCGAAACGCGTACCGTCGAGGCGCTCGCCCATCTGCCGTTCCGCAGCGTCTCGCTCGCGCACGACGGTACCCGTTTCTGGACCGCGGATAAGCCCGCGAATGCTCTCGTCGCCTTTACGGCGTAAGCGGCGTTAGCGGCGACCGTCCGCGTCGCCGCGCTCGCCGCCCCGGACGAGATCGATGCGGTCGGCGACGAAGCTGCCATCGTCGTCGCGGTGCCCCCAGATGCGGACGAGCATCCCCCAGCGCGGCGTCAGGCCGGTCGGGTTGATAATCGTGCCTCGATGGAGTTCGAGGACGCGCCCATCGCGCAGGCGGAGATGATAGGGCCAGAACGCGGCGACGCGGGCGACGAGCACGTGCTCGTGCCCGCCGCGATCGTTCCAGTCGGCCTGGGCGCCGATCGGCGCCAGAAGCGAGAGGGCGGTGATGAGGGCGAAAGCAAGGCTTCTGCGTTTCATGATTCCTCCGATTCACGGTCGAGATTAGCGATATCGATAGCTCGAAAACGCAGCTCCGGGGCCCCCGGTCGCGCGCCGCCCCTCTTTCTCACCCGCCCCTCATCGAAGCTCCGTCGGTCTCGTGCAGGGGTGACGAAATGCACATAGGGGCGCTCGCCCCGCATTTGCGCCTGCTCCTTAGTACTTAACACGCACTTAACGTAGAATGGCCGGGTGCCCGAGCCGCCGACGGGCGGTTCGACGCGCCTGTTGCAACCACTACGTACGTTTCACGTACGACCAAGGAGAAGAATGCAAACATCCCTCCGACTCGTAGCATCGTGCCTGATCGCAGGCA
>JAJZVP010000043.1 GCA_021845615.1 bacterium | reverse complement strand
CGCAGTTGATCGTCGCTCAAGCCGTTGCGCTCGAGCTTCTTGCCCTTCGTATCGGTCTTCGCCATCTAAGATTGTCCTTATCGTGCGTGAGTTATCGCCACGGATCGGTGGAATCCGCGTACACGTTGCGGTAGAGTTCTTCGCCGCCGGGGTAGGGCATCGCTTCCGCGCGGTCGGTCGCCTCGTTGATTTCGGCGAGCAACTCGGCTTTGAGGCGCTCCAGCCCCTCGGGGGAGAGGATGCCCGCCTCGGCGAGCCGGCGTTCGAAGTTCGGCACCGGATCGTCGCGGCGGTGCGCCTCGACCTCCTCGCGGCTTCGGTAGGTGCGGTCGTCGTCGTCGGTGGTGTGGGCGAGGAAGCGGTAGCACTTCGCCTCGACGAGCGTCGGGCCGCCGCCGGTCCGTGCGCGATCGAGCGCATCGGAGACGGCGAGATAGCAAGCGACCGGATCCATGCCGTCGACGCAGGTAGAGGGCAGGCCGTAGCCCGCCGCCCGGCGCCAGATATCGGGTTGCCCCATCTGCTTGGCGAGCGGCGTGCTGATCGCCCACTCGTTATTCTCGCAGAGCAGGACGATCGGTAGCTTGTGAACGGCGGCAAAATTGACCGACTCGTGCCACTCGCCCTCGCTGGTCGCTCCATCGCCGAAGGTGGTGAGCACGGCGCGCCCGTTCTCTCCACGGACGCGCAGCGCGTACGCCGCCCCGACCGCATGGGAGAGCTGGGCGGCGATGATGGAGGAGATCGTCGCAATGCCGAGGCGGCGGCTGGCATAGTGGTGCGGGAACTGTCGCCCGCCCGAGAGATCGGCGGCACGCGCGAAGAGCGAGAGCAGCACTTCGTAGGGGGTGAGCCCGACGCCGAGCGCGAGCCCAAGATCGCGATAGTATGGAAAGAGCAGGTCGCGCCCACGGGCGAAGGCCATCGCCGCGCCGGCCTGCACACCTTCGTGCCCCTCGCTCGCCGAAGCGAACGGGATCTTCCCTTGCCGGTTCAGTTGGAAGCCGCGGTTTTCGAGCATCCGCTGGAGCAGCATGGTGCGCAGCATGCCGACGAGTTGCTCGTCGGAGAGGCCCGCGCGCTCGAAGGGCGGCGAGGTACGGTTTGTGGTAGCCACGGGGGAACGTAGTCGCCCGGCCCGCTGCCGAAATCCTGCGCCGCTCGCTGCACGCGCCGTCGAAATGGAGGCCGCTTGGCCTGCGAAGCGAAGTGGGCGCGCCGATGAAGACCTCAGGATATACCGGAGGGCGACCGCTGCGTGCGTGCGGCACGTGGTTCGTGGCGGCCGCTTCCCTGATTGCATTTTTTACGGGGCCGGGCACGCCCGCGCCGGCCGCTGCGAGCAATATATTTTGCGCCGCATCGGTCTTCGCATTTCCGCTCGATCCGGCTACCGATCGAATAGCGCCGGAGAGCGCGACCTCGCGCTACGCGATCGATCTCTCCGTTCGCGGTAAGGCGAACGTCGCGGCGAGCGTTACCTTTATCGGCGAGAAAAACGCCTATATCGTGCGGGTGCCGACCGCGAGGCTACACGGCGCCCCGAAACGACACGATCGGTTTACCGGCACGATGTTGGTGCGCTTTCCGCATTCGACGAAGGTGCGCTACGCGTACGTCGATTCGGTTGCGGTCGACGGCGCGGCTGCGATAACGTGCCCGACGGTTCCCGGAAAACCGAGCGTACCGAAAAAATGGGTCGGCAAACAACTCTTCGGTGCGGGTTCGCCGAGGCTCGATGCGGCGCTCCAGCAGGCGCTGCCGCCGCTGCCGTGCGGCGCGGTCTACCGCCAGGCGACGATCGCTCGCGCCGGACGATTTTACGGCGGAGACTTCGGCTTAAAATCCCGTACGGCCAAAGTGATGGTCGCGCTCGATTCGCACGGAAATCTCGCTTCCGTGAAGTTGGTACGGTCGAGCGGCATATCGCAGATCGATCAAAATCTGCTCGCTACGGCGGAATCGACGCGCTTTCGGCCGGCGATGTTTCTATGCACGCCGATCGTCAGCCAGTATCTCATGGTGGGGAACTACTCCCCATGAAGCATCGTCGGTTGTGGGCGCCGGTTTTCGGCGCGTTCATCGTTCTCGCCGCGACGCTGATGCTGCACCGCGTCGCTTCCGCGCAAGAGGCCGCCGGTCAGGCGCCGATGCGCTTCTACTGTGCCGCTCGCGTCGCGTCCCTGTCGCGCGTCGGCGCCCCCGGCACCGTTCCATCGATCTGGCGATACGAACTTTCCGGCGATTTCCCCACATCGATCTCGCTTCAACTGACGATGCGAACCACGAAAGGGTGGTATCGCGTCGATGCGCCCTCCGTAACGCTCTTGCAAGATAACGGCCTGTATCTCTCCGACGAAGCGCGCTTCATGCGCTCGCAGGTGCATTCTCCGGCGCAGTTTTTCGAACTACCGGCGGCGGCGGGGAAGCCGCGATATATCTGGCTTTCGAAATTCGGCAATGTCGGGGCGAGCCCGCAGTCGCGCTGCCCCGCGATGTGGTTTCATGTGAGGAAACGCCTCGCGGCAAACAAAACCTCCATGCACGTCTCGGGGTGGTTTCGCGCGCACCACGTGCGACGATTGAATGCGTCGGTCTATAATGCGCGCGCGCTTCCCCCGGCCGGTACGCTCCCCACAGCGCGATCGGTCGCCGAGCCGGCACGAGCGACCACCTGTCGCCATCCCTTCCGGGAGGCGCGGGTCGACAAAGTGATGCCTCCTTCCTATCCGCGGTTTTATAGGAACGCCGGCTACTGGATGTCCGGCGAGGTTGCCGTCGAGGTGCAAGTCGCGCCCGACGGCCGCGTCGCGGGCCGGGTGATCGCGAGCCCGTCGGGGCGGAAGTTCTTCGATGAAAATGCACTCTATGCGGCATCGCGTACGACGTATTTCCCGAAGATCGGCCTCTGTCGGCCGGTGCCGGGGTACTATATTTACGATGCCGAGTATGGCCCGGTCTAACCGAAACGCCGACGAACCCCTCCGGGCGGAACCGGGCGGGGGCGTGCCGTAACTCGTAGGTATGATCGCCGAAGACCGCATCGAGATCCCGATGGAGGAGCTCGTCGCCTACCGCCGCCACCTGCACGCGCACCCCGAACTTTCGTTCCAGGAGTACGAGACGGCGGCGTTCGTCGAACGCGAACTGCGCTCGTTCGGCTTCGACGACGCGAGCTTACGAACGAAGGTCGCGAAGACCGGCATTCTCGCGACGCTCCGTGGCGGGCGCCCCGGCCCGGTCACGATGCTGCGCGCCGATATGGACGCGCTGCCGATGGACGAAGTCGCCGACGTTCCCTATCGCTCGACGCGCCCCGGCGCGATGCATGCCTGCGGCCACGATGGACACGTGGCGATTCTCCTGGCTGCGGCGCGAGCGCTCGTGGCGCGACGCGAGGACGTTCCGGGGACGGTCGTTTTCTGTTTTCAGCCCGCAGAAGAAGGGCTCGCCGGTGCGAAGGCGATGATCGAAGAAGGGATGCTCGAGCATCCGCACGTCGATCGCGTCTTCTCGCTCCATCTCTATTCTGGGCTCGAGGTGGGGAAAGTCGGCATTCGCGACGGTGCATTTTTTGCGTCCTCCGATCGCTTCTCGCTGGAGATCACCGGGAAGGGTGGGCATGGTGCGATGCCCGAAAATACGGTCGATCCGATCGTCGGCGGGGCGCAACTCGTCGGAGCGCTGCAAACCATCGTCAGCCGCGAGATCGCTGCGAGCGAACCGGTCGTCGTCACCGTCGGAAAATTCGATTCCGGCACCACGTTCAACGTCATTCCCGAATCGGCAACGTTGTTGGGAACGGTGCGGACGCTCGACCCCGAGGTTCGCGCCTCGATGCCCGCACGCATGGAGCGCATCATCGCGGGGCTCTGTTCGGCGATGCGCTTGGAGTATCGGTTCGACTATCACTGGGGGTACCCGATCACCGTCAACGACGACGCGACCAACGATATCGTTCGCGAAGTGGCGGCGCGCGTGCTCGGTGCCGATGCGATCACCGACCCACACCAAGTCGGGCTCTGGGGTGAGGACATGGCGTTCGTGCATGAATGTCGCCCCGGCGCATATTTTCTCGTCGGCGTGCATGGCCCCGAGCGCGGCCACGAACCGCAGCATAGCCCGCGCTACGATATCGACGAGCGCGCGCTCGGTGTCGGCTTTCAGATGATGGTGGGATTAGCGCTGCGCGGGTAGCGCCCTCACTCGCGCTCTTCGACGGTTTGCACCCAGAGAATGGCGCGAGCGTATCCCTCGAGTTCGCGCAGCGTGCGCTCCAAGCGCACGCGCGCCTCGCGTTGCGGGGCGCTCTCTCCGGCCGGCACCGAATACTCGGCGAGATAGAGGCGCGCTGCGGCGAGATCGCTCGCGGCGAACGGCCAGCGCTCGCGCAGGGTGCGCTCGGAGGCATCGGGTAGGCGGTCGATGCTCGGTGGTGCCGGGCGGTCGGGATGCAGGGCTGCGAACTCGAGGCGCGCGAGCACGTATTCGCTGCGCGTGGCGATGAACGAACCGAGCAGCTGCACCAGGCGGACGTCCATGTGCGGCTCATACGACGCGGGAGCCCCCGAGACTTGCGTGGCGCGCGCGTGCTGGAGGGCTGTAGCGGTACGAGGCCCAAGTACGCGGCAGCGATGCTCGCCAGGGCGGCGCGCGCCTTTGCTTTTCTAGGGGAGGATGGAACGATGCGACTGATTACTCGGGCCGATCTCGACGGTCTGACCTGCGCGATTCTCTTGCAAGAAGTCGAAACGATCGACACCATCGATTTCGCACACCCGAAGGACGTGCAAGACGGGCGCATTGCGATCGACGGAAACGACATTCTCGCAAATCTCCCCTACGATGCGCGGGCGGGCATGTGGTTCGACCACCACATGAGCCAAGAAGAGCAAGCCTTTAGCAGCACGGTGAAGGGCGCGTACGACGTCTCGCCGAGCGCGGCGCGCGTGATTGCGAATTATTATAAGTCGCCGAAATTCGAGCGTTTCGCCGAACTGCTCGAAGCGACCGATCGGCTGGATGCCGCGTTACTGACGCGCGAGGATATCGTCGATCCCAAGGGCTGGATTCTTATCGGCTACACGCTCGATCCGCGCACCGGGCTCGGCGCGTTCAAGAGTTATTTCAAGCATCTCATGGAACTCGCGAAATCGATGCCGGTGGAGCAAATACTCGCCGATCCCGAGGTGAGCGTTCACGTCGAACGCCTGCGCGCGGAGGAGAGTGCGTTCAAGGCGCTGCTGGAAACCAAGAGTCGGCTCGAGGGCAACGTCGTGATCACCGATATGCGGGGCGAAAAGCATCCGCCGAGCGGCAATCGCTTTCTCGTGTACACGCTCTTCCCCACCGCGAACGTTTCGGTGCGTATCGCCGACGGGCACGACGGAAGCTACGCATCGATCCAAGTCGGGCATTCGATCCTCAACCGCACCTGCAAGACCAGCGTCGGGGATCTGCTCGCCGATTACGGCGGCGGCGGGCACGTCGGCGCCGGCACCGCGCAGCCCGCGACGCCCGATGTCGAACGCGTGCTCTCGGAGATCGTCGCGATGCTCAAACGCAACGGATAGGAACGTGGCATCGCTTTCGATCGAACGACTGACAAAACGCTTCGGAAAGAAAACTGCGGTCGACGACCTTTCCTTCGAGGTGGGTTCCGGCGAGATCGTCGGTTTGCTCGGACCGAACGGAGCGGGGAAGAGCACGACGTTTCTCTCGCTCGCGGGTTTCCTACGGCCGGAATCGGGGACGATTTCCTGGGCGGGCACCGCATTAGGGCCGGAACGCGGGCGCGTGATATCGCTCATCCCCGAGACCCCCGAGGTCTACCCCTTGCTCACCATTTGGGAACATCTCGTTTTTGTAGCGAAGAGCAGTCGGCTCGCTCCGGGCTGGGAGACGGAGGCGAACTCGCTGTTGGAGCGATTGGGAATCGCCGACCAGCGCGACACGCTCGGGCGCGCGCTCTCCAAAGGGATGCGGCAGAAGACGTTGATCGCCGCAACCCTACTCGCCGACACGCCGGTGCTGTTGCTCGACGAACCGATGATCGGGCTCGATCCGCAAGGGCAACGGGAACTGCGGGAGATGCTGCGCCAACTGCGCGCCGAAGGAACCGCGATTATCATTAGCACGCACATGATCGAGCAGGCTCGGCAGATCTGCGACCGGATCGTCATTATTAAAGACGGGCGCTTCGTTGTAGCCGGAACCTTCGACGAGTTGCGCGCGCGCGTGGGACGCGAGGACGCCGAAGAGCTCTTCCTGGAATTGACGCGAGCCTAACGTGAACGGCGATTGGGCGGCGCTAGCATATCTGGAATGGCGAACGCAAGTACATGCGTTTCGAGAGTCGCTCCGTACCCCTGCCAGAGTGCTAGTTATGGTGCTCGGGCTCGTGTTCTATGTTATGCTCTTCGATCTTCGCGTCGAAAATTCTCGCGCACATGGAGCGTCGGCAGGGCTACCCGAACCGTATGCGACGCTGGCGTTCTGCGGCCTGGTTCTCTTCATGGTCATGCCTGCCTGGGCGAGCGCGCGCGGTGTGCTGAAGCTTTTTACCTCGTTCGCCGACGCCCGGTTTCTTATCTGTTCTCCGCTACGCGAGGATCGCGTGATTCCATTTTTAGTTTTGCGGAGCAATTTGTTTTCTATCGGAAGTTTGGCGATGCTCGCCCTATTCTATGCATTGATCTTTCCAACCCTCGGCGGAGTTTCCGGATTGGCGCTCGGCTTTCTGGGAATCTTTCTCGTCAATGCGGTGCTCTCGCCGTTCGTTTTTCGCATTCGCGGCAACTTCGGGCCCGTTGCGGCACATATCTTCGTCGGAGCTCTCGCGCTCGTCGCATTGGTACCTGCCTCTGCGATCGGGGTGGGTGCGTTGTGGGCCGGGGCGCAGCCGCTCGCGCATTGGGCGATCGGCCTCGGTTTCGGGCGAGTGCTGAACGCGGTCTTCGCCGGGAGCGTTTCGTCGCTACTCGCGCTTTACACGACCTTTCTCGCGTTGCTGCTCGCTTCGTTTCTCGGCATACGCGATCTCTATCCAGAGATTTTCACCGCTTCATATGCGGGAATGGCCTTTGCGGCATCGGGCGGTAACGGTCGCGCGAACACGTTTGCGGCGCGAGGTTCGTCGACGCTCCCCAAGACGGCAGTCTCGAGTGCAGTCCCGCTTGGTATGGCCGGCGCTTGGGCGATTTTATGGAAGGACTGGATCGGCTTTCGGCGCGTAAGCGGAGTGCAGTGGCTTCTTGCGATCGCTATTGCGATTGGGCTCTCGGTCGGCTTCATTACCGGTTACCTCGCGCGGTCGCCGGCGACATCCGATGTAGGGTTCACACTGCTCTCGTTTGCCTTATTTTGCGAGTTCGTGATTGTTTCGCTTTTTGGAACCCTTTTGCTCGAAACGGATATCGGGAAACCGATCTGGTGGATCTCTGCGAGTCCGTTGCGCACGCGGCTCTACGTATGGATGGCGTCGACCGCATGGCGGACGATTCTTCCGCTAGCAATGGGGATTGCGGCCTATGGCTTCGCCGTCGGCAATCCTACGATCGTCTTTCTCGCGCTTCCTGGAGCGCTGCTCGCTATTTTGTTGATGCGGAGTATCGGAATTGCGCTCTATACGGTCTTCCCGTGGAACGGTGGTGCGGGCGCGAACTCGGGGATGCTGCGGATGGTGTTTTCGGCACTCGCTCTAACACCACCGGCGATATGTATTGCCGTTGTCGTCGCGCTGACAAGCGACATCGCGGGCGGCGTATTGTTCGGGGCAATCGCAGCGCTCGGAGAGACGGCATTGTTCCTTGAGTTCGCGGGCTCGAGGATCGTGGGCAACGGCGTTGCGATGGCACGCGAAGCGGCGCAGTAGCTCAGCGCTCCCTGTCACCCCGAGTAACCCCTCGATACGATGGCTTCGCCATCTACTCGGGGTGACAATGGGCGTCATCCCGAGTAGCCAATGGTGCTCTGTCATCCCGAGTAGCCGCGAAGCGGCGTATCGAGGGGAGCGCGCCGACGATTACCCGCGCGATAATGCGGCTGCGATCGTCTTCATCGGCAGCAACATACGGTGGAACGGTGCGTCGTGGAGCGTTGCGAAACCGTATCGTGCATAATACGCGGCGGCTGTATCGTTGGCGGGATCGGTGATGACGGCGACCGCGCCGCTATTTGCGGCGGTGCTAAAGGCACGTTCGAGAGCACTCCACAGAAGAAGTTTCCCAAGGCCGCGACCCTGATAGGTACGTGCGATGCCGAGCTGCCCGAGCAGAAGCACTGGGATGCGTTGGAGCCCATGCACTTTCAACGTGCGAGCCGTGGCGAGATCGAGTTCGCCATCGCGATACTCGTGCGGAGCAAGCGTGTAATATCCGAGAACCTCCGACGGGTTGTCGACGGTTGCGAGAACGAAGGTCGCTGCGCGATAATAGCGCGTTGCCTGTGCGGCCGTGGTGCGGAGGTAGCGATCGACGGCATCGTTTCCGCACGCAAAGCTCTTGCGGTCGTGGAGCGACGGATCGAGAGGGACGATCCGAATGCGAAGGCGACGGCCCGAGTTATCGTTCGAGCTCAAAACCGTCGGGAACCGGATTCGCTGCAAGTTCTCGGAGCGCATCGGTGGGCGGCGGCGAGGCGAGTAGGAGATCGTAAAAGCGGCGACGTCGATCGGCGGCGAGCAGAGAGATTCCACTCTCTTCCACGACACTTCGGGCCGAGCGAAGCGCGACCGTGGCAATGAACCGGGAAAGGTCGCCCTCGCTCGCCAGAGCCGCAGCTTCCTCGATATATTCTCGTTCTCGTTCGGTAAAGCGCACCGAGACGCGTGCGTCCCGGCGGGAGGGGGTGGTTGGCATTGGCTGCGCTCCTTATCGTTTTCGCCGACTGAAAAGCCGTATTCCCGATTCCCACTATAGCGCGACAGGGGTGCGGAAGCAATAGTGTCCGCCACTTGGCGGTCGGAAGTGTTGTGTTGGAGCCGCGGCAGCCCCATAGGAGCAGCGGAACCGGCGCGAGAAGGGCGGCGACGGGGGGACTTACTCGGTCGCGGAGGGCTCTTAGTGGCCGTCTCAGTGTTTTCGCCGCGTGAACCGGGGCTTCGCAAGAAGGCCTCGGGCGATCGCTTTGCCCGCGTGCTGCGCATCCTGCTGATGCTCCTCACCGACGGTACCCTCGACTGCGAGCGCTGCTGTTCGCGCTTCGAATTTTCGCTCCGCGAATTACAGCGCGACTTGAGTGTGTTGCGTTCGCTCGGCGCTGAGTTCGGGTTTTCTCTGAGCCACGCGCGCGGCGGGCGTATCACGCTCCTGCGTAGCGCGGGGCGCGTCGCTAAAATCGGCAGCGCCCAAGCGGAGACGGCGGCGATGCTTGCCCGCATCGGGCGCGCGCTCGGCGGGCCGATCGAGAGCGAAGTGCGTTCGGCGCTCGGCGATGCCGCCGGCGGGCCGGGATTTCTCGATCTGCGCGAACCGCGACCGAGTGCCGACGCGCAGGTCAGCGCGATGTTTACCGTCGTGAAGGACGCCGCCGCCACGTCGGCGCGGCTGGAGTTCTCGTACACCTCGGCGCGCAGCGGCCCAACGCAACGGCGCGTCGAGCCCTATCTCGTCGTCGCGCGTTCGGGGCGCTATTATCTCGTCGCGTACGACCTCGCGCGCAAGGATTGGCGCAACTTCGCGCTCGATGCGATTGCAGAGCCGATTCGCCGAGATGGCACGTTCGCGCCGCGCCGGGTTCCCGAGCGCTTCCGCCGAGAGGGGGCGGTCGGCTGGATTCGCAGCGGCGAGCCGGTGGAGGTAACGGTTCGCGTGGCGGCTACCATCGCTGCCGCCGTTACCGCGCGCGAGTGGCAGCCGGAGCAACGGATCGAGCGCTTCGCCGACGGCAGCGCCGCGATCGTACTGCGCTTCGACGATCCAGGCGAAGCGGTGCGTTGGGCGTTGCAGTTCGGCACCGAGGCGGTTATCGTCGCGCCGCCGGGAGTCGCCTCGATGGCCCGCGATACGGTCGAGGCGATAGCGAAAAACTACGCGACAGACCTCTGTCGCGACGAGCGAGTAGAATCGCGGGGATGAGCGAGCATTGCAACGGCGTTTCGGGGACGATTACCGCAGGTGATTGAGGACGATTGCACGGCCGGCGGTCAAGTGGACGATCGCACCATTGACCCGCTAGGCCTCACCGTCACTATGTCTCGTCGCCGCTTGCCGGAGATCCAGGACGCAAAACAGCGCTCTCAACGCGTCGGCGCTCCTCGAAGGCCTCGGCGACTAGCAGCTCGCGGTTGCGCGCCGCGTAATCGAGTGCTTCGGCGACCGCTTCGCGAGGGAGATCGAACTCCTCGGCTGCCGTCGGCACATCCATCTGGTTGCTCTGCATCTGCGCGACGAGCTGACCGACGGTGAGCCGGCGCCCTTTGAGCGAGAGTTGGCGTCGCCATGGGTGTCTCTTGCGAACTAAGAATCGGTACAGCTGTTCTGGCACGACTGCGTTCGTGGGTTCATCGGCGCACTTTCTGATTGCGCAAAGATCTGTCCGTTGCATTTTTCGAACCACAATCGAATTGTACTCCAGGTGGAGTGCAGTTCCAATGGTTCGCAGGTGTTCGTCTACCAGCGAGTGGGGCGGCGGCGTGAAAAAGGCAAAGCCGCTGAGAGGTTATTCGCCTCATGCGGCTTCGATTGTCGGTATCTCGCGGCCGTCTCGCTCAACCTTGTCTTACTTTACTTCCCCAATTGAGAGAACCAAGAACGGCATCCTCTCGGCGCAATCATACTCGAAAGGCCCGATATAATGCAAGCCCACGATTCAATGCAACCATACTCGCTCGGTCTCGATATTGGGACGAATTCCCTTGGCTGGGCGGCCCTCGCGGTCGATCCTGAGAACCTCGATCGACCGACCGCGATTCTCGGGATGGGCTCACGCATTTTCTCGGACGGCCGCGCCATCATCGACAAGGCGCACATGGGCGAAAGCCTAGGCGAAACGCTCCAGAGCAAGCGTCGAATAAAGATTAACGCTATGCGTGCACACCAACGCGATCGTGCACGTCGTGGGCGCCTCCTGCGACTGCTCGCCGACGATCTGAAGTTGATACGCACCAATGGGTGCGGCCGAGGTCTCCGCGTTGACTGGATCGACCCCTTTAAAGCAACCGCTTCCAACCGCGACGCGTGGTTGCGAAGGGAGTCGGTCTTCGCCGCGCGTGCCGCGTGCGCCACGACTCCGCTTGATTCGACGAATAAATACGACCGCGCGCGCCTCGCACGCTCCCTGTATTCATTGCTTGTTAACCGTGGCACCTTGCTCACCGACGATGGCGAAATTGAAGAACCTGAACCGGAAGCCCCGCCGAAAAAACGAAATGGCAAGAAGAAGGAGGTCAGGGAAACCACTCCAAAGGGCGACGAGCCCGCTTCACTTCGGGCGGAATGCACTCGTCGCGAGGAGATCGTAGCCGCTACCTGTGGGATTGGTGGGCTCGGCATCTGGCTGTCGAGGCAATTTGAGCAGCGACACCCGTTTGCGCCGATTCGCGCGCGTCGAATAGATTCCGACACGCGGGTGAGCCACTGGAAAGGACTCGACGACGAGACGATCGCTCGTGTTGGCTCGCAGAGCCTTCCTGGTCGGACGAGCCGAAAGATGGTGGAGGAAGAGTTTTCTCGCATTCGCGAGACTCAATCGGCGGGGTTCAAAAGCGCGGGTATCGGTGCCGAAGAATGGGACAATCTCCGTGCGCTGATTTTCGAACGCGCGCCATATAATGCCGTTCGTTGGCCGTGTCCGTATGTGCCCGCCGACGAGCGTACTCCGCGTTTCGACCCCGATGCGCAGCGGTATCTCGCATGGGAGAAAGCGTGGAATCTTCGCGCTTTCGACGACCAAGCGAACGAAATCGATCTCGACACGGCACCTGAACCGGACTCTCCATCGCTTCGCCGTCGGTTCTACGTTACGTTATTGACCCAGCCTCGGCTTACGTGGAAACAAGCATCGGTGGCCCTCGGTCTGCCGGAATCGATCTCCTTTAACCGGGTAAATGCGAGTGGAAAGGAAGCGCACTGGTTGGGCCATCCGTTCCCGGAGCTTGGAGCCTGGATAACTTCGCGCGATCATCGAGCGCAAGGCAGTGGCGGAGAGGATGACGGATGGCCAGAGCTCCGAGAGAACGTCCTCGAGCTTTTCTCTGCTCCGATTCGCGGAGAAGATCGCGATTTCGCTACAATTCCATTAAATATCGCTGCGGAGATCCGTGGCCTAATGGTTGCGCCGCCGAGAGGATCGATCCCGTACGGGCGGTCGATGCTTCAGAGAATGCTGCCCTTGCTCGAAACGATGCGTCCGCACGTGGCGAGGGATGCCGCGCTGGCGAAAATTAACGAAGAACGCGCGCTTGACACCTATGCGCTCGATGAATATAAGGCGGGGCGGTTGCCGTACTACGGTGCGGCGTTTTCAGGGATGCTTCCTCAACTGCCGTCGCGGCGGAAGGGCCCGTTCAGCAAGGGAGAAGGGCCGGCGCGCGTCGTTCGCTCCGTCGAGGCGAAGTATGGGCGCGTTCCCAATCCGTCGGTTCATATAGCCTTGAACCAAGCCCAACGAGTGGTTAACGAGATCGTTCAAAAGTTTGGGCGACCGTCGCGCATTGTTATCGAAACCACGCGGCAGTTACACCTTTCCGACCGCGGCCGAATGTCGCTTTTGAAGCGTATTGCAGAGAATGAAAAGCGCAACCGAGAAGCGCAGGCGGCGGTGCGTAGCGTCCTTGGAAACATCTCAACCGAGGGGGAAGAAAATCGCCGTGCCGTCCGACGCTACAAATTGTGGAAAGAATTGAGCCTGTGCGGCGAACGGGAGGCGCGTCTTTGTCCGTATTGCGGCGTTCACGAAATTACAAAGTCCGACGCCATCGGCGGAAGGGGCGTCGACGTCGACCATATTTTCCCCCGCTCTCTTGGTGGTGGCGACGAGATGGGAAACCTTATTTTAACGTGTAAGTCTTGTAATGCCGAAAAAACGAACGCCAAGACCGCTCTCGATGCATTCGGAGAAAAGGACGATCGATGGGAACGAATTCGCGAGGCGACGCGCCACCTGCCGGCGCGCAAGCGACGGATGATCCTCGATCCCGAAAACGAACGATCGAAATTTCTCAAGGGGCAACTCGACTCGACGTCCTGGGCGTCGAAGGTGTTGCTCCAATGGCTCCGTCCATTGTGTCTTGTGGAGACCAACGTTTTGGCGTCGCGTGGCGAACTGACGGGCACCTTGCGGAAACGGTGGGGTCTGGAAGAACTTAAAAAGGACGGGAACGGAAAGCGAATCGAAGATAATCGTCATCACGCGGTCGACGCCCTGGTGACCGCTGCACTTAGTCGATCGCTGTTGCAGAAAGCCGCACTTGGCAACAATCTTGCGGTTACGAACTTCGATCTGTGGGATGGATTCAAAACGGCGGCAATTGAGGCGCACGAGCGGATCGTCACGAGCCATAAGGTAGAGCGCCCTCGCATCCTTTTCGCCGCAGATGGAAGACGGGCGGCGAGCGTTCCCGGTGCAATGCATAACGAAACGATATATGGAATGTCAGGCGGACATGAACAAAAAGCGAGTGCCATATTCCCGTCGCCGTTGACAAAGGGGAGCCTGCCGCTCGATGGAGCGGATGCTGCCGCAGTACTGCTGAAAGCGCACGACCTTCTCGATAGGCTCGTAGAAAAACCTGTTGCTGGAAAATCGACGTACGATCCCTCGCAACTCGTGCGCTTGCGCGACACCCTAGCACTATGGTTCGGCGCACAAAATCCAAGTATGGCGCATTTTAGGGAACGCATCGACGAGCAGGCCGAGATTTGGCTTCGCTGTAACGGGAAAAGCGGACCAAAGTTAAATTCGCGACCACCCTCAGAGACCGGTGAAATCTGCACGATTCCTTGGAACTGCGAACACGGCACACTTTCGGGTGCATTTCGCGATGCCTTCGACTTTGTTTGCGCACGAAACGGGATAGCAAAAATCACGATTCGTCCGACTCGCGAGCGCGATGAATGCGAAGGCGAATGTGATGCCGACTCTTATGGTCCGATCGATAGGCGGCGCGGGAAAAGGTACGGCCTTTGGAGGTCAAAGGAAAATCTTTGCGCGGTGATCGAGAACCTCGTGCCGTTGCGAGTTCGACTATTTCAATTGCTTCGCGTTATCGCCGACCCCGATGAGTTCCGTGCCTTTACGGGTAGCAGACCTGAATCGCGAATTTATAAAGGCGACGCAATCCGCCTTGATCAACGTGTCTATTTAATTAAGAACATGCGAAAAGATAATGGTCGGTATCGAATTGGTCTCGAAGATGTCAACACGTGTGAAAGCGTTGGCTCTGAACCCGCCCTGCAAACCGTCCTTAAACGCTACGAGCGGGTCGAGATAGGCGTGACAGGCCTTCTTGGTGGCTTTCGCGTGAAGATGCGCCTCAAAGGATAAGCGATCCAGCGTCATAATGCGCATCGTAGAAGTGGTGAGTGACGGAGCCGCCCTCGCAAAGGATCGTGGGTTCCTTGTCGACCTTCGAACCGGCCTCCGAACGCCCCTTGAAGATGTGGACGTCATGATGGTGAGCAGTTGGTCCGGCTCGCTCGGAATCGGCCTTCTGCGATGGGCCGCCGACGCGGGAGTACCGGTTGTGCTCTGCGACGAAAAATATCATCCGTCGGGCCTTCTGCTACCACTCGTCGGTACGCTTGCGCACCCGTCCGTGCTCTCCGATCAAATTGACGCGAGTATTCCGACGAAGAAGCGCTTCTGGGCCTCAATCGTTCGCGTGAAAATTGCGATGCAGGCGCAGGCGCTTCGCCGGTTCGCGCTCGACGATGCCTCGGTACGAAAGTGGGGGAAGCTCGTCCGTTCGGGCGACCCGGAGAACCGCGAGGCAACCGCCGCATCGGCGTATTTTACGCTGATGTTTGGCCCCGGCTTTCGACGCGGCCGCGACTCAGCGGTCAATCGTCACTTGAACTATGGTTATGCGGTGGCGCGTGCCGCGACGGCGAGAGGCGCGGTGGCCGTCGGCTTACATCCAGCGCTCTCACTTCATCACTCCAGTACGCTCAACGCATTCGCCCTCGTGGACGATCTAATGGAGCCATTTCGAGCGGTAGTGGACGTGGCCGTGCGGCTGCACAATTGCTCGGAAGAAGATCTCCTACCCGCTTGTAAGAGAGCGGTTATCGCGCATCTGACCGGAATGCTGAAAATGAACCATGAGCGTGTTGTCGTAGCCGACGCTATGAGGGCCGTCGCTGCGGCTTGGAGGGCCGCCTTGCGAGAAGGAGGACTAGAATGCCCGTCCATAATGTTCGACGAGGCGCAATGGTCGCCGACCGATACCGGAACATGTGGTTGATGGTCGGATTCGATCTTCCCGTTCGGACTAAGACCGAGCGCCGCTTGGCAAGTCGTTTCCGGCACGATCTGCAAAACCTGGGATTCGAGCGTGTCCAGTATTCATTCTATGGGTTCCACGCGAGGACGAGGGAGCGCCTTGACACCATCGAGCGCAATGTCGAGCGCCTGATTCCCCCGGGAGATGGGTGGGTATTAATACTCGACATGACCGATCGGCAGTTTGTGGAGATTCGCCATTATAGGGGCGGTAAAATTGCCGAAAAATCGCCCGTGGAGGCGCCAAAGCAGCTTGTTCTCTTCTGATTTTTTGACCGCCAATAATGGGGAAGAGCCCGTCCTACGGGCCCTTCCTGGGGATCCATGATATCACCGAATCGTTTTTTGGGGAAGTAAGACTACGCCGTCCTCAACGATCTCTACGGCGAGATGATATCACCGAATCGTTTTTTGGGGAAGTAAGACTTGATCTCGCAGGCAGCTCGAGCCCAACGCATGATATCACCGAATCGTTTTTTGGGGAAGTAAGACACCGCTGCACGTCGATCTGCGAACGAATGAATGATATCACCGAATCGTTTTTTGGGGAAGTAAGACGCGTACGGAATCGACCCGGCGTTGCTCGCAATGATATCACCGAATCGTTTTTTGGGGAAGTAAGACCTGTATGTCGTTGGGACAGTGGTAGTGCTGATGATATCACCGAATCGTTTTTTGGGGAAGTAAGACGAATCGTGCAGGTGATGAGCTCGGGAAGCGATGATATCACCGAATCGTTTTTTGGGGAAGTAAGACGGCGCTGGAAGCTTGAATATGACGGTATCGATGATATCACCGAATCGTTTTTTGGGGAAGTAAGACCCGACGCGTTCGTGAAAGCGGACACCGATATGATATCACCGAATCGTTTTTTGGGGAAGTAAGACGCAAGCTAGATCAAATGCGTGGCCGATTTATGATATCACCGAATCGTTTTTTGGGGAAGTAAGACGCGAAAAGGTGTAAATAGGTTCGTTGTTGCATGATATCACCGAATCGTTTTTTGGGGAAGTAAGACTGAAATGTTCGCGTTGACCTGGGCTGAGGAATGATATCACCGAATCGTTTTTTGGGGAAGTAAGACAAAGGGCTCAAGGCATCACTCCGGCGATTCATGATATCACCGAATCGTTTTTTGGGGAAGTAAGACAAAGGGCTCAAGGCATCACTCCGGCGATTCATGATATCACCGAATCGTTTTTTGGGGAAGTAAGACCGAGTAGCACGCGCACGGGCGCGGCTTGCCATGATATCACCGAATCGTTTTTTGGGGAAGTAAGACGGCGATAGTGATATACGGCTGCATCTCGAAATGATATCACCGAATCGTTTTTTGGGGAAGTAAGACTCGGGAGCGTATCCATCGACGATGAGCGCGATGATATCACCGAATCGTTTTTTGGGGAAGTAAGACTGTCATTACGACGTGGCCGAATGGCTTGAAATGATATCACCGAATCGTTTTTTGGGGAAGTAAGACAAAGCGCAGTAGTCAAGTCCCAGAGTTGCTGTAAATTCGGTTCGGTCGCAGCGTAGGCTAGGTCGCCTCCTTTCTGTCGGCGGATATATCGCGAGCGCTCTGTTCGTACCATTCGTGGTAGTCGGTCATCTCCAGGT
>JAJZVP010000042.1 GCA_021845615.1 bacterium | reverse complement strand
TCACGACCGAACGCGATGGTGCGAAAAACGAAGAGGCGCTCTACCGCCTCATCGAAGCGGTCCTCCTCGATTTTCCGCTGCTCGTCGCCGTCGACGACATGCAATGGTGCGATCCCGAATCGCTCTCATTGCTGTTGCGATTACTCGAACGTTTTGCCGATCAGCGTTTTGCGTTGCTCTCCGTCGAACGGCTCGACGAACCCGGCTGGGAGGGCCTGGCGCAAAGCGACGCGTCGATCGTTCTCGAAGCGCTCGGCGATACCGACGCGCGCGCCCTCGCGCGCTCGCTCTTGCCCGGTGCGAGTGACGAAGCGATCGCACGGATTGCCGAAATTTCAGCGGGGCGCGCGATCGATATCGTCGCCATCGCCGACTCGCTCGCGCAGGGCGGAGACGATATCGCCGCCGTTGCCGCCGGGTTGCGCGCCGTCGTCGCGCGCGACCTCGCCCTTATTACGCCGGAGCGTCGCGAGTTTTTGCAAATGCTTGCACTCATGGAAGAGCCGATCTCGCTCGCGCTGCTTCAGCATCTTTGGAGCGAAGAGCACTTCTTGCCATTGCTGCAAGCGAGTTCGGGGCGCTATCTGATGTCGGCTCCCACCGGCATCGTTTTCCGACACGCCGCACTTGCACAGGCGATCCGCGAGACGATCGCGATCGACGTTCCGTACCGTCGGCGCATCATCGCCGCGATATCGAAGTTGCCCGCTCCGATGAGCTCCGATCTCGAACAGATCATCGCGCAAGCTCGCGCCTGCGGCGACCGAGACCTCGAACTGCGATTCGCTAAAAAGCTAGCTGACTTTGCGATGCAGTCGAACGCCCTTTCCATCGCCGTCAAGACGATGGAGCGTTGTCTTGAGTTAACACCATTTTTTCCTAAGACCTCACTCCCCGATTACAGCACTTTGGCTCGACTCTACTGCGTCCTAAATGACGAGCGAGCGGCTATTGACGCCTGCGAAAGGGGACTCGCCGCAGCTAATGCGACAGGGACAAATACGGGAATCGGGCCGCTCGTCGCGTCCTTGCTCGCAGCGACTTGGACCGACGGGAACATCATTGAATTCAAGCGGATCTCAAAGCATTATTCGGAAATCATCACCGACGAAGAAGATCGGATCCATCTCAGCCTCGCCTTACTTTTATTAGCCACATATGAATTCAATATCGACGACTTCGATCGTGAATTTTCTTACCTATCATCCCTGCCAAACCGTACTCACGAAACCGATCTGCGCATGTTACTTTTCGACGCACAGATGGGCGCGCGATGCGGAGATTATGCTCGTTATGAACGGGCGAGTGCCGGGGCCCGCAATATTGCTAGTCGTCTACCGCAATTTTGGCAATCGGTAATCATGCAGATGGATAACCTTACACAATTGCACTATTTTGGGACCAACTTCGATCTTGCGAGAGCCACTTTTGGAAGATCCCACTTGGATGACAGCCACATTGGAACAATGAAGGCCGCGATGTTTCTCGCACAAGGAAACGTTCAGGACGTGCTCGAGATTGCGTCCGACTCGCTTCTTGTACACGGCCTCTCATTAGAAATTCGTGCCCAACTCGGCCTTGCAACGGCCGCATGCGTCATCGCGGGAACCTCGCTCCCCAACGATCTGTTTAAGGCAGTAGAACACGAAGCGCAGATATTTCTTAGTGAAGAAGAAAACCTAGCGCTTCTACCCATCGCAGCCGCATGTGCGGCGTTCAAAGACTTCAAAGACCATAGACGGTCACGAAAACTGCTAGAAAAGGCGCTCCGTCTCGCCACCCGCTCTGCATTGGCGCCACAAATGTTCTTTCTGCCCGTATTGCTATCGATTGCCGCCAATCGCCTTAACGACGAACCCGGACTTGCTCTCATAGCAGAGGGCAGAATCGAGACGGACAAGCAGCCTTGGTCTCTCGCCCATGCTCGCCTCGCCCAGCATTGCGCTAAGGTTTGGCACACGGAGAAAGAGCACCACGGAGAAGCCGCCTTCGTCCGCCAGCGATTACAGGATCTTGGCTCGTCATATTTCGCCACACTTCTTCCGCAACCGGGCCGCTCGAAACAACCAATAAGTGCATCATTGCCCGTGTTATCTCGACGTGAGCGTGAAATTCTGGAGCTGATCGCCGCAGGAAGCACGAACCGAAGTATTGCAGAACAACTAACGATCAGCGAGCGTACCGTTGAGGGACATGTCGCCAATCTTTTTAACAAAGTCGGCTCCACGTCCCGCTCGCAGTTAGTTGCGTGGCATTTGCGACAGGTTATTCCTGTTGCGTGAGGGCTATGATTCCGACGTGCTCCGGAAGAGACTTTGAGGCCGCACGAAGTTCCGCGACCGCGCCCGAGAGATGAGCATCGATATGGTGCGCCATCGCGTGGAGATCGTCGGCGTCGGGCACCTGCGCGAGCCCGAGGGTTCGTGCGACGAGCGCGCCGATCGCCGCCGTATCATCTTTTGCGGTCTTCATCCATTCATCGAAGAGCGCGGGCGTGGTTTGGAGTGCGTGCAGAAAGCCGGCGGCGACCGCCCGTCGAGCTACATCATTCATTGCGCATCGATCCTTTCATAACAATAAAAGTTGCTCGCCGTACTCTGGAGGCACGGCGACTGCGGCTATCGTTCTCGACAGCGGTTTTTGTTCCCGCCGCTATCGTACGATGGAAACCAACCGTAGCGATTCGCGATAATCGAAGGCGCCGTTCGCGGCGGCGGCGATGACGATTGCGTGCAACTCTGCGGTCAACTCATCATCGAGCGAGCCGAGCACGTAGCGCCCGGAGATCGCTTTCCAGAGCCACGCCCCGTCGACTGCGGCGCGCACCTCGAAATCGTCGAACGTCGGTAATGCCGAGAAACCCGCTCGCCCGAGAAGATCGGCGATTCCGAAGCGTTCGAAGAGCGCGCGATCGCCGATCGCAAAAGGTAAAAACTCCGGGTAACGGATCGCAATCTTGCGCGAGAGCGTGGCGAGAAGTTCGGTGAGGGTCGTCGGCTGCTTCGGACGGCGCGGGAGTAAAAATGCGAACGTGCCGCCCGGCGCGAGCACGCGGTACACCTCGCGAAGCGCCGTTTCGACCTGCGGAATCAGCATGAAGACCAAATGCGCGGCGACCGCACCGAACGCGGCATCGGCGTACGGCAACGCAAAAGCCGAGGCGACGCGCAGATCGGCCTCGCTCCCGGCGAGGCGCGCCTTTGCAAGGGCAAGTTCTTCCTCCGAGAGATCGACCCCGGAGAGCGCCGCTTGCGGGGCGCGCGTGCGAATCGCCGCGAGCAATTCGCCGTCACCGCAACCAATATCGAGCACCGCCGCCATTTCGGTGGCCGCAATTCGGTCGGCGACCATCTCGTACGAGGTACGCCCATCGCTCGTCCGGAGCGCGCGCATGACCGTGCTCGTCACGCCGGGATTGCGATGGTGAAAGGCATGGAGATAGGCGGCGATCTGCTCGTTGGTCGGCGGCACCCCGTGCAAGATCGCATCCATGAATGATTTTTCGTGCACGGTCACGCCACCGCAAATGGGTTGAGTAGTGCCCGAGCGCGCTTGCCGAGCATTTGCGTGATCGTGAAATGCTCCAGCCCCGGTACGATCGCGCGCACCACCGAGATCGGAAGATCGGGCGGCGAGAGATCGACCGCTACGACGCTCGGGATACCGTAGGCGCGCAGCGCTTCGAGCGTTGCGCGCAGATCGACGGCGAGATCGTCGCTACTGCGGTCGGCGAGATCGGCGAGCGAAATCCGTTCTGCAGGAATGTCGAGATACCAGCGCCCTTTGGGCACCTCTTGCAGGCGGCGAGCGTGATCGCCCATCATCCCCTTCGGTTCGTCTGCGCGTAGCATATCCTCGCGCGCCGCTTGAATATCGACGACGCGGCTCTGCAGCGCTTCGGTGAGCGCGCGCGTTAGCGCGTGCGCCGGCGAGAGCGCGCACCCGAGCCCCATGTGCGCCATCGGGATCGCCGCCTCGGGTTCGGAGATGGAGGCGAGCACCGTCATCGGTAATGGCGGTTCGTCGAGCGCAAATGCGTGCACGGTCAACCCGGCGCCGCGTAGTTCGCCGACGAGCCAATCGACGTTCGGCTCGCCGACCGGAAGCTCGATCTCCGGCATCAACGCTCGTTCGGGGACGTCGGGACCGAGAAAAAACTTCGGTGCGAGCGAACAGCGCACGTGCGCGAGCGCCCATGCGTGCCGTTCGATCAGTTCGCAGAGTGCGTGGTAGATCGCTTCGGTGAGATTGTTCCCCGAGGCGAGCCCGTTCGTGCTGGTCGTAGTGAAGAGTTTTTCTCCATACCACGGGCACTCCACCATCGCGAGCGGCACCGGAATCGGATCGCCCGAGATTAGTTCGGTCCCGCGCACGCAATCGACGACGAGATCGCGCGCTTCGGGGCGCAGCCCACACGCATCGAGATCGATCCGTTCGGCGACGCGGCGCAGCGATTCGCTGCGACGCACGAGCGCCGCGCGCGCACCGATCTGCCGTTCGGCTGCCTCCATCACCGCACTCGCGATCGCACCCTCGCGCGTGATCCCCTTCCCGTTATAGACGCCGAGCAGATCGGGCGAATGAGGAACCAGCGCGCTAAAAGTCGGGATGGTCGTGCGGTCGAGCAGCGTGGTATCGGCGACGCGCGTGATGCCGTAGCGACGCCGCAACTCGGGTAATAGCGCGATCGTCTCCACGAAGGGAACCGCACGGTCGTACGTACCGGACGCCTTCGGCATCGTTGCAGGCAGCACGATCGGCGAGGTATCGCGCGGCTCCACACTCGCTGCAAACAGTGCGGTCGGCGCGGCGATCTCGTTGCGACGCCACGGGCGCGCCAACGCACGCTGCACGCTCCGCAATGCGAAACGCGCGTCGTGTCGTTTCAAGTCGCCCTCGGTTCGTGCGATCTCCAGCAAGCTCGCGTGGGCCTGCGCGGGCGCATGCGCGACGCAGCCCTCCCAACTCCGCTCCATGTAGTAGATCGCGCGCGATCGGGCGACAAACGCAGCTGCCTCCTGCGCGCTCAACACGCCGCGGCGCACCGCGAGCCAGGCAACGTACCGAACGTTGACGAGCGGCACCGTCATTGCCGCGTGCGTCTGCGGGTGCGTGAGGAGCGCGACTTCGTCGTCGCCGTCGATCGCCTCGCAGGCATACCACCGCGCGATCGCCCCGAAGGTGCGGAAGCCGTAGGGCGCGCACTCGACGCCGCGGAGCGCGCCCATACTCGAGGCGCCGAACATGCGCGCGTGCGCGAGCGCGGCGAAACATTCTTTCGGCGAGGGCGCGAGATCGTGGTGGAAGACGCCGTCGAGGAGCAGCACGGCATCGTAGTCGCGCGCGGCGCGTTCGACATCGCCGCGCGCTGCCGGCGGCAAGTAGGAGGCACCGGGAATGGCGATGCGGTCCTCGCTTGGAAGCGAGGGACCGCAAAAAATCGCGAGCGTTCCACCCATCGCGTCGCCACGTTGGCGCACGAGGGGCGCGAAACCTGGTGTTAGACCGGGGCTTCCTCGACGACGCGTTCGATCGCCGCGACCACGCGGTCGAAGCCTTTGCCGCCGGCTTGGAAGTGGCGCATTTCGTGATCGCGATTGAAAACGTAGAACGCCGGAACGAACTGGTTTTCGAAGCGGTCGACGAGCGTGTGCTCGTTATCGATCGCGCAGGGCTGCACGCGTTGCATTTCGCCGCGCGCGTCAGCTTCGACGGCGGCGATATCGAGCTCGCTCTCGGAGCGCGGTTGGTGGATCGCCACGAACGTAACGCCGAGCGGCGCGAAGCGATCGCGCACGCGTGCGAACGCCTCCGCACTTTCGTGGCAGAGGTGACAGCTCAGCGACCAAAAGCTCACGACGACGGGTTTCCCGGCGAGTGCGTCGGCACTCGGCTCGCCGCCGTTACACCAGGTTGCAACCCCCTCCAACGATGGGAGGGGGCTGCGCATCCGGAGTGCCATTACGCCTTCTGGAGCAGCGCTTTGCCGGGCTTCCATTCCGCCGGGCAGAGCCCGCCGGTCTGAAGCGCCTGCAGCACGCGCAACGTTTCTTCGACGCTACGTCCGACATTATCGTCGGTGACGACGGCGTACTTCAGCACGCCCTCGGGATCGATGATGAAGAGCCCGCGCTGCGCAACGCCGCTCTTTTCGTCGAGAACGCCGTACGCACGCGCGACCGATTTCGTGAAATCGGAGACGAGCGGAAACTGCGTGCCGGCGATGCCGTTCTTCTCACGCGGCGTGTTCAGCCACGCCCAGTGGCTGAAGACCGAGTCGGTCGAACAGCCGAGAATCTCGCAATCGAACTCTTGGAACTCCGTCGCACGGTCGGAGAGCGCGGTGATCTCCGTCGGGCAGACGAACGTGAAATCGAGCGGATAGAAGAAGAAAATCAGCCATTTGCCGCGGTAATCGCTAAGCGAAATTTCTTTGCCTAGATCCTTCGCGCTGGTCGCACCCTTGGTGCTGGCCAACGTAAATTCCGGGGCTGCTTTACCAACCTGAACCATACTTATTGAGTCTTCCTTACGCACGAGCGGATGGTGAGGGAAATCGGGCCGTTTCGGCCACTCGGTATGACGCGCGCCCGCCTGCCGAGGTTGCAAGAGCCCCACCGCCACCGCACGGGCGTCAGGTATATAATGTCATAAATACTGGTCATTATATACTTGACTACAGTAGCCTTTTCTGGTACCTTTGGCACATGGAAACGCAGTCGATTCCCGAGACGATGATCGAAGCCGTGCGGACGTTCGCTAATCCCGAAGTCGCCCACGACTTCTTTGTTGGTATCCGTTGGCCCAACGGGGTCGCCTGCCCCCTGAACTGCGGTTCGGTCGCTGTTGCCTATATGCCCAAGCGGCACCGTTGGTACTGCCGCGACTGCAAGGGGCAGTTCACGGTGAAGCGGGGGACGATCTTTGAGGACTCGCCGATCGGATTCGATAAGTGGCTTCCGGCGATCTGGCTCGTAGCGAGCAATCGGAATGGCGTTTCGTCGTGCGAGATCGCTCGCGCCCTTCACGTCACGCAGAAGACGGCCTGGTTCATGCTCCATCGTATCCGCGAGGCCATGAAGAACGAGTCCTTTGAGGCGCCGTTCGCTGGCCCCGTCGAAGCCGACGAAACCTACGTCGGCGGTAAGGTTCGCCACGGGCGCCCTGGGCGCACGGGGATCAAGGCCAAGGGGCCGCAGGCCGGCAAAACGGTCGTTATGGGGATTCTGGAGCGCAAGGGGAAGGTTCGCGCCTTCGTCGTGCCAAGCACTCGCCGTATGACCCTCCAAGAGAAGGTTCGCGAGCACGTCGAGCCCGGCGCCACGCTCTACACCGACGCCCTTGCATCCTATACCGGGCTGCGTGAGGACTACGTTCACTTCGTCATCAACCACGCGGTCGAGTACGTTCGTGGGCACGTTCATACGAACTCCATCGAATCGTTCTGGTCGGTGTTCAAGCGCACGATTAAGGGAACGTATATCGCCCCGCGTCCGCAACATTTGCAGCGGTACGTCGAGGAGCAGGTCTTTCGCTTCAACGAACGCGAGAACGAGGATGGCCCACGGTTCGCTTCGGCGCTTGAGGGTGTCAAGGGAAAGCGGTTGACATACAAAGCGCTGACCAACACCCAAGACTAGCTTGGCGCGTATCTGTGCCTTCTGCGGCAAGGACGAGGTTACAAAAGAACACCTCTTTGCCAAGTGGATACGCGACGAGTTTAGCTCCACGAAAGAAGCTCCTATTATGGAACTTCTTCGGGACGGAGCCATCGTTTGGACGCGGGGTGGAAACACACTAGAGCAGACCGTCAAAGCATTTTGCGCGAGATGCAATAACGGTTGGATGAGCCGACTAGAAGTTCAATCTGGCAAAGTGCTACGACCTATGCTGAAGGCAGAACAGGTTGGCATTAAAATGGGTTATGCCGCACAACTGTACGCTGCATCATGGGCGACGAAAACCGCATTTGTGATACAGCAGCTTCATGCAACCGACGACTTCATACCAACCTCTGACTATCGTAACTTCCACCGCAAAATACAGCCGTCGAGCAACGTTTTTGTTCTTATGGGCGCGAGACATATTGCCGGAGGCTCCAAAGGCGGGAATCTGTTCGAATACAAGGGCCAGTTCATCGGTGGCCGTGAACGCGGAATCCAACACGTTCATTTCGCCATCGGGGCGCTCTACTTCGGTATCGTAATGTTCATCGGAATACCGCGCAGATACCCGAGACGATATGACGAACGAGCCGGAGAGCGGGCGCTGCAAGTTTGGCCCGTCCAGCCGCGGGATCTCATTTGGCCCTCGCCGTCTATTAGTGACATCGGGGGCGTAGAGGGAATGTTCGATTCCTTCGCCGGTGCGATCTGGGACCTTTAAGCCCTCGGTTTGCGCTTCCGTTTCGGGCGCTGCGCCTCGGCCTTCTCGATCTCGTCCTTGGGCACCAAAACCAGCTTCGCCAAGACCTGCTTCAGATCGACGAGCGGAATCAACGGCTCCAGCGGCTTCTTCATCGCCTCCAGGATAACACAGCGGCCCTGTCACGGCATCATTAAGCATAACGGTTTCTTTCTACTGTAGTCAAGTATATAATGACCTAAATACTTGACATTTTGTCTGTTCAGGGATACATTATCAGCATGATCGACCGCACAAATGGGCGCCGCTACCTCCTCGAGCTCTCCGGCGCTCTCTTCTTCTATATCGCCGCGCTCCTACTGAGCCTCACCCTCCTGGGGCGCCCCGCGCTGACCGGGCTCGAACGAACGCTTGCGGCCCTCCTGCCCATCCCGGGCATCGTCTTGCTCTTCTGTGCAATCGCGCGTCATGTGGCGCGCATCGACGAACTCCAGCGGCAGATCCTCCTCGAGGGGATGGCGGTCGCCGGAGGGGTGACCGCGATGCTCGCCATGACGGCGACGTTCCTGGGGAATGCCGGCATCGCGAACCCGCCGTCGTGGACGTGGTTCGTTTCGTTCATGGCCATTTTGCCGATCGGTGCGGCCGTCGCAAGCCGCCGCTACGAGTGAAGAATCGAATACGCGTGCTGCGCGCCGAGCACGAGCTCACGCAAGCCGATCTTGCCGACCGCGTGGGTGTTTCGCGCCAAACCATCGTCGCGCTCGAAGCCGGGAAATATGCGCCCTCG
The DNA here is from genome assembly GCA_021845615.1 of bacterium. Classification (GTDB taxonomy): domain Bacteria; phylum Vulcanimicrobiota; class Vulcanimicrobiia; order Vulcanimicrobiales; family Vulcanimicrobiaceae; genus JABEUX01. Next base: position 8,161 of record JAJZVP010000042.1, on the reverse strand, counting down.
CTGACGCTCGCGTTCAAACTCTCCAAGCTCTTCGTGCAGCCCGTCGAGCGCATCTTCGATCCCGAATCGTTCGAATAGGAGCCGACCTCTCGCGCGACCGAGCGGCTAGGCCGATCGGCGTATAGGCAAGCTCGCGACTTGGCGCTAGCATCGATGATGATGCCGAACCATTTCGCAGCTGCGGTCGCTCTCGGTGCCATCGCGGCTTCTCGTGCGGTTGCGGCCGCCTCTCCGTCGCCGATACCGCTCCCAACGCCGGCGCCGTTCGTTCGCGCGAGCGGCGTCTACAGCATCGTTGGGTTCCGCAGCTTCGGGGTGAACGCGAGCGGCGCACTCGATACGCCGACGGGCGCCGATCTCGCCGATCGTGCGGATATCGGAACGATTCTTCTCAACGTTACCGTGCGCGACGCGAAATTCTCGGGAGCGGCAACGATCGGAGGCTACGCATTCCCTACCGTCGGTTCGGCGCTGAATCCAACCTTTCAAAAAGCGGCGAACGCATCGCTCTATGGCGCTCTTCCCTTGGTCGATCTCGCGTACGCACCAAACGCAAACCTCACGGTCGCGGTCGGGAAATTTTCGTCGCTCTTAGGACCGGAAGATCCCTTCACCTATCAAAATATCAACATCGAACGCGGCCTCGGTTGGGAGCTCGAACCGACGATCGTCCGCGGCGCGCGACTGACCTACACCAACGCCGCTTGGAGCGCGGCCGTCGAGGAGGACGACGGCTTTTATTCCGGGCACCTTGGAACGCTTTCCTGGACGATCGCTTACGCCCCAAGCGCGGCGACCTCGCTCGCTTTCGCAGCCGTTCTTCCTCCGAGCGGTTCGGGACCGAATGCTACCACCTCGATCGCCAACAAGTCCGAATACGATTTTATGTATGCGCGAAAGATCGGCAAGTGGAATCTTCAACCGTCCTTGCTCTTCGTGCGTTCGCCCGCCGCCGCATCGTTGAACTATATCGCAGAGGGACGCGCGACCGTCGCAGGCCTGCTCGGCAGCTACGAGTTTTCCCCACGCTTTTCTCTTGGTTTTCGTTACGAAGACGCACGGGACGCGAGCTCACCGAATGCGCCCGGCGCGAATGCCGACCTTCTCGGTTTCGGTCCGGGATCGGCCGCGCAAACTTTTACCCTTACCCCCGCATACCGGCTCGGAACGTGCTTCGCACGCCTTGAGATCGCACGCATCGCGCTCTCCGCGTATCGGGCCGGATTCGGCTTCGGCAGAGCCGGAGACGGGAACGCTCAAACTCGGATCGGTTTGGAACTTGGAGTACGATCGTAATGCTCTATCTCGCCGCGCTCGTCGCGCTATCCGCCCTCTTCTTCGCGCTCGCCGAACTCTACGTTCGGGCGACCGCAAAGCTGTAATCGTGCGATGATCGATGCAATCGTTGGGCTAGCGCTCACGATCGCCATCCTCGCGTACCTCACGTATGCGATGCTGCGCCCCGAGCGCTTTTAGGAATCGCCGATGACGCTTACCGGGTGGCTTCAAGCCGTCGTCATTTTCGCCGTTCTCATCGCCTGCACAAAACCGCTCGGTTCGTATATGTTCGCGGTTTTCACCGGCCGGCGCACCTGGCTCACTCCGCTCATCGCACCGCTCGAGCGCGCGCTCTACCGCATTACCGGCGTTCGAGCCGACGACGAAATGAACTGGCGGCAATACGCCTTGGCGATGTTGGGATTTTCCTTCGTGGGCTTTGCATATCTTTTCGCGTTGCTCCTCGTTCAAGGCTCGCTTCCACTCAATCCGCAACACTTTCCAAGCCTTTCCCCCGGCTTGGCGTGGAACACCGCGATCAGTTTTCTCACCAACACCAACTGGCAGTTTTATGCGGGCGAGAGCACGATGAGCTATCTCTCGCAGATGGCCGGGCTCGCTTGGCACAACTTCGTTTCGGCGGGCGTTGGTATCGCCATCGCCGTTGCCGTCGTGCGCGGTTTTGCCGCTAAGGGGGCCGGCTCGCTCGGAAACTTTTGGGTCGATCTCACGCGAGCATGCCTCTACGTCCTCCTCCCGATTTCGATGGTCGCAGCGCTCGTTTTAACGGCGCAAGGGGTACCGCAAAATCTCAACGCTTATCGAACCGTCACCACGATCGCCGGAGGGAAACAAACGATCGTCGGCGGGCCGATCGCTTCGCAAGAAGCCATTAAGGAGCTCGGGACCAACGGCGGCGGTTACGTCAACGCCAACTCGGCGTCGCCGAACGAAAACCCCACGCCGCTCACCAACGCGCTCGAAATATTTCTCATCCTCCTCATCGCCTCCGGCCTTACCTACACGTACGGCAAAATGGTCGGCGATACGCGACAGGGTTGGGCAATCTTTGCCGCGATGTTCGCCCTTTTTTGGCTCGGTTTCGCAGCGATCTATCATGCCGAAGCATCCGGGAACCCGCTCGTCCACCAACTGGCCGTTCGCGGCGGAAACATGGAGGGGAAAGAGACGAGGTTCGGCGTAGCGGGTTCCTCGCTATTCATCGAGGCGACGACCGGCACGTCGACGGGCGCCGTCAATGCGTCGATCGACTCGTTTATGCCGATCGGCGGCCTCGTCGCGCTTCTCAATCTCCAGCTCGGAGAGATCGCTCCCGGAGGCGTCGGTAGCGGGCTCTACGCGATGTTGGAGTTCGTCGTCCTCACCGTATTTATCGCCGGCCTGATGGTCGGCCGAACCCCAGAACTCCTTGGGAAAAAAATCGAGCGACGCGAAGTTCAGTTGGCGATCCTCGCAATACTCGTCACGCCGATCTTCGTTCTCATACCGACGGCGCTCGCCGCCCTGCTCCCGGCGGGAAGTTCGACGCTCGGGAATGCCGGCCCGCACGGATTTTCCGAAATTCTCTACGCATTTTCATCGACGAATGCAAATAACGGGAGCGCCTTTGCCGGCCTCGGCGGAGATCGCTTTTATTATATCGCTACCGGAATTTCGATGTTTTTCGGTCGCTTTTTCGTCGCCATTCCCATGCTGGCGCTCGCCGGGTCGCTCGCAGAAAAACGACCGGTTGCGGCGGGAGCGGGCACGTTTTCAACCGCCTCTCCCACCTTCGTTTTGCTACTCTTAGGGACGATTCTCATCGTCGGCGCGCTGACGTTTTTGCCGGCGGACGCCCTCGGTCCGATTGCCGACCATTACCTCTTGTACGCCGGGAGAACTTTCTAATGCCTTCCGAACGGGCTTTGCAGCGGCACGCGAAGGCGCGCCCGTTACTCGAACCGCGCATCCTTCGTGCCGCACTGCGCGATGCGTTCGTCAAACTCGATCCGCGCGTCCAGGCCCGTAACCCGGTGATGTTCGTCGTCGAGGTAGGCGCCGTCCTGACGAGCATCTATTGGGGGCATGCATTTTTCGCTCGAGAAAGCTCGTCGGGGTTCGATTTCGCGATCTCGGCTTGGCTCTGGTTTACCGTGCTCTTTGCAAATTTTGCCGAAGCCGCCGCGGAGGGCCGGGGGAAAGCCCAAGCCGAGCATCTTCGGCGCACGAAGAGCGACACGGTCGCGTATCGGCGATCGCCGGAAGGTTCGATCAAGGCAATTTCGGCGAACCTGCTACGCCGTGACGATATCGTCGTCGTTCGCGCCGGCGAAATCATTCCCGGAGACGGCGAAATCGTCGAGGGTGCTGCAACCGTCGACGAATCGGCTATCACCGGCGAATCCGCTCCCGTCGTGCGCGAGGCGGGCGGCGACCGAAGCGCCGTAACCGGTGGTACGCGCGTGCTCTCCGATGCAATCGTCGTTCGCATCGCTGCAAATCCGGGGGAGAGCTTCCTCGACCGAATGATCGCACTGGTCGAAGGCGCGCAACGCCAGAAGACTCCGAACGAAATCGCCCTGTCGATCCTTCTTTCCGCCCTTACGATCGTCTTCGTTATCGTCGTCGCCTCGCTCTATCCATATATCTCCTTCGCCGGTTCGCATGCGAGCATCGTCGTACTCACGGCACTTCTCGTTTGCTTGATTCCAACGACCATCGGGGGCCTTCTCAGCGCGATCGGTATTGCGGGAATGGATCGCGTGATGCAGCGCAACGTGCTCGCAACGAGCGGGCGTGCCGTAGAAGCGGCGGGCGATGTCGACACGCTTTTACTCGATAAAACGGGGACCATTACGCTCGGCAACCGTCAGGCATCCGATCTTTTGGCCGAAGAGGGCGTGGAGATCGAGCGCGCGGCGCGAGCGGCGTGGCTCTCCTCGGTCGCCGACGAAACGCCGGAAGGCCGTTCGATCGTCACCTTCGCGCAAAATCTTCTCGGCTCCGCAGCTTCGGAGCGAGCTCCCGAAGGAACGACGTTCGTTCCGTTTAGCGCCTATACGCGCATGAGCGGGGTCGATCTACCCGACGGTACCAAAATTCGCAAAGGGGCTCCCGATTCTGTGCTCGCGTGGTGCAACGAATTCGGGCCGGTCCACACCGGCCTGATGCCCGATATCGAACGTATCGCCCGGCGAGGCGAGACGCCGCTTCTGCTCGCCGTGAACGGAAACGTCGTTGCCACGATCGCTCTCAAAGATATTCTCAAACCCATGATGGGCGAACGCTTCGCCAGGTTGCGCGCGATGGGCATTCGCACGGTGATGATCACCGGAGATAATCCGCTTACGGCGGCGGCGATCGCAAAGGAGGCCGGCGTCGACGATTTTCTCGCCGAAGCGACTCCCGAAGCAAAGATGAATCTCATCAAGCACGAGCAGGCTTCCGGGCGTCTCGTGGCCATGACCGGCGACGGCACCAACGACGCGCCCGCGCTCGCTCAAGCCGACGTTGGAGTGGCGATGAATTCCGGCACGCAGGCCGCGAAGGAAGCCGCGAATATGATCGACCTCGATTCCGATCCGACGAAGCTCATCGAAGTGGTCGAGATCGGAAAGCAGCTGCTCATGACGCGAGGGGCGCTGACGACCTTTTCCATCGCCAACGATGTGGCAAAATATTTCGCGATTCTTCCCGCACTTTTCGTCGCCGCTTACCCGCAAATGAGCGGACTCAACCTCATGCATCTCGCGACGCCGCAGAGCGCCATCCTGTCGGCGGTGATTTTTAACGCGCTCGTCATCATCGCGCTCATTCCCCTCGCGCTACGCGGCGTGCGATACCAACCGCGCGGTGCGACCGTCGCCCTCCGCACGAACGTACTCATCTACGGTCTCGGCGGCGTTATCGTTCCGTTTATCGGCATCAAAGCGATCGATTTGCTCCTCCAAGCACTCCATCTGGCCGGGTGAATCCATGTTGAAATTTTTGCTCGTAGCGCTTCGAATGACTGCGGTTACGGTCGTCCTCCTGGGGTTTCTTTATCCGCTCCTGATTATGGGAATCGCCCACCTCGCATTTCCGGCGCAAAGCTCCGGATCGTTCGTTCGCGTCGGCGGGCGCATCGTGGGATCTCGAATTATCGGCGAGAGATGGACGCAGGCACGCTATTTTCACGGGCGTCCTTCGGCGGCCGGAAGCGCCGGCTACGATCCGCTTTCTACCGGCGCCTCAAACCTCGGGCCGGATTCCAAAAAATTGATCGCGCGCGTCGTCGCCCGCATCGCAACGCTTCGCAAGGAGAACCCGCGGGAATCGGGCATGCCTCCCATCGGGTTGCTCACCGCGAGCGGCAGCGGCATCGATCCCGACATCTCTCCCTCCGACGCGCGATATCAAGCGGAGCGCATTGCCGCAGCGCGAGCGATCCCTTTACGGCGCGTGCTTGCGGTTATTACCGCACATACGAAACCACGAACCTTCGGCTTTCTGGGCGAGCCGCGCGCGAACGTCTTGGCCCTCAATCTCGCGCTCGACCGCGTTAACGGCGCGTCAACACGATAAGCTCGCGCGCTCCCGCGTCGAGCACGCGCCGAGCGAAGGCGTTTCGTTGCGGCCACCTCGGCTTTCGCAAGGTGCTCGCCACGGCAACCACAGTTTCGGGCACGCTGCGGGCGAGTTCGATGATGCGGCGCGGCGCGGCGGCGGTCGTCTCTTGCTGCCATCCGGCATTCTGACGGTGCGCCTCGCGTTGCAGCGCAGAAATCAGCGCGGGGTCGGCGGCATCCCGAGGTTCGAGAATCATCGCCACGGCGAACTCGACGCCTAGCCGCGCGGCGACTTGGCTACAACGCCGAATTAACGCTTCGTCTTCGCGGCGCGGCCCGACGCAGAGCAATAAGCGTTCGAACGGCACGCGATGTCGTTCGCGGCTTCGGGCTCGCGCCGCCTCGCGCAATGCGATCTCGCGAAGCGCGCTGAGATTTTCAACGCTAAAAAATACCGCGAGGGCACGCTCGGCTCGCTCTCGAGGATAGATTTTACCGTCGCGCATCCGTTCGCGAAGTGCGTGCGGCGATACGTCGATTAGAATAACTTCGTCGGCGAGCGAGAGAATGCCGTCGGGCAGCGTTTCGCGCACTCGCGTCTTCGTCAAACGAAAGATGGTATCGTTCAGCGCTTCGAGATGCTGGACGTTGAGGGTCGTGAGGACGTCGACCCCGCTTCGTAAAATAGCGAGCACGTCTTCGTAGCGTTTATGCGAGGTAAGGCTCGGCGCGTTGGTATGGGCGAGCTCGTCTACGAGCGCCACCTGCGGATGGCGCGCGATCGTTGCGTCGCGATCGAGTTCCTCGTACCGTATCCCGTCCTTTGTAACGATTTTCCGCGGTAGCACGGTGAGCCCCTCGAGCATTCGCGCGGTTTCGGCCCTTCCGTGCGTTTCTACGAACGCGGCGACGACGTCGATTCCATCGTCGAGCAGTTGGTGGGCTCGGTCGAGCATGGCGTACGTTTTCCCCGAGCCGGCGGCCGCGCCGAGATAGACCGTTAGGCGCCCGTAGCGCTCGCTGGGACCGCCGAGGTGTTCGTCGAGCCTGCGCGGTTCGACGGGATCGGCGAGAAACGATTGATCCGGATCGATCACGAAAACATCGCGCTCGAGGGCGCGGTTGACGATGCGACGAGCAAACGCGCCGCGCGGAACGATCATCAGCGAGGCGCGAATGCGCTCGAGATCGACCGTTGCGGGATCGATCGGCTCGCTCAGCAGCTCTGCATTGCTTCGTCTCGCAGCGTCGCTAAGCTCCGGAATGTCGGCATCGCCGAGCGGACGCACTTCAAGCGCCAAATCCAGCGCATCGGCGACGGCCGCCGACCGCTCTACATAGGCTTGAGCGGATTGCATCGCCGGAGCGAACACCACGGCCGTGGAAACGCGCTCCGCCGAAACATTCGGAACGGTAACGGTATCGACGGCGTGCAGCAGTAGCTCGCGGAGTATTTGCAACGTTCGTTCGGAAAACGTGCGCTCTAAGGCCGTCTCGACGTCGGCCTCGCTGACGATTTTTCCGGATCGGAGACGGCTGCGCACCAGGCGCGGCGAGACGTCGAGCGCGACCACCTCATCGGCGGAGGCCAAAAACCGATCCGGTACCAGGGCCCGCAAGGGAAACCCGGTGAGGCGCTCCGCAACGGGCGCCACGCTCTCGAGATGCGCGACGTTGAGCGCACAGAGCACGGTAATCCCGGCCTCGCGGAGAGCGAGCGCTTCCTCCCAGCGATTGGCGAACGGCGATCCGGGCAGCGTAACGTGCGCGATTTCATCGATAACGATCGCCGCAGGTTTTCGTGCCAGCGCGGCAGCAAGATCGAAATCTTCGAACCATTTGCCGTTTCGTTCGACGCGTCGCGGCGTAAGGCGCGGTACGGGCTCCGCGAGCCAATCGAGATCGGCACGCCCTTTGGTATCGATCCAACCGATGACGGCATCGCGCCCTTGCGCGCGCATGCGCCGAATTTCCTCGATGAGGCGACGCGTCTTACCGGCTCCCGGAGCGGCCGCCAAATAAATGATGAGACGCGCCTTGCGACCGTATTCATCCAATAATGCTTCGGCGTTCGTGCGGCGCCCCTCGCTGCCCATACGCGCATCTTCCTTCCCACCTAAACGAACGCTTCCCGCAGGGCGGCCCGGTTTGGCCGGGAAGCGAATCGGCGTGCTTCCCGCATTGCCCGCACTCTGCTATCTTCTCATCATCGCCGTCTGGATACTCGACCTCCTTACGCCGCAGCTCTTTATCGCGTCGATTCTCCTCAATATCCCCATCGCGCTCAGCAGCCTCGCGCTTACCCGCCGACTGACCGTGGGGCTGGTTGCCGGGGC
>JAJZVP010000177.1 GCA_021845615.1 bacterium | reverse complement strand
CGCGCGACCGACGCCTTCGAAGAAGCACGCGCGAAAGTCGCTCGCTTTCTCAACGCCGCCGAGCCCGCCGAGATCGTCTGGACGCGGAATGCGACCGAAGCGATCAACTTGGTCGCGTGGAGTTGGGGAGGCGCCAACTTGCATGCGGGCGACGTCGTACTGCTCACCCAGCTCGAACATCACTCCAATCTCGTGCCCTGGCAGTTACTCGCCGAGCGCACCGGAGCGCACCTGCGCTACATTCCGGTCGACGACCGCGGCGAGCCGATCCTCGACGATCTCGATACCCTTCTGAAGGGCTGCACGCTCGCCGCCCTCACCCACGTCAGCAACACGCTCGGCACGATCCTTCCCGTCGCCGAGATCGTCGCGCGCGCGCACGCCGCCGGAGCGCTCGTTCTCGTCGACGGAGCGCAGGCCGCGCCGCACCTTGCGGTCGACGTGCGCGCGCTCGATGCCGATTTCTACGCGCTCTCGGCACATAAGATGCTCGGCCCGACCGGCATCGGCGTCCTCTACGGGAAGCGGCGCCTGCTCGAAGCGATGCCCCCGTTTTTATCGGGCGGCGATATGATTCGCAGCGTCTCGTACGAACGCTCGACCTTCAACGATCTCCCATGGAAATTCGAGGCCGGCACCTCGAATATCGCCGATGCGATCGCCTTCGGTACGGCGATCGACTATCTCGACGCCTACGGCATGGAGAACGTTCGGGCGCACGAACGCGCGCTGCTCGCCTACGCCTTCGAACGACTCGCTCCGCTCGAGGAACGCGGCCTCGCCATCTACGGCCCTCACGACGTCGAGCGTTCCTCGGGCGTCGTATCGATGAATTTCGCCGACATCCACGCCCACGATCTCGCTTCGATTCTCGACACCGAAGGAGTTTGCATACGAGCCGGGCATCATTGTACGATGCCGTTGATGGCCCGCCTCGACCTCGCCGCCACCGCTCGCGCCTCGTTCTATATCTACAACGATCGTCGCGACGTCGACGCCCTGATCGCCGGTTTGGAAAAAGCGGCGACGATCTTTCGGATTTCATAACCGAGGAATCTTAGGAACGAACGATGGACGATTTTTACCGCGATTTCATCCTCGACCACTACCGAAACCCACGGAATTTCGGCCACTTACCCGCACCCGATGCAGTCGCAGAGGATCGCAATCCGCTCTGCGGCGACGAGATGCGCGTGGAGATCGAGGTCGACGATGCGGGGAACGTCGCCGACATTCGTTTTTCGGGAAAGGGCTGCGCGATCTCGCAAGCATCGGCCTCGATGCTCGTCGAGAGCGCGAAAGGGAAATCGCTGGAAAGCCTCATCGCGCTCGGCGAAGCGAGCGTCTTGGAGAACGTCGGCATCGATATCAGCCCGACGCGCATGAAGTGCGCGATGCTCGGGCTGAGCGTCCTAAAAAGCGCGGCGCTCGCTGGGCTCGCTAAGGCGGGCTCGGAATAGTCGAACTCGCCTGGTGCGAGAGAATGCGAGCGTGTCCGGCACGTTCGCCGACGAGAAACGACATCACGTAATGTTTCACGCCGACGATGATATGCGCGGTTACGCTCTGCGCTCCGTCGGCGGTCGGCACGCTCGTCACCGTACCCATTTGAAGCGTCCCATCGATAAACGTGTCGGGACTCCCCGAAGCGAGCAACGCGCTCGCCGAGGTTGAATCGCCGCGCGCGAGATCGGCGAGATAGACGCGCACCAACGCGCGCGCCGCCGAGCCGGCGATCGTCGACGAGGGGACAGGGCTCGGCCGTGCCGTCTTCTCGACCGTCACCCGCGGCGAATGGAGCGCCGGTTTCGGCGTCCGAACGATCGCCGCAGCGGGCGATGGGCGCTCGGTCGGAGAGGGCGAGGCGCTCGGTTTCGACGTCGGCATCGGGCTCGGCGTGGAACTCGGCCTCGCCTTCGGCGTTGGGCTCGCCTTCGGCGAGGGCGTCGGTTTCGGGCTCGGCGTCGTTTTCGGCGTCGGCGTTGCGAGCGGCGCGAGCGTCGGCGTCACCGTCGGAATCGGCGAGATGCTCGGAACGCTCGTCGGAAGATGAGCGTGCATCGCGGTGAGCCGCCCGGCGAACCCGCCGATAGCGAGGCCCGCGAGCACGACCAAAAGGCCGAGAAGTAGGACCGGCATCCAACCGCCTCCCTCGGGAGGCTGTTCGCGACGGCGACGGTTTGAAAGATCGTTCATGACGCTGTGTTGCGGAAGTACGCGCTACGGGCAGGCTGATCCTCGATTTGATGGCGAAGTATTCCCGCGTGATCCACGTGAGGGTTCCGCTCGATCTCCATGCCATTGCCGACGGCGATGCGAGCGCGTTCGCTCTGGTGACGCCGCTCTCGCTCGTGCAGATCCTCGCACTCGCCGTGCGACAGAGCATCGGCGAACGCGCCCCGCGCGATCTCTTCGAACGAAATTTCGAGCGCACGCTTGCCGCACTCGACTCGGGGGAGATTACCGTCACCGTCGACGGCCGTGAGTGCCGACGGCTCGACGAGGTCGTCGCCTGCGGAACCAATGCCTCGGTCAGATTTTTCCTCAGCCGCGCGCGCCTCTCGTCGATCGCTTCGATGTTCCGTTAACGTCGCGTGCATCAACAACGCATCGCGCTCTCGGCGCTTCTGCGAGAGGCTTTCGACCGGTTGCGCGAGCGCTGGCGCGGCACCGTCGCCGCGACCGCGATCGCCTGCGCGCTCGGCCTGGCAATATCGCATGCGCCGATGCGCTCGCTCGTCGCCCAGAGCGCGGCGCAACTCATCGCTCTGCCGCTCGTCGCGAGCTTCATCTATCTCTGGGTCACCGATCTCCCCGACGGATCGCCGCGCCCCTTGAAGGATGCGCTCGAGCGCTTGCTCGATCGCTCGTGGGGCGTTTTGGTGATCGATCTCGTCCTCTCACTTCTTCAGGCGTTAACGACCGCGCCGAGTATGCTCCTCTGGGACCTTCTCCTCGTTCCGCTACTCGCCGCGACGATCTACGCCGACGTAGCCGCAACGCTCGACGATGAGATTCCGGCCCTCGCCCTCCTTCCGCATGCCGTAGCGCGCACGTTCTCGCTCGCAATGCAGCCGCGAAACTTCGGGCGGATGTGTCTGTT
>JAJZVP010000176.1 GCA_021845615.1 bacterium | reverse complement strand
CGCCCGGACTCTGGCGCACGATCGCATCGGTCGCGCCGAGCGTCGGCGACGACGACGCGCTCGCGCCCGAGGCGCACGCGAAGCGCATCGCCCACCTCTTCGGCGAGGACGCACGCACCTCGACGGTGTTCTGGAGCAGCCTCTTTCGCATCCATCGTCGCCACGCGCCGAACTTCATCTCGGGGCGCGTCGCGCTCGCCGGCGATGCGGCGCACCTCAATAGCCCGGCGGGCGGACAGGGCATGAACGCGGGCATCCACGACACGGCGAACCTCGCCTGGCGGCTCGCCTGCGCCTTGAAATCCTCGCCTTGCGCGAAGGCGCTGCTCGTCGGCTACGATATCGAGCGACGCGAGATGCAGAACGACAGCATCGAGCGTACGACCGATCTCGCGACGCGCCTCGCCGTCTACGCGCCGCCCTCGCTGAAACGCTTTGCGTTTGCGTGGATGCGCCGCAGCCTTCGCGCGCGCGGTATGCGCAGAAAGGCCTGCCGCACGCTCGGCATGCTCGACGGGCGCTACACTCGCTCCCCCGACGTCGACACCTCGCATCCGCTTGCGGGGCGCCGTATCGGCGACGTCGCTCTCGATAACGGCCGACGCATCAACGAAGAGCGGCGCGGACGCGCGGCGTTGCTCTGCTGCGGCGAGGTGCGGCTCGAGGGCATCGAGACGCTCGCACTCGCCAAACCGCCGAAGCGCTGGCTGCTCAAGCATCCCAGCGCGATCGTCATTCGCCCCGACGGCTTCGTCGCCGCGGTGATCGAGAAACCGACGCGCGCGCGCGTGGAAGCGATGTGGAAGCGCGCGTTCTGCTGCGCTTCACCGTTGCCGGGGACGGAGGGCGAATGAGCACGCCCTTCCTCGTCGCCGCACTGCTCGTTATCGCCGCGCTCGCGGCCACCGCCTACATTGCGGCGAAGTCCGACATCCCGCCGCTCCCTCGCGTCTTACGTTTCGCCCTGGAGCTTGCGGTCTTCGCGGTCGGGCTCATCGTGCTCGATAGCGCGATTACGGGGTTTCACCTCAACGTCGCACCGATCGGTCGCGACGAAGGCGCGGGGCTCCTTGCGGCCTACGCGATCCTAACGGTGATCCCAGCCTGGCGCCGCATGAACGCAGCGAGCAAGAACCGGGACTAGGTCGTTTCGATCCGCTCTTCGATCGAGACGTTGTAGAGGAAGAGGAACTTGCCCCATTCGTCGGGCAGCGTATTGCGTTTCACCTGAATCCACGGAATGTATTTCGGCTGACGCGGTTTGCGCTGGAGTTCCATGTTCGCTTCGGTCGGCGTGCGGTCGTTCTTGCGATTGTTACAGCGCATGCACGCGCAGACGAGGTTCTCCCACGTGGAAGGGCCGCCGCGCGATTTGGGAACGACGTGATCGACGGTCATCAGGCGGTCGCCTTGCTTCCCGCAGTACTGGCAGGTATGGTCGTCGCGAATCAAGACGTTCTTCTTCGTCAGCGCGACGCGTTGGCGCGGCCGACGAATGTAATAGAGCAGGCGGATGATCGATGGCATGCGCATCGCGAAATTTGCGGAGTTGATCCGCCGGTCGCGGTCGTGCACGATCTCGGCTTTTCCGGCAAAGATCATCTTCACCGCGCGCTGGAACGAGGTGACGTTGATCGCTTCGTAGGTAAAGTTGAGCACGAGCACTTCGCTCATCGGCGGCCCCTCAAAAAAGCAAAAAAGCGAGACACGTCACGCATCTCGCTTTCGAACGTACAGGAGCCGAATATCGGTAAGCATCTGTACGAGCGCCAGGCGTTCGTCACTACTCAACCTCTCCTTTACCCTTTCGAAGGCAACGCTCGCCACGTCGATCGCGATCTCGGCGGAGGAGGGATCGGCGGCTCGTTCGGGGCTCTCGCTCAGATAGGCGTGCGCCGAGAGCGCGAGCGTCGAGATGATTTCGAGCAGCATGCGTTCGACCGTCGGCATCTCTGCCCGGCCCGCCGAGTCATCCAGTTCCCGACTGGGCGCCTCTTGCTGCGACACGATGGCTCCCTCTTTCGCGACCGCGCGAAAGCCCCCCTACGGATACGGTTTAGGAAGCGAGCATCCCCAAGAAATAGCGGTGGATTCGGGGATCCTCGGTCAGTTCGGGGTGGAAGCTCGTGCCGAGCACGTTGCCCTGCCGCACCATCACACCGTGCTCGCCATAGGTCGCCAGAACCTCGACCCCCGGCCCGGCGCTCTCGATCCAGGGCGCGCGAATGAAGATCGCTGGGAACGCGGGCTCGCCGAGAACGGGAATCGCTAAGTCGACCTCCGCCGAGTCGTTCTGCCTTCCGAAGGCGTTGCGCCGAACGGTGACGTCGAGCAGCCCGAGGGTCGGCTGGTCGAGTCCGGCAACCGCGCGCGAGACGACGATCATCCCCATGCAGGTCCCCCAGAGCGGCATACCCGCGCGGACGCGTTCGCGCACCGGGTCGGCGAGCGCGAAACGGTCGAGCAGGCGAATCACCGTCGTCGATTCACCGCCGGGAACGACGAGCGCCTCGCAGGTATCGAGCGCGGCGCGCGTTTTTACCGCGAGCCCGCGCGCACCGGCACGATCGAGCGCGGCGAGATGTTCGTCGACGTCGCCCTGGAGCGCGAGGACGCCGACCTGCGGCTTAGGCGCCACGCGACGCGAGGAGTTCGCTTTCGGGGATCTTGCGCAGATCGATCCCCTCCATCGCCGCCGCATCGCGTCCCAGCGAGAGCGAGGCTTCGACGACCGCTTTCGGGTCGTCGTAGTGCGTCGTCGCCGCAACGATGGCTTTGGAGAACGCCTTGGGGTCGTTCGATTTAAAGATGCCGCTGCCGACGAAGATGCCTTCGGCGCCGAGCTGCATCATCAGCGAGGCGTCGGCCGGCGTGGAGACGCCGCCCGCGCAGAAGAGCACGACGGGGAGTTTGCCGTTTTCCGCGACGTAGGTGACGAGATCGAGCGGCGCGCCGAGATCGCGCGCGCGCGCCACGAGTTCTTCTTTCGGCGCGACCGTGAGCTCGCGAATGCCGTCGCCGATCGCGCGCATGTGGCGGACCGCCTCGACGATATTGCCGCTGCCCGCTTCGCCCTTGCTGCGAATCATCGCCGCGCCTTCGGCGATACGACGCAACGCTTCGCC
>JAJZVP010000041.1 GCA_021845615.1 bacterium | reverse complement strand
CTGGAGTTTGACGACCAAGATCGCGACGATGGCGATAAGAACGAGCGCGACGATACTGAAGGTGAGAAGCGTGCGACGATTCATTTTGAAGAGATCCTCCGATCGAGAGCGAGCGAACCGGGTGCATGGATGGCGACGAGCGTCGCGCAAAGCGCGAGCGCGAAATCAAAAGCCGCGTGCGGCCAATCGGCGGTAGCGCGATCGTTCGGACCGAAGCAACCACAATCGGGGGCGAGGCCGCGTAGCACCGCCGAGGAAACAGCAACGCCGTAGAGTGCGAATTGCAACGCCGCGAGAATAGCCGCCCATCGCGTCAAAAGCCCGATCGCTAAATAGAGGCCGACGAAGATCTCGACGAACGGCAAGGCGACGGCGAGCGGCGCGATGACTGCAGGCGGGAGCAGACGGAACGAGGCGATCGACGCCGCAAGGTCGAGCGAGTGTCCGACTTTCAGGGCTCCGGCGACGATTAGGAGCAGCCCGAGCGCGATGCGAAGGATCGTGACGGCCGCCATGCGGATGTTCATCGAGGCCTTCGTTCGTGCCGTCGCATGAGGCGCCTGTAGCACGCGCGAAATATCTTCGATTCTTCTTAGGTTGCTCGAGATATTCTCAAAAACCAGAGCGTTTGCATCGGACACACCGCTCGCCCTCGTTCGCCTGCGTCGCACCGCTCCTCGCTAGACGCTCGCGGCTCGGACAAGCAATGTCAGGGTCCTCGCCGCTCGCTTAAGCGCTCGTCGGGCGCTCCGCAAACGATCGAGAGCGAGCGGTGCGACGCAAGGCGAGCGCGAGATGGCAAACGCGTCGGCGCGCGACCGCTAACGCGTTAGCGGCGTTGCGGTGGATTCGCGCAGCTGTAATCGAGCGCGACGTTGCAGACGACGAAATCGCGACGCTGCGTCCGGGCGGAAACGACGAGCGTCGTGCGGACGGTGGGTACGCCTTTTCCGCGCACGACGACGGTGTACCGACCGGGACGCAAATCGCGCAGGACGTAGCGCCCGTCGGCATCGGTACGCACGGTCGTTCTCGTCGGGCCGAGCGTCGAGACGCGAAGCCCGGCGAGGGACTGGCCGGTCGTTTGGTCGGTAATGTGCCCCACGAGCACGGCGAGAACCAGCGCCGCGAGCGACGCGAGAAAACGGTGGGGGAACGCACGGGTATTCATCGCCGTACGGCTACCTATCGATAATGGGCAATTCCTGCGCGTCGCGTTCGAATGACGCCCAGAGGTCGCCGTGGCGGCCGAGCCGCGCGCGAACGGCCGCGATATTATAACGCGCGAACGTCGCTGATGGCTCGCCGCGCAGGCGCATGCCGGCAAACTCTTCGACTTCACCCCAATGGAGCGGCGTCGAGACCGGCGCGCCGTCGCGCATTCGCACGGAATAGGGGAGCGCGATCGTCTTTCCGCGCCCGATCTGCCGATAGTCGATATAGACCGCGCGTCGATCGCGTTCGCTCAACGATCGTTCGAGCGTCACATCTTTCGGGCGCGCGGCGGCGACCAAGCGAGCGATATCGAAGGTGAGCGATTTGACTGCCGGGTAGCTGCGCGCGCCCTTGAGAGGCGCGAGGACGTGCAGCCCGGTCGCCCCGGAGGTTTTCACGAGTGCCGTGAGCCCCGCGCTTTCGAGCTCTTTGCGCAGCGCGAGGGCGACGCGCGCGAGCGTGGCGAGGGAGCAACGTTCGCCGGGATCGAGATCGAAAAATGCAAAATCGGGGCGGTCGAGGCTGCCGACGTGCGAGATCCATCCGTGAAAGGCGATGGTGCCGAGATTGACGAGATAGAGCAACGTCGCGCGGTTCTCGCAGAGCGGATAGGTGACGCGTTTGCTCCCTCCCAGCGCCGGGAGTGCGATGCGACGCACCCACGCAGGAGAGCCGCGAGGCGTCTGCTTTTCGATAAATCGCTCGCCGTCGATGCCGTCGGGGGCGCGCTCTAACGTGAGCGGCCGGCGCCGTCCGTGTGCGATGAGGTAGTCCGCGATCGTATCGTAGTAGGCGATCAGCGCGCCCTTCGTGATTCCGTCGCGCGGGAAATAGAGTTTGGTGAGGTGGGCGAGTTCGAGCGTGCGATCGTCGACGCGAATCTCGATTGAGGGTTGCGTCGCCAACATCGGCGAGCGAATCACCGGAAAGGGATCGCTCATAGCTCCTCGATCCGCCTTCCGGTCTTTACCGATTCGGGAAAGTTTGCGGGGTCGAAACGGGCGTCCGCTGCGTCGTCGCGGTCCTTCAATAGGAGCCAGGGTTCGTCGCTTTCGTTCGGGCGCCGATGAATTTTCAGGAGCGTAAAACGACCGTGTAGTTTTTCCCCGCGAAGATCGAACGTGAGCTTGCCTTTGGCGATGGCTTTGCTCGGGTCTTCGCCCGGGGTCGTGCGGTAGGTGCCGCGATCCCAGACGATGACGCGTCCGGCGCCGTAATGACCGGCGGGGATGATCCCCTCAAAATCGCGATACGAGAGCGGATGGTTGTCGACGTGAACGGCGAGGCGCGGCTTCCCGACGGCGAGCGAGGGGCCTTTGGGTATCGCCCACGAGGCCAAGACGCCGTCGACTTCGAGGCGAAGGTCGTAGTGAAGGTGAGACGCCTGATGCATCTGCACCACGAACCGATTTCGCTTGTGATTCGGCATCCGTTCCCCCTCATGCCCTGGACTCTCCGTTGATGCAAAATCGAAAAGAAACCGTGAGGAAGGCGCTTTCACAGGGCGCGCTCCTCGCGGCTGCCTGGGGCGTACGAGCGGGCCCGTGAGGGCCCGTCGTCGCAATTATGGAGGCGCGGCTCGCGGATTGGAGATTGGTGCCCTCGTTATTCCGCCTGGAGCCAACGCCAGTGCCGCGCGAAGAGAACGCCGGCCAGGATCAGCATCGCCAGCGCGATCGTCATCCGCCGAATCGCCGCGTAGCGCGCGTTTGCAAGCATCGATGCGCGATGAGCGGCCGGGGAAACCGCCGCCTGCGGCATCATTCCGGTGTGCATCGCACCGGTGTGCACCGCATCGGTGTGCATCGCACCGGCATGCATCGCGCCAGCTTGCGCTCTCCACATCATGTTGCCGGGAAGCGGGCCCCGCTCGATACGAATGTTGCGCGTCATAAACGGGTGAAACGGCGTTGGATGGACGGCGCCGAACGCGCCGCCGATAAACGCGGCGGTTCCGGCGAAAAAGACGATGACCGCGATCAAGCAGACAGCGTAACCGTAGATATTGGCGATGATGGGGATTCGTTGCATGGTGCCCTCCTTTGGAGTCGACGTCACAGTGGAGTCGACGTCACGAGCGTACGCTCGCGCTCTGAGAGCGCGCTGAAAATCTCCGACGAGGGAGGGGCGACCGAAAGGCGGAAATGCCCCGCCGTGAGCATGCATGTCGCCATCGTCGGCAGCGGGCCGTCGGGGCTCTATACCGCCGATGCACTAGCGCGGCTTTGGCCCGACGTCGAGATCGACGTCTTCGACCGTTTGCCGACGCCCTACGGGCTCGTTCGCGGCGGCATCGCTCCCGATCACCAGAGTACGAAAGCCGTCGCGCGAGCGTTCGAGCGGACGCTCTCTCGTGATGGCACGCGATTTCTCGGAAACGTTGAAATCGGACGCGACCTGAGCTACGAGGAATTGAAGGCGGCGTACGATCTGGTCGTGTTCAGTATTGGAGCGGAGATCGATCGGCCGTTGGGAATTCCGGGCGAACACCTTCGCGGCGTCTATGGTGCGGCCGCATTCGTAGGTTGGTATAACGGACATCCGCGACATCGACATCTCGATCCATTGCTCGATGGGAAAGCCCTCGCCGTGATCGGTAACGGAAACGTCGCGCTCGACGTCGTCCGCGTCCTCGCAAAAACGCTCTCCGAGCTCGCCGACTCCGATATCTGCGCGCACGCCGCGGAGCGCATCGGTGCGGCGCGCCTGCGCGATCTCTATCTCATCGGTCGTCGGGGCCCGGTCGAAGCGAGCTTTACCCCCATTGAGCTCGCCGAACTTGGAGAGCTCGAGCGCTGCGATATCATCGTCGATTCCGCCGCGGTCTCCGCCGAGGTCGGTCCCGAGGTCCCTGAAAAAGAAATCAAGGTGCGGCAACGGAACCTCGAGATTCTTCGCTCGTTCGCAGCGCGCGTCGGCGAACCGAAACCGATGCGCATTCACATCCTGTTCAATGCCGCACCCGTTGCGGTGCTCGGCGAGGAACGGGTCACCGGGCTGTTACTCGAACGGACGCGCGTCGTCGATGGACGCGCCGAACCGACCGGCGAACGCTTCGAGCTTCCGGTCGACACCGCGATCGCGGCGATCGGCTACCTCACCGCTCCGCTCCCGGGCGTTCCCTTCGACGAAAAGCGCGGCCGCTTCGCGAACGACGAGGGAGCGATCGAGCCGGGTGTCTACGCCGCGGGTTGGTGCAAGCACGGTCCGCGCGGCGTCGTCGGCACGAATCGAACCGATGCCGGAGTGCTGGTCAAACGCATCGCCGAGGATATCGCTGCAAATCCGCCCGTCGGTGATAAGCCGGGCGCGCGCGCGATCGATCGGCTCCTGCGAGAGCGCGGCGTTCGCGTGGTGGATTTTGCGGCGTGGAAGCGCATCGATGCCGCCGAGATTGCCCGAGCGCTTCCGCCAAAGCCGCGCGAAAAATTCGTTACGCCCGAGGAGCTGCTTGCGGCTGCGGGCGATGGGCGACCCACCCACTGACGGCTTGAAGTTCCTGAAGGGCATCGCGGTAGAACGCATCGGCGTACTGCGTGTGCCCTTGGGAGTAGGAGCGTTCGACGAGGTTGATCTCGGCGAGGACGCGCCGCGCGCCGATCGTGGTCGAGATCTCTCGAATGCGCTCGCAGTGCTCGGCGACCTCTTCACGCGCTCCGCGCCGCATCGCCGAGCGCAGATCGAGGAAGACTCGCTGCAATTCCGGTAGGGCGCGTTCTTTGACAAAACCATAGGCGGCATCGACGTCCCCGCGAAAACGTTCCACGAAGCGATGGATATCGGTCGTGAAGAGTCGATGCTGCAGTACGCCGGTCACTTCTTGCGTGCGTTGATACGCCGCAGCGGCGCGCGAAAATTGGATGACGTGGTGGTCGATCGAGCTCATCGCTCGTTGTAAACGTTCGTCGATATCCTGAGCGAGCTCGACCGCACCCTTGGTGTCGTCGGTATCGTATAAGTACTTGACGTCTTCAATAAGCGGCACCAACGCATGCGACCCGAGGCTCTTGCCTTTGTCCTCGATCGTGCGGCAGATCGTATGCACGCGCATACCGTCATGCCGAAGAATTGCGCGCTCGAGGTTGGCAACTTCGGCCTTTATGAGAGGAATGAGACGCTTACGCGCCACCACTGCCGATAGCATTTCGGGAATTTCACGAGTCGCTGCTGGATCGTTCTCTTGATGGATCATCATGATCGCTATCCTCCGACCCGTATGGTGCCTAGCTATCGGATATGATGGCGCGTCATAACTCGCGTATCCAAATGAAAACGAAATTCACGCACAAGGGATACGTTAATAATACGTAAAGACAAATCTTAACATTCTTCTTCGTTTCTTCCTCACGCTCATGTGTGGGTGAGGTATATTGGCTTTTGGGGGGGGGGTTTGCGTCGCGGGAGGTGTGATGCATCGACTGAGTGCCGCGACGAGCGAGCTGCAAGGCGAGGACCGAGAAAAGGTCCTTGTCGTGGCTGCGCCCGCCGGATATGGAAAGAAGCGCTTCGCTCGTGAACGAGCCAGATCTTTTTCGCGTTCGTTCGTTCTTCGCTGCGCGCGTGGCGACAGTGCCTTAAAAGTTTTTGCTCGGCTTCGGGATGCGATTGACGAGCAACCGCCCCACGAAAGATGGGCGATTATTTTGGAGGATGCCGAGCATCTTGTGGGTGCCGGGATTACCGAAATAATTCACGAGCTGCTTCCGCACCTCCGCGCTGGATCGTTGATCGTTACCACCTCCCGGGCTTCTCCCGCGCGTTTCGCGACGTTCGCCCCGACGGAGGTGCGCGTCTTCGGTCGCTCGTGCCTCGCGGTTCAGATTGAGGATTTTCCGCGACTTCCCGCGTTCGCGGAGCTCGATGCGTCGATGCAATTCCAGATCGCCATGTTGGCTCACGGATGGAGCCATCCGATGCAAATTCTCGCCGAAAAAATCACCAACGAGCCGGTCGTTTCGTGTCTCGCCGATTTCGGCGATGAGATGTGGCGCGAAGTGTTCGACTGGGTCGAGGCTGCCGTGATCGCGCCCTTGCCGGAGGATCTTCGCTCGGCACTTTTGGCCGCTACGACGTTCGGTGACCTTTCCGTTCGCGATTTCGGCGACTTCGACGGGAGGTCGTCCGATATCGCCACGCGCTTATGCCACGAATATCAGCTTGCCGACGACGTGCACGGGTGTGTGCAGGTGTTGCCGCTCCTACGCCGGTTTTTTCATCGACGATACGGCGCGGAGATGCGCAAGATTGCGGACAATGTGTTTGGGTCGATCGGGTCACTTCACGGTGAACTACGCGCGATTCGAGGATTTATTGCGAGCGACCAACTCTCCAAAGCAGGAGCGCTCGCCGCGGAGCGACACGTGCCCGATCTCGCGGATTATGCCTATCCAGGTCTCATTCTCGAGAGCATGGAGGGGTCGACGCCGAACTTCGCCAGCTTTCCCTGGCTTTGGCTCGCGCTATTGCCGGCACGCCGATCATTTTGCACCCCGGAGCAACTCGCCGCCGAGGGACTCGCCGCACTCGAAGAAGTGGTGAGCGACGCGCGATTGGAGGTCGGCTTGCGCGCGGCAACCGCGGGCTTGCTCGCCGAATTGGGAAAGCCCGATCGCTCCCGCGAACTGCTCGCGGAGATTCCTAAAGATCGATGGTCTGAAGATGCGCGTGAATACGCGGAGCTTTTTATTGCGGTTCATGAAAAGCGTTACGATGATGCACTAGAATGCTACCGCAAGGGTAGGGCGCTCTTCGGAGGATCGCCGGTATGGTTCGCGCTTAAACAACGGATCATGCATCGCGCGCAAGCGGGGCGTGCGTTGGTTGGCGGGGAGGATCTCTTGCTTGAAGATATGCTCGCGTCGGCGCGATCCGGGCACCTTCCGTGTGCCGCGGGCGGCATATATGCTTATGCATTTTATCATGCCTGGTTGTGCGGAAATATCGGCGACGAATTGGCATTCCGCGGGATACTTATGCGCCAACTTCAACGTGGTGGATCGCCGATGCTCTGGCGCGCTGCCGCCGCGACCTGGGGGATCGAGCTCGATGGCACCGTGAAGAGCGAGCCGATCGATGAAGTCTTTGCGCTTTGGCTACTTGCAGAACGTTCGGAAGAGCGGGGCGGTCGCCGTACGTTTATCGATCGTGCAATCGCACTCTCCGGCGAACGAGGGCTCTTTCGGCTGCAAACGGCATCCTATATCGCGTGCGCACTGTGCGACCCGGAGCGTGCGCCTTGGGCCATTGCCGAGGCTGTGAAATTGGCGGAGCGGGAGGGCTTCGAGGAACTCCGGGACGGCGTTGCGATGTTCGCACGCGCGGGTTGGGCGGAGCGTCCCAGGTATATCCGGACGTTCGTGGATCGATTCGCACCGGCGAGGCCGGAGCCACGCGACGAAACGCAGCTGAACTTCGATATCATAACGGGACGGCTCGCTTCGCCCGACGGCACGACGATTCGAACGGCGGAGGGTACGGCGGCGCTCTTGGCGTTGCTCGCATCCGAAGGCGGCTCGGTGCGCCGCGAGCGCGCGATCGATCTGTTGTGGCCCGACCTCGATCCGGCAGCGGGATCGAATGCGCTCAAAGCGTCCTTGCACCGGCTCCGTCGGCAACTCGGGGACGCCGGGGCCGTGACGCTGCGAGCGGGTGAGTTGTATCTTGGTGCGAACCTCCGCGCGAATTTCGCGGAGATCCTCGATTTGGCGGAATGCGGCGATCCGGCGCGCGATGGCGCGGCGATGGCTGCGACACTCGCGAAAATCTCCGAGGAGTCGTGGTCGTGGGCGCCGTGGGATTGGTTTGAAGAGCGCGCGCGGCGAATCCGCGACGCGGCGCGAGCGATGGGAACGAAACTGATCGCCGCACAGAGCGCCGCCGAGGATTGGAATGCCGTCGTCGCGACTGCCCATGCGATGGTCAAGATCGAACCCTTCGATGAATTGCCGCATGCGGCGCTTGCCCAGGCGTACCTCGCAATGGGAAATGCTGGGCTTGCCGCCGAGGAGTTGCGCGGGTATAAAGCGCTCCTAAAAGACGAACTCGGCGTCGAGTTGTCTGGGAATCTGCGCGCGCTGCTTCATGCGGAGGGCTAGAGAGCGCGAGGAATTTGTTTGGAGAGCTGCAAAGGGAATCGGATGGTTGATTTTCTGTTTAGCGGCACCGCCCGCGTCATTCGCGCCGTCATCGGCGCCCTGCTGATTTTTTGGGCCTATCATTCGCTCGCGGGAATCGGGCGCGACATCATCGGCATCGTCGGCCTTATTTTCGTTCTCTCCGGACTCGTCAATTTCTGCGGACTCTCACCGCTTTTCGGAGGGCCGTTCATGAGGCGCGCCTCCAAATAACGGTTCGAGTTTCCTGACGACGACGGCACCGAGCAGCCGCTCTATCTCGTGCGGATCGCAGAGTTGCGTTCCACGCGTTATTGCGGTCGCCGCACCGGCAGCGCTTCCGAGCCGAAGGCCTTCAGCAAACGGCAGCCCTTCGTTCAAGGCGATCGCCAGCGCTGCGACCATGGAATCGCCCGAACCGACGGTGCTGCATGCCGTGACCGCCGGTGGGCGCGCCTCCCAGGCTCCCTCGGCATCGAGGCCGATCGCCCCATCCTCACCGCGCGAGATCACCACGAAAGCCGCGCCGCGTTCTTGAGGTTCGCGTGCGGCAGCGACGACGCTTGCGGTGTCGGGGAGGCGTCGCCCCAGCAGTTCCTCCGCCTCTTCGAGACTCGGTTTTATCAGCAGCGGACGGGCGGCAAGCGCGTGGGCGAGCGGCGGGCCGGAGGTATCGACGATCGTGCGCACGTCGTGCGCGTGGAGCCATGCGACGAGGTCGCCGTAGAGTGTTTCGGGGAGCCCCGGTGGGAGGCTTCCGCCTAGAAGGACGATCGAACCGGCGGGTGCAGATGCGAGCGCGGTTTTCAGCGCATCGATGCGCGCGAGCGGGACGGTCGCGCCGGGAAGGTAGAGGCGCGTTCGTCGAGAGGACGCGCGCTCGTAGAGCATCACGTTAATGCGCGTCAGTCCGTCGACGCTCTCGAAGGCATGCGGTACGCCCTCGGCATCGAGCGCCGTTCGCAGAAAATCGCCGGTGACGCCGGCCACGAAGCCGAGTGCGAGCGTCGAGCGCCCGAGCCGATGGATCACGCGGCTCGCGTTGACGCCCTTCCCTCCTGGGTCGACCGCATCGAGCGCGCAGCGATTGATGCCGCCGAGAAGGAGCGACTCCGCGGCGATTGCCTCGTCGACGGCCGGGTTCAGGGTGACGGTTCGAATGGTCGGCGCGCTGCTCACGCGTCGATCTTATTCCTTCGAGCGCGCGCTCCGATGAGCGATTGAAGAAGAATCGGCGAACGCGCCGTCTTGCTCGGCCGGCCAGGTGATCAGCAACTGAATGCGCGGCGCATCGGGAGCGCGCATAAACGAAATGAGGACGCGTTCGGTGCCCCACGGAAAGCGGAAGCGATAATCGAACTCGACCGCTCCATGACCACCCGGCGCGGCGAGCCTATCGAAACGCTCGCGGAAGGCGCGCTCCTGCGTGCATGGCGCGACGTCGCGAAAAAAATTGCGCCCGATCTGTGCCGGCGCGTGGCGCCGAGAGTAGCCGGCTTCCGTTTGGTTGTAGCGAAGGATCGTTCCATCGAGATCGAGCGTGATGATCCCAACGGGCAGTGCGTCGATCTCGTCGCGCCCCATCTCCTCGATTCGCTTGAGCAGTGCTCGGCGCTCGCGCTCCGATGTAGGAAGCATAGCGGCAAGGTTAGTGTTTCCTGCCGCGTTCTCTTCCTAGGGCGCCATTTCTTAAGGTCGGTCGATCGCGCGGCGCCTACGACGGATATCCGGTAATGCGTCGAATCGCTCGGTAGAGCGGGGCTAAGCGGCTATATAAACGCTGATAGACGTTCGCGTAGAGCTCGTCGTAGAGTTCGTGCGTTCTCCGATCCGGCTCGAAAGTGCGCGCGCTGCGGGTCATCGTTGCCGCCGCCGTCGCAAAATCACCGTGCCATCCCAGGGCGACGGCGGCGTCGATCGCCGCCCCGAGCCCCGACGTTTCGTAGAGGTGCGGGCGGGACGTCGGAAGCCCGAAGACGTCGGCGGTGAGTTGCAGCGCGGCGTCGCTCTGGGACCCGCCGCCGGCGACGCGCAGGCTCGTCACCGGGATGCCGCTCCGACGTTCGATGCGTTCGAGCCCGTCGCGTAACGCGAAGGCCAGCCCTTCGAGAATCGCACGATAGAGGTGCGCTCGTGTGTGGACGTCACCGAATCCGACGATTGCACCCTTGGCTTCGGGCATGCGAATGCCCGGCGTCCAATAGGGCTGGAGCATCAGGCCCATCGAACCGGGCGGCACCGATTCCACCAGTGCATCGAAATAACTCTCGACCGGAGCCCCGCTCTCCGCTGCCGCTCGTTGTTCGAGATGACCGAACTGTTCTTTAAACCAGTTCACCATCCAATACCCGCGAAAGATTTGTACTTCGGTTGTATACGCGCGCGGTACTGCGGCCGGATAGGGTGGAACGAACGGTGTGGCCTCAAGATAGCGGTGCGAGAGCGTATTGATCGTTGCGGTGGTTCCATAGCTGAGCGCGCCGAGCGTCGGGGCGTTGCATCCCGCGCCGAGGACCTCGCAGGCCTTATCGGCGGCGGCCATAACGACCGGGGTTCCGCGTGGAATTCCGGTTGCGGCGGATGCCGCGTCGGTTACCGCTCCGCCGATGGTTCCTGGCTCGAGCAATCGCGGCAACATCGACGGGAGGATCGGCATCGCGTGCCATTTCCAATCGCCCGGCTTCGCCCACGACAACGCGCGAAAATCGAAGGGCACGTAGCCGACTTGCGAGCCGATCGAATCGATGAATTCGCCGGTGAGTCGATAGAGCAGGTAGCCGGAGAGCAGCAGGTATTTATCGGTCCGTTCCCAGGTCTCGGGCTCGCATTGCGCAATCCAGTTCGCCTCCGCTTCGCGTTGAAAGTAGCGAACCGTTTCACCGACGCCCGCAAGCCCGAATGCCACGCGCCAGTGCAGCGGAAGCGTTGGTATCTGCGGGCTCTTTCGTTGGTCGAGCCAGGTGATGGCGGGGCGCAGGGGCTGCCCGGAGCGATCGAGATTCACCACGGTTCCGCGCTGCGTCGTCACGGCGACGGCGGCGATACGCTGCGCGAACGAGGCTTCTTCGGCGAGCACTTCCCGGCACGCCAAGGAAAGGCTCTCCCAAAATGCGTTGGGATCGTGTTCGTGCCGTCCGGGCACCGAGACGAGATAATCGTCGAGTGGAACCCGCGCCTTTGCGACGAGCGTTCCGCACGCATCGAAGAGCAACGCGCGCACGCTCTGCGTGCCGTTATCGATCGCGAGGATGAGATCGCGGTTCATGCAGGCGCTCCGTAATAGGCGGCGTGGAGGGCGCGGTAGGCGTGCGTTTCTCGTTCGAACCGCGCGTCGTCCCAACCGAGTTCTTGCGCGCAGAGGCTGCGAAGACGCGCGGAGGATCGCCGCTCGAAATGTGGGGCGACGAGCCCGAGCCGCGTGCGGCGCAGCAGGAGATCGTCGAGATGCTCGACGCTTTCATTGCGAGCGGCCCATCGCAGTTCGGCCCAGAGCGTCGAGGTGCCGTCGATGCTCTCGCGATCGCCCGGCGGCGCGGAATTGAGGAGCGATTGTGCGCAGCTACCGTAGCACCCGGCGAGCCGTCGCCGTTGTGCGAGCGAGAGTTCGGGTGCGTGCGGGAGTTCGCAGCGTTCGAATGCCGGGCGCGCGGAGAGATCGAAGGAATCGAGCCGGTCGGCAACCGCGCGCAGCGCCGCGAGTGCCATCGGCCGGAACGTCGTGAGTTTTCCTCCGGTGACGGTGAGGAGGCCGCGCTCGTTCCAAATCGCACGATCGCGAGGCTCCTTCGATGGGTCGAGCTCGCCGCTATGAATGACGGGGCGCACGCCCGCGAACGTGGCGATGGCGTCGCTACGTCCAATCGCGCTCCGTGGAAACTGATAGGCGAGTGCTTCGAGAAGGTAGCGCGTTTCGTCGTCGGAGATCGAGGGTTCGCTGCCGCGATCGGCGGCGTGGTCGACATCGGTCGTGCCGACCAGCGTCACGCCGAGCCACGGATAGGCGAAAACGGGGCGACGGTCGCGGGGATGGGCGAACGCGATCGCCTGCGCGAGCGGCAAACGCCAATCGGGGAGAATGAGATGGCTGCCGCGGAGCGGGCGCAGTTTTGCCGCAACCCCCAACGCCGACCGCACGGCATCGGCGCTCGCACCGCCGGCATTGATAACGGCGCGCGCGCGCACCTCGATGCTGCCGCCGCCGATCGTATCGGTCGCGCGCACGCCGACCGTGAGGCCGTCGCGTTCGAGCAGCTCGCGAGCGTCGATATAATTCAGCGCCGTTGCACCGGCGGTGCGAGCTTCCTGAATGAGGCGCAGCACCAGCCGCGCATCGTCGGTGGTCGCATCGAGATAGTCGTGCGCGCCGAGCAGGGCGTTGCTCTCGATGGTGGGAGCGAGCAGCATCGTTTCGGTTGCGTCGAGCCGGCGGTGCGATTTGTGCCCGGCAAAGAGATCGTAGAGCGCGAGCCCGAGACCCAACGTTCGCGGGCTCGGCGTACTGCCGGGATAATGCGGCATGAGAAAGTGCATCGGCTCGACGAGTCCGGGCGCATCGCGCAGCAGCGCTTCTCGCTCTCGCACGGATTCACGCGTGAGTGCGAATTTGCCATCCTTGAGGTAGCGCAATCCGCCGTGTACCAGTTTAGACGAACGGCTCGAAGCACCCGAAGCGAAGTCGCTGCGCTCGAGAAGGACGGCGCGTAGGCCGCGCCGCGCGGCTTCGAAGAGGATGGCCGCGCCGGTAACTCCGCCGCCGATGACGAGAATATCCCACGGCTCGTCGAGCCGCGCGATGGCGGCGGCCCGCGCGTTGGTGGGCGCTAACACAATTTTCCCGGATTCATGATGCCGTCGGGATCGATATCGCGAAAGAGCGCGCGCATTGCGGCGATGCCGAGCGGCCCTTTCTCCGCCACGAGGTAGGGACGATGGTCGGTGCCAACGCCGTGCTGGTGGCTGATCGTGCCGCCGTTGGCGACGATCGCTTCGCTCACCGCCGCTTTTAACCGTTGCCAGCGTTGCAGGTTTTCTTCGTAGGTCGGCGCGATGCGGAAAATACAGGTGCTGTACACGCTCGATCCTTGAGCGTAGACGTGCGAGAGATGCGTGTAGCCGTGAATCGCTTCGCCTCCGAACGAAGATGAAGCCGCGTCTTCGATCGCTGCGACCATCGCCCGAACGCGCGGCCAGTCGACCGCGGTCTCCACGGTATCCACCGCGTACCCATGCTCCCACAAGGCGTTGCGAAGATAGACGCCGCGAAAACGATTCTTTTGCCAGCGCTTTCCGAGTTGCGTGCCGAAATAGAGGCCGCCGCAATCGCCGGCGATATCGCGCGCCGCGGCGAGCGCAGAGCGGGCGCCGTCGGGATCTCCGGTCACGCCGACGATGAGCAGCGTGCGTTCGTCGCCGTAGCCGCGAAGCTTTAAGTAGCGCTCCAGCAGCGCGAGTGCGACGCCGCCGTTTGCGAGCCGCAAGGTGGTGAGCGTCTCTGCGGCGTTGGCGAGACGGATCATCGAGAGCGCGAGCCCCGCATGTGCGAGCGAGCGAACCGCCACTTCGGCGCGTTGCCAGTTTGGAAAGAACCAGCCGTGAAAGGATTCGGATTTCGGAAGCGGGCGCACGCGAACGCTCGCCTCGGTGAGAATGCCGATGCGACCTTCGGAGCCGAGCACGAGTTCGCGCAGATCGATACCGGCGGCGGAGGCGGGAACGGTGGGAATCGCGAGCGTACCGCTCGGCGTTTCGATGCGTCCTCCCGCGAAGAGTTGCTCGATCCGGCCGTATCCGAGCGACTGCTGCCCGGAGGAGCGCGTGACCACCCAACCGCCGAGCGTCGAGTATTCGAAGGATTGCGGGAAATGCCCGAGCGTGTAGCCGCGCACGCGGAGCTGCGCTTCGAGGTCGGGGCCGGCGACGCCGGCACCGAAGGTGGCGAGCCGACTCTCTTCGTCGAGATCGAGCAATCGGCGCATGCGCGCGAGCGACACGGTTAGAACCGGACGATCCGTGCGCTCGGGGGGATTGATATGGCCGACGACGCTCGTCCCGCCGCCGTAGGGAATGATGCACGCACCTGCATGCCGCGCGTAGTCGAGGAGTTCGCGGACCTCGCGCGAGGATTCGGGGAAGGCGACGCCGTCGGGAATCCGTTCGATGCGCCCGAAGCGGAGTGCGAGCCAATCGGGCAGGCTCTGTCCGCGCGCGTGAAGTATGCGCGTCGCCGCCGAGGTATCGATCGATGGATGCGGCGGCAAACGCGATGGCTCCGCGTTTGCGACGAGATGCTCGAACGGCGCGTCGTGCGGAGGCACGCCTTCGCCGAGGCGCTCGCGGAGATACGCAAGCGCACTCTCGGGAAGATCCAGGCGGACGGCCTCGTCACCCCACCCGTTCCATCGGCGCACGCCCGCAGTATCGGCGCTTATCCTCGGCGAGACCTGCCGTTCTGCGACGAAATGCATGCCTGCCGTGGAAAAGGGAATGCTTGAGGCATGAACCTTCTTATCAACGTCGTGGTGGAACTCGTCGTCATCGGCGTCATTCTCTGGCTGATCAATCGCTTTTTGCCGATGGCATCATCGATTCGATCGATTCTCAACTTCGTCGTCGTGATCGCCGTGATCGTCTGGTTACTACGCGTTTTCGGAATCTGGAACGTCTCGAGCCTGCATCTCTAGCGACGCATCATTATTGGATTGCGGGGCGAGCCGCTGAGCCGATCGCGCCCCGGGGGCGCGCCGATGCTGTGACGCGC
The DNA here is from genome assembly GCA_021845615.1 of bacterium. Classification (GTDB taxonomy): domain Bacteria; phylum Vulcanimicrobiota; class Vulcanimicrobiia; order Vulcanimicrobiales; family Vulcanimicrobiaceae; genus JABEUX01. The sequence continues at coordinate 2,756 of JAJZVP010000041.1, read as the reverse complement.
GCCTCCCAAGGGTGCCATGCGAAGAGCGAGATCAGGGCAACGACCAACGCGAGCAGCGCCATTCGGAGCATCGAGCGATTCTCACGGGTGCTTTCGGAGGTTAATGGGTCGCGACCGTTCATGTGCGGCGCTCCTAGCTGCGCATGCCTGGAGCGTTCCCGAAACGACGGAAATCAAAACACCGGATCGCCGAGGAGGCTACGGCTTCGGCGACGGCGCCGGCATCGTATGGATCGGCGCGAGGATGTAATGCGACTGGTGGCAGACGTTGTAGGTGTGAATGAGCGTCGACGTAAACGCGAATTCTTGCCCTTTGAGCGCGGTCAGCACTTCCCCGGGGTTTCCGTCCTCGGCGAGTTGTTCCGCGTTCTTATAGCCGAAGAAGGGATCGGTCGGCGAGAGCTTCCGGGGCGTGTCGCCGGCAAGCCCGCGCGTATCGCCGAGGAGCAATTCGCGTAATGCAATCTTGATCGTCGCGACATTCGCGCTATTGTTGGCGGTCATGCGTGCGAGATCCATACCGTCGAAATAGGTCCCGGCGAATTGCTCGTATTTGTTGGCGAGTGCTTCCTGAAGCGTCATGACGTTCTGAGCGACGCGACGCATCGCATCGACCTTCGGGTTTTTCCCCGCTGGAAACTTTTTATACGACTTCGTGAGAAACGAGCGCTCGACCATAATGTTGCCGAAGATCTGCTGCGCAACGGCGTCGATGCGCGCTGCACTGAGGATCTGCGAGGGCCCGTAGACGAGGGGATCGTTGCCGCGTGAAGCACTCAGGCCGGTGCTCATTGCGGTGCCCGTTCCGTTGAGCCCGGTGCCTTGCCCGTTGTCGCTACCTAGCGACGCCTGAAGATCGGCGATGGTAGGCACGTCACCGGGTATAAATTGGCTGAGAAACTTCTGCGTCGCGAACGCCATCGCGCGAAACGCGTCGTCGTTGCGCCGCGTCACGTAGCCGATGGGGCGCATCATTTCGTGCAGGGTGGTGCAGCGGGCGGTCGTGATGGTGCGGATGATCACGGGGGGGCAGCGTCGGCGTCGGAGCGGGGGCCGGCGACGGGACGACGGCAAGCAAGCTACTCAGGGTCAGTGCGGCAAACATTCCGATAAGGGTTACGCGTCCGCGGCGGGGTTACCTCGCAGGCGAGCTCCGAACCGGTTGGTGGCGGTTAGAGCGGGCCGGGCTTCGGGTAGTATTCTGGTGGAGGATGAACATGAACGATCGGAACGTCGGGAAAGAGATGGTCTCCGAACTGGGGATCGACCCCGCCCTCGATATCGATACCGACCAACGCGCGGAGTTGCTTCGCCGTTGGCACGAGGAGGATGCGCGAGCCGCCGAGGAAACCGAAACGGATGGATCGGACGAGCACCATCGCGATTCGCCCCGCCGGGACTGAAGATATCGACGGGGTGCTCGCGCTCTTCGAAGCGGTAGCTGCCGAGGGCCGTTGGATCGGCACCGAGCCGGGTTTCGATAAGGATCGCTACCGGCGGGGCTGGGAGACGCGTATCGCATCGGGTTCCGATGCGCTCATTGTTGCAGCCGATGCCGAGGATATCGTCGGCGCAATCGATCTTCGCGAAAACGATCGCGGCGACTGGAGTTTCGGAATGCTTGTCGCGCCCGAGCGGCGCGAGCAGGGTGTTGGAACGGCCTTGCTCGACGCGGCGTTTGAATGGGCTCGCGCGCGCGGCATTCGCGCGTTAACGCTCGGCGTCTATCCGCATAACGAAGCGGCGATACGCCTGTATGAACGAAACGGATTTGTTCGCACCGGAACTGTCGAAAAATCGCCGCGCCGCCAGAACGGTGAAATTTGGGATATCGTCCTAATGGAGCGGGGTATCGAAACGAGATGAAAAAAGAGATCGGCGGGAAGCGCGATCTCTACAAATAGTGGTAGCCCCAGCGGGATTCGAACCCGCGTTACCGCCGTGAGAGGGCGGCGTCCTAGGCCTCTAGACGATAGGGCCGTGGCTCCCGGTCATGGACTCGAACCACGAATACCTGGTTCAGAGCCAGGCGTGATACCATTTCACCAACCGGGAACGGCAGCGACCGATATACTACACGACCCCTGGAGAACCTGGCAAGGATTTCCGTGTTTTCGCGTTGCGCCCGCCAAAAGTAGGCGTCTGGCTATGGCAGTTCGGGCAAAGCATACGCAGATTCTCAAGGCGATTGTCGCAATTATTCCCGTTGATGTGGTCGATCTGCGTGGATAAACTTCTCCCTCGCCACTCACGTAATCCGCACTCGTAGCACTCATTCCGAAGGAGGCCTTCTACGAGGAGGCGGCGCTTGAGGTTCGTGCGCGACGTACTTGATGCAAGCATTTGTTGGATCGGCGTTCCTCGCGAGCGAGCGTGTAGCTCGCCTCGATCGACCGCCTTCGTCCATGCCCCGGCTGAAAAGCCGAAAAATGAGCGGCATGCGCGGTAGGAGTTCCCGGCGTCGTAATAGCTCTGGATCGCCGCCCAGTCGTAGCGTCTATTAGCCATAGGCTTCATTCTACGCGAACGAGCGTTCGATGGCGATGCTGCTCTCGTGCTCGCCCGCAACCCTTAACCTGTTCGTCGCGGGGATGAACCTCGCACCTCAACCGCCAACCACAACCAGCGATGCAAGCAATCGTTCTCGTCGGCGGCGAAGGCACGCGCCTGCGCCCGCTTACCTACGGTACCCCCAAACCGATGGTCCCGATCCTCGGCGTGCCCTTCCTCGCGCGCACCGTCGAGCGGCTCTATAA
>JAJZVP010000175.1 GCA_021845615.1 bacterium | reverse complement strand
TCATGGGCGAAGCGCATCTCTTACGTCAAGCGATCGCCAACCTGATCGAGAACGCGATGAAGTTCACGCCGCAGGGTTCGGTCGAGGTGCGCGTTCGCGCGCTCGGCGAGCGCGCGCTCGTCGAGGTGCTCGACGACGGCCCCGGCATCCCCGAGCCGCAGCGCGCGCACGTCTTCGAGCGCTTCTATCGCGGGGATAGCGCCCACGCACGCTCGACCCCCGGAACCGGGCTGGGACTCGCCATCGTTCGCTCCATCGCTCGCGTCCACGGGGGCGAGGTTCGCGCCGAGAGCGCACCGGGCGGCGGGGCGCTGCTGCGAATCACGCTTCCGCGCCTCGTCGAAGAGTTCACCGATCCCTCATGACGCGCGCGCCCGCCCGCGTTACGCTGAGAGCACGATGAACGCGATCTCGAGGCTTGCGGCAGCGACGGCGCTCGCCGCAGTTTTCACGTTTGCGGCGTCGGCCCGGGCGCGCGCCGACGATATCGCCGTGGGCGCCGCCCCGATCGTTAGCGTGCAGCTGCAGTACGGATACCTGCGCATCGTTACGTGGAATCGCCCCGACGTCGAGATCCAAACCGGCGGCCATATCGGTTGGCAGCACTTCGATGCCGCGAGCGTGCGCGGACATATCCCGCACGACATCACCTTGTGGGCACAGCGCGTTGCGACCCCGAACGGCTCCCTCAATCTTCCCGCCGAGCCGTTCGTGCTGCCGAATATTCCCCCGGGCGATCACGATGCAGTCGTGATCCGCGGCGGCGGCCCGACGGTGATCCATCTTCCCGCCTCCACCCAAATGCTCGCGGTCCGCATCGCGGGCAGCGGCACCCTGCATATCGAGGGATATCGCGGAGCGGCGTTCGCCGCGCTCGTCCACCAGGGAGCGATCGCGCTCGATAACGTTCGTTCCAGCGGCGTCGCGCAGACCGGTCGCGGCCCGATTCTCGCGCAGAACTCCGCGTTCGGGCGCTTGCGCGTGCGCAACGCCGTCGGAAATATTTTCCTCAGCCACGTCACCGCGAGCCAGATCGATGTCGGCAGTATCGGTGGATCGATCCTCGCCGAAGATATGCGCTTCCGCACCGGGCTCGCGCGCTTCCAATCGCAGCGCGGGAACGTCGTGCTCGGCGTTCGCGGAGGAGCGCAGATCGAGGCACAGGGGCGCGGCGCGAACGCGATTGCCACGAGTTTCCGCGGAGCGCACAGCCTCGCGCGCTCGGGGAACGGCGCGCGCGCCGTGCTCGCCGGCGGCGGTCCGGTCGTGAGCGCGATCAGTCCGCGCGGGCGCGTCGTGCTTTTCGATGGATCGATCGCCTCGCACCCGCGCTTATCGCGGCGCATTCCGGCGATCGCGCGCGCTTTTCGCAGGGTTCGCGCGCGCTTAGCCGCGCTTCCGAAACGACGTCCGCAGGGTGGGCGCGTGCGGGCGTTGCGCCGCTTCCCAGCCCCGCGTCGGCCGCCGCCGATACGCAGAAACGTACGCGGCCGCCGTCGCGGCCCGCCCGCGCGATCGCGTTAGAGCAAAAACTTCCGGAGCATCGCGACGTCGAGTTTGAAATCGTGCTGCGGTAGCAGCGCTTCCCGGTGGTACCCGCCGGCCTCGAAGAAGCGCTCGGCCTCGCCGCCGGCGAGAACGCCGATCGTCATCTTGTGGCAGTTGTAGTAATTCGCGATATCGTCGAGTTCGAGCAGCATCGCGCGACCGATTCCACGCCGCCGAAACTCCGGGTCGACGACGATGCGTTCGACGTGTCCTAGCGAAGCGGCGATGCGCAGGCGCGCCGTTCCGACCGTTCGCTCGCCCTCGACCGCGATTACGTCGACGATTTGTTCGTGCCACACCACCGTAAACGCCCACGCCGTTTTGAGCGCGGCGCGAGCGTGTTGCCGATAAAACGCCTCCGCGCGCTCGTCGGCGACGCGAACGATCTCAGCCACGGACTGCCGCGACCTGCGTTGCGAGATCGATCTCGAGCCCGTCGTAGGCGGCGATCGCCCGGAGCCCTAAATCGTCCTCGACCTCCTGCGCGAGGCGCGCCGGATCTCGTTCGAGCATCTTCGTTCCGAAATGCTGAAAGATCGCGACGCTCGGGCGAACCATTTCGACGATCGTGCGCGCCTGCGCCCAGGTAAGGTGATCGACCTGCATCGCATCTTCGAAGCGAAGGACGTTCACGATCAACACGTCCGGGCGATGCGCCGCATAATCGGCGGCGATGCTTTCATCGAAGCGTCCGCACGGAAGATAGGCGACGCGCAGATCGCGATACTGGAAATGAACGCCGAGCGTCTGCACCGCATGGTGGTGGAGCGGCGAACTCGCAATCTCCACCTCGCCGACGCGATAGCCCGAACGCGAGGGCTCGAGTATCTCGCGACGTTCGACGAAGGCCGCGGCGTAGGGCTGCAGCAGCGAGTCTCCCTCAAACGCGTCGCGCGGCGCGAGGAGCGTGCCGCGGCGGCGAAATCCACCCGCGGTCATCGCCTCGATCATCGCGTTGATATCGCCGGCGTGGTCGAGGTGCTTGTGCGAGAGCACGATCGCGTCGAGATCGCGCGGATTGAGCGGCGGCACGTGCGAGAGCGCGCGAACGAGTGCGCCGGGCCCGGGATCGAGGTGGATCTGCGTCTCCCCAAAGTGAAACCACATTCCGCCGGAGGCACGCAACTGTCGCGCCACGACGAAACGCGCGCCGCCGCTGCCCAGGAAAAGAACGCGGGCATCGGCAGCCACGATACAGTCGCCCCTTACGCGCCGATCGCCGAAGAGGCCGAGTCGGCTTTCGCGCCGTTATAGAGTTCGAAGAATGACTCGAGATGCGAGCGATACTGTTCGAGCGCGTCGTTCCACAACGCGAGCGTCGAGCGGCCGGTCACCGTGATTTGATAGACACGGCGCGCGGGGCCGCATTCGCGCGAATCCCACCACGACGAGATGTAGCCGTCCCGCTCGAGGCGGCGTAGGGCGCGGTAGAGCGAGCTCGGATCGGTGCTGACGTCGAAACGCTCGCGCAGCGTTTTCATAATTTCGTACCCGTGGAGATCGCTGTGATTCAGCATGACCAAAAGCCACGCGAGCATAAAGTTCTTCGGCATCCCGCGGGGCGGCAAGCCGCTCTCACGACCGAGCACCGGAACGACGGCATTCTCATCGCGTAGGTACAAAAAACCACCTCCGCCCACTCGCGCG
>JAJZVP010000174.1 GCA_021845615.1 bacterium | reverse complement strand
GACGTGCTTCGACGGCGGCGTTGAGCGCACCACCGAAAAGAAAAATCGAACCGATCAGGTAGAACCACAGTAGCAGGACGATCGGCGCGGTGAGTGCTCCATAGATCGCGGTGTAGTTCATATGCAGCGTATAAATCGTAAATGCATACTGTACGAGCGGCCAGAGGGTGGCGCAGAGAATCGCCCCCGGCAGGGCGATCGTCCACGGTACGTCGCGATTGGGGAGCAGGCGATAGAGGAAGAGCGAAGCGCCAAAAACGAGCGCGAGCGAGATCGCGTATGCGGCGAGATGCAACATATCGCGGCGATCGGGTATGTGCGCCATCGCGAAGGCGACCGAGAAGAGCACCGGCAGCACGAGGGCGATGAGTAATGCGAGGCCGAGAATCGGTAGCGCGACGACCGCGACGGCGATATGGGCGACGAGCGGGCGCCGTTCGTCGACCTTCATCGTGCGATCGAGCGCGAAGGCGAGCGACATAAAGAGATTTTTCGCCGACCAAATTAATACGACGAGCGCGATGACGCTGGTGATGCCCCGCCCGTAATAGTACGCGCTGAGGTTCGCCGCAACCACGTTGTGAAGCGTCGGGGCGAGTTCGTCGAAGAAGGCGAGCACCCGTCCGCGGCCGTTGTGGATGAAGATCGAAACGCCCCCGATCGCGAGGACGACCAGGGGAAAGAGCGAGAAGAGGGCGTTGAAAGCGACCGCCTGAGCGGCGAACGCACAGCCCTCGGATGAGAAACGCGCGCCCGCATTCCTGAAGACCGCAAAGATTCGCGCCATCGCGTGCGGTATATCGCCGTATCGTGCCGTTTCTCCCACCGACGCGCGTGCTCCGGGACGGAGCGCCCATCCACTCCTATCGTCCGCTGGTGCTGCGGAGCGGGCACCTCTACGCGCCGGCATGGCCGGTCGTAGCCGCGTTCGTCGACCGCATCATCCGCGTCGGGAACCGGCTCTTTATCTATCGCAGCGGGCGTTGCGTGGTGATTCGGGTGCCGCGCTCGGCGCATCGCCCCCTGGGGCAGCTCTATCTCCCGCTCGCCTCGACCCTGCGCCCCCTCGGCGACGAGGTGCGCTACGCTGCAGCGGCGCGCACGGTGGAGATCCGCACGCCGATCGCGCGGCTCGCGCGGAGGCTCCCCACGCAACCCAACCCGCTACCGCATGTGGTCTTCGCGCCGCGCGTGCCCCCAACGCCGCGCCCCCGCTGGAACGGCATCCCGTTGCCGCGCCGGACGCCGCTCCCGGCGGTCGCGCCGAGCGCCCCGCCTAGCGCGCGAGCGCCGCGAGATCGGCCTTCGCCGCTCCCGTAGCGGCGAGTTCGGTGAGCCGGGCGGCGACCGCATCGATCACCGGCAACGCTCCGTCGTAGGCGGCGCCTTGCATGAGGCGAGCGTCTTTGAGCGCCATCTCCACGCTCCAGGTCGCGCTCTCGTCGCCCGCGGCCATCCGGCGCCCGCGCCCCTCGATCTGCCCTTTGGGATCGTAGAAGTCGAAGATCTTGAAACTTTCGGGGCCGGTGAGCCCCTGGGCGGCCCCGATATGCAGCACGTCGGCGACCCCGCCGATCACCGCGAGAATCATCGCGTTGCCGAGGAGTTTGTAGATCGCGGCCGCTTCGATACGCTCGCCGAGATCGCGCAGCGTTCCGGTCATCGCCGCGAGATGATCGTGCAGGAGGGCGATCTCGCTTCGATCGCCGCTTACCAGCATCGAGCCGCTCCCATCGAGTGCGTTCGGTGGCCCCATAAAGACCGGGGCGTGAAGGTAGCGGTAGCCCTGCGCATGGAGCGCGCGCGTGCGTTCGGCGACTCGCTGCGGCAGGCAGGTCGTGTGGTCGCAGATCGGTACGCGTTTGTCGAGCCGGGGAAGCACGCGTTCGAGCACGCTCTCGACCGCCGCATCGTCGCTGAGGCAGAGGTGGAGATAATCGGCGCCCGCTGCCGCCTCTTCGGGGAGCGTGCAGATCTCCACGCCGATATCCGCGAGCGCTTGCGCGCGCGCGGCGGTGCGATTCCAGAGCCGCACGGCATAACCGCGCCGGCGAAAAGCGCGAACGAAATTGGAGCCTAAGAGCCCCGCCCCGTAAAATGCGATCGTTTTCATGTGCGTGTGCTTTGCGATGCCTTTCCGTCGATACCGACCAGCGTGCGCGCGAGGACGAACGTGATTCCTTCGCGCTCGAGTTGTGGATAGAGTGCCCGTACCGCGGCGAGCGTCGCGGGGCGCGGGTGCCCGATAGCGATCGCGCTGCCGCGCTTTAGCGCGATACGAGCGGCGAGCCGCAGTTGCGCTTCCACCGCCGGAACGGTGTTCCGATCGTCGAGAAAGACGTCGCGCGCGGCATTCGGCACGCCGTACGCGCGCGCGGTTTTTTGCGCGACGGTCGTCGCAATCGTGCGCGAATCGATAAAGAAGAGCCCACGACTACGAAAGACGCGCATGACCGCAGCCATCACGCGAGGATCGGAGGTGGCGCGGCTTCCTTCGTGGTTGTTCGCTCCCTCGGCGTAGGGCACCGCATCGATATCGCGGGCAACCTGCGCTTCGATCGTTTCGTCATTCATCGAGACCACGATCTTGCCGGGGCCGGGATCGAGCGCGGAGATCGGCTGCATCGGAAGGTGGAGCATGACGCCTTTCCCGGCGGCGTGTGCTTCATCGGCGATGCGCGTGGTGTACCGAACCTCCGGTAAAACCGCGAGCGTGAGCGGAATCGGCAGCGCGATGTAGCCCCGTTCGATATCGAGCCACTGGCCGCAATCGTCGACGATGAGCGCGAGGCGCGCGTGCCCCGATGGCAGCGCCGGTGAGATCGTCGGGCGCGCCGCCGGGCTGCGGTGGGGGGTTGGCGCCGTCGATGGTACCGAGCTCGCCGCCAAAGTGGGGGCCGGGGGGGCGGTGGCGCTCGGGCGCGGATGGATCGCCACGCGCTCGGGAGGATGCGGAAACAGGAAGGAGCGCACGAACAAGACTCCAACGATGAGCGCGAGAGCCGCTACCAGCGCGCGAACGGGAGTGATGCGGGGGCGACGGTGCGAACGACGTGGCATACGGCTTCTCTTCGCGCTCGGGCTCCAGCACCCGTTTGCGCTACGCGAGATCTCTCACCGCATTCGTAGCCGTATTGGAGGAATGACCGTGGCTCAAGCCCTCGCGAAACGTCCACCTGGGGTCGGGCGCATTATCGGAGCCGGTATCACCGGCGGGATCATCGTCGATCT
>JAJZVP010000040.1 GCA_021845615.1 bacterium | reverse complement strand
CCCGGGGTTCCGATAAACTGAGGGAGGGAGCAGGACGCTTCCTCGCAGATGACTAGTCTCTACCTGTGCGCTCTGCGCGCAACAATCAAGGAGGAAATCACATGGCTCAAGGTCTGAGCATCGCCAACAACCTGTTGGCCAATAGCGTTCAGTTCAACCTGAACAACAACCAGAGTGCGCTGAAGAACATCGTTACTCAGCTTTCGTCTGGTTTGCGCATCAACTCCGCGGCGGACGATCCGTCCGGTCTCGCCATCGCTACCAACCTGCAAACGCAGGTCGATGGCTTTAACACCGCCGTTCAGAACGTCCAGAACGCGAACAACGCGGCGCAAGTCGCGCTCGGTGCGCTTTCTACGACGACCGACATTCTGCAGCGCATTCGTAGCCTCGCGGTCGAGGCTTCGTCCGACCTCAACAGCAATCAGGATCGCGTCAACCTTCAGGCTGAAGTGAGCCAGCTGCTGCTCGAAGTCAACAGCATCTCGCAGAGCGTCAACTTCAACGGTCAGCCGCTCCTCGATGGTAGCCATGCCGGCTTCCAGCCGCAGGTGCAAGCTGCGATCAACGTTACCTCGAACTCGGCGCTCTCCACCAACGGAGCGCTCCAAGTCTCGGGCTTCAACTACGGCTTCCTCGCCGCTTCGGCGGTCGCCAGCAGCGCGAACTTCTTCACCACGGCAGCCGGCCCCGCAGCCGGTCTCTCGGGTGCGACCGGTTCGACGCTCGACGGCACGATCGAACTCCAGGTGATCAACACCGGCGTCTCGATCGCGGTTCAGGAAACCTTCGTCGCCAGCGCGACGGGCCAGGTCTGCGTTTCGAGCACGCTCTACGGTGCGCAAAGCGTCGCAGGTGCGTTCGACAACGTGAACGTCACCATCGGGTCGATCAGCTCGCTCGATGTCGGTGTGACCTCGTACGTCAAAGTGACGCAGAACGTCGCTGCGCTGACCAATCCGAACAACCCCGCGTTCAACTTCCAATCGGGAGCGAACGAGGGCGACGTCATCCAAATCGGCATCCAGGCCACGAATACGCAGACCCTGCGCATCTCGAACATCAACCTGGCGCTCTCGGCGGCGAACAACCCGTCGATCGGTTCGGAAGACGCGATCGGTCAGATCGACCAGGCGCTCAACACGATTCTCAACCAGCAGGCACTCCTCGGTGCGGTCGTCGTCCGTCTCAACGAAGATTCGAACAACGACAACATCGCGGCCGTCAACCTGCAGGCCTCGGAATCGTCGATCCGCGACCTCAACGTCGGTCAAGCGACGACGCAGTTCACGAAGCTGCAAGTGCTGGTACAGGTCGGCACCTCGGTGTTGGCTCAGTCCAACACGAACGCTCAGTCGGTTCTCGGACTCTTCCGCTAAGGCGGAATCCTCGGGTAACCAACCTGGGAGCGGGGCTCGCGCGAGCGGGCCCCGCTTTTTTGTGTCCGCCCGCGCTCGGCGAGTAAGAGCCCGCAGCGAAGATGCCGAAGAGGAGAGAGAATGCCGGTTCGGATCAAAGCAAAAAAACAGGCGGCCGCTCCGCCGAGCGTCTCTCCCCCGCCGACGCAGCCCGCCACTATCGCGCAAACGATCTCTTTGCCGCGCCCGCCGGCCGACGCCCCGCAACTCCCTGCGGGTTTGAGCCTCTGCATGATCGTCAAGAACGAAGAAAAGTTCTTGGCGAAATGCTTGCAGAGCATCGCTCCCTACGTCGATGAAATTTGCATCGTCGATACCGGATCGACCGATCGAACCGTCGAGATCGCGCGTGAATTCGGCGCCAAAGTCGAGATTCGCGAATGGCGAAACGATTTTGCGTGGGCGCGGAACGAAGCGATTGCGATGGCTTCGTATCGTTGGATCTTCATGCTCGACGCCGACGAAGAGTATCTGCCGGGGAGCGAGTCGCTCCTGGCTCAACTCAAGAGCGTCCCGGCCTTCGATACCGGCGTTTGGGTGCGTTGTTACAACGAATCGAACGACTACCAGGGCACCGGGCAGATGTCCCACCTCTTGATTCGCATCTTTCCGAACCACCCGCGCATTCGGTATCGCGGCCTGATTCACGAATTTATCACGCTCGACCAGTCGCAGTTGGGCCTGAAGGCCTCGGCATCGCCGATTGCCATCAAGCACAGCGGCTACCTCAAAGAGATCGTCACCGAGCGCGATAAGGGCGCGCGAAATATCGCCATCGTCAAGGCGGCGGTGGAGCGCGAGCCGGAGGAAGCGTTCCACTGGTTTAATCTCGGAACGACGGCGTTCTTGATCGGCGATTACGAAACGGCGCGTACGGCGCTGGAGAAGATGATCGAGGTCAATAAGGATCAGCCGCGCGGATTTTTCGCCAACGGGCTCTCGGCGCTCGCCGACGTGTATACGGAAAAGATCAACGATCCGGTCAAAGGCGAAGAGGCGGCGCGTCTCTGTCTGAAATTCTCGCCGCACTACGCCAACGGCCATTTCGCACTCGGCAAGGCGCTCGTCGCGCAGAAGCGACTCGCCGATGCGCGCGAGGCGTTTCAGGCTGCGATCGCCGACGGTGAGTACAATCACTTGCAGTTCGTCGTCGACGACGAAGTCTCGAAGTGGAAGGCCTATAGCGAAGTCGGCGCGACCTACGTCGCCGAAGGGGACGACACTGCGGCGGTGGAGTGGTTCGAAAAAGGGCTGAAGAACCGGCCGTCGGCATTGCCGCTGCGGCTCAATCTCGCGCGCGCTTACGAACGGCTCAAACGGATCGATGAGGCGGCGGCGACCTTTGCGGCGGCGTTCCGCGATCTTCCCTCCGACCAGAGCGCGGTCGATTACGTCAACTTTCTCCTGCGCGCCCATCGCGACCGCGAGGCGCTCGATGCGATCCGCGCGGCGATTCCGCAGATCTCTCCGACCGCTCAATTTCCCGTGTTGATGGCCGGCGCGGCGGTCTGCGAACGGAACGGTTGGCCGGATCGCGAGCACTTCTTGCGCGAGGCGGCCGAACGCATGCCGGGCGCCGCACTCGCCCTCGATCCGCTCGAGGCGATCTTGCGGGCGCGCGGCGACCAGGCGGGGCTCGAACGGCTCTATGCGGCCGAGGACGCGACCGAACCGCTCGAGATTGCAGATTTTCGACGTCGCGCGAGTCGCTTGTTCGCGCAAGGGCGTTTCTCGGAGTCGCGGGCGATCGCCGAGCGCGGCCTCGAACGCGAGCCTGCCGACGGAACCCTGCTTTTCGGCGCGGCGCTCGCGTGTTCGAGCATGGGCGATGCGGAGAGCGCGCGGCGCTGGGCCGAGCGGGTACCTGCGGAGAGCGGCGATCTCTTTCTGCGCGCGCGGATGATGCTCGCGCTCGACGCGCGCGGACGCGGATCCCTCGAAGAGGCGCTCGCCTCGACGGAGATGGTGCTCTCCCGCGCACCGCAGAACATCGAAGCGGTGATTCTACGATCGGCGCTCTTACAGCAGTTGGGGCGAGAGGCGGAGAGCGAGCAGATGTTACTCGCCGCGCTCCGTTTCGATCCGCAGCGCGTCGCGGTCGAACTCTCGATGTTGTATTTAAAACAAGAACGTTTTGAGGACGCGCGCCGGATCGCCGACGCCGCGCTCGTTCGATAGCCTCGGCCTTGCTCTATTCGATCGTCATTCCCGTCTTCAACAAGGCCGCGTTGACGCGCGTCTGTTTACAGGCGCTCGCGGAGACCTTGCCGCGCGACGTCCTCGGCGAGGTGATCGTGGTCGACAATGGGTCGACCGACGATACCGCCACCGTTCTCGCCGAGTTCCCGTGGATCAAGACGATCGTCAACGAGCGGAACCTCGGTTTTGCGGTCGCGAACAATCAGGGGGCGGCGGTCGCCTCGGGGCGTTTTCTCGTGCTACTGAACAACGATACGAAGGCGCTGCCGGGCTGGCTCGAAGCGATGCTCGGGCATCTCGAAAGCCCGGATGTCGGCGCGGTCGGTGCTCGCCTGTTATTCGGCGACGGCTTGATCCAACACGCGGGTGTCATTTTCAACGAAGTGTTGAGCGGCGTCAACACGATGGCGCCGACCCATTTCGGCTTTCTCGCTCCTACCGAAGAACCGACGGTCATGAAGCGCCGCGACGTTCAGGCCGTCACGGGAGCGTGCCTGGCAACGCCGCGCGATCTCTACGTTCGCCTCGGTGGGCTCGACGAGGGCTTTTGGAACGGCTACGAAGACGTCGATTACTGTCTGAAAATTCGTCACGCCGGCCTGCGCATCGTCTACGAACCGAAAGCCGTGCTCTTTCATTACGAATCGCAGTCCGGTTCGCAGCGCTTCCGGCGCGTGATGCCCAATATCGCGCGCCTCGAGCGGCGCTGGCGCGATTTTCCGCGGATCGATGCCGGGCTTTGGGACTACGAACGCGGCCTCGTGAAGCGAACGGTCGTCATGCCGAACGCCGTGGTCTCGGCGCAGATGCTCCCGACTCCGTCGATGCGCGCGGTGGTTCACGGCGAGGTGACGCCGGAGCGCCGGGAACGTATCGAACGCGACCTGCGCTCGGCGCCCGTAAAAATCGACGGGATCGATTGGATCGGTCGCGACGATATCGATGCTGCGAAAGCGGCGATGGAATTGCGCGGAAATCGGTACGCGTTTTTTCTCGACGCACGCATCGCACTCGCTCCCGGGTGGTTCGAACACCTTTCGCGGCGACTCGAAATTCGCTACGACGCGCTCGCGGCGACGGGTGCGCCCGAAGCGATGCTCGGTTTCGATGCGTCGCCGGCGTGCGGTGACGCGCGCGCGCTGCTCGTCGCGCTCTGGCGGCTTCCACAGCACTATCGGCTCAAGCCGTTTCCGAGCCTCGCCGGAAGCCTCGCCGATCTCTGCGTACGTGCCCTCGAACTCGGGATCGGGGTCGTCGGGATGGACGAGGCGGTCGTGGAAGGCAACGTCGAGCCGGAGCGCGACGATCTCTTCGAACGCACCTATCAGCGCAGCATCGCTTCCTTGATCGGTCGCGACGACGCATTTTTGAAAGAGCGACTGACGGTCGCCGACGCACCCGAACCCGGACTCGTTTCGATCGTCACGCTCAGTTGGAACGCGCCCGAATACACGAAATTGGCGCTGAACTCACTGCTCGCACGGACGCGCGAACCGTTCGAAATCATCGTCGTCGATAACGGATCGGGGCCCGATACGATCGCCTACCTGCGTTCGATCGACGACCCCCACGTCCGCGTGCTTTACAACGGCGTGAATCGCGGCTTCGGTGCGGGAAACAACATCGGTATGGCGGCGGCACGCGGCGAGTACGTCGTCGTGCTCAATAACGACGTCTTAGTCAGCGATGGTTGGCTCGAGGCACTGTTGCGCCCGTACCGAGATAAGCGCGCCGTCGGCATCACCGCTCCGCGGAGCAATAGCGTCTCGGGGCACCAGCAGGTTCCGAACGCGCGCTACGAAGACGAGGCGGCGATGCTGGCATTCGCCGCGGAGCGCGGGCGTCGGTTCAAGGGGCGTGGATACTATACCGACCGCGCCGTGGGCTTCTGTCTTTGCATGCCGAGAGCGCTCGTCGATGAAATCGGCGGGTTCGACGAACGCTTCGGCGTCGGCAACTTCGAGGATGACGATCTCTGCATGCGCGCGCGTGCGGCGGGATATAAAATTTTCGTGTGCGAGGATGCCTTCATCCATCATTTCGGCAGTCGCAGTTTCGTCGCCAATAATGTCGATTACGGCGCGACGATGCGCGCGAACTGGACGTACTTCGCGGCGAAATGGGGCTACCCGCCCGCCTATCCCGAGAGCGGCTACGACCCGCGTCCGGGATACTTCAACGGCTTCAATCGCGCGCTGCATTACGCTGCGTTGCCGAAACCAAAATCCGATGCACCTCGAGAGGAACGGCCGAGCGACCGCAGCGAACGCGCCGCCGCCGTGCGGTTCGTCGCCGAGTTCTCCGGAGGCGATGCCGCCTGGGAACCCGTCGGGCGCTTCATGCGGCGCTACCTGCGTGCGTTCCGCAGCGAGGATCCCGTCGTACTGACGTTGCGCCTCGGCGAGGGTGGCGATGCGGCGGCGGTGGAACGCCGGATCGAAAAAATTCTTGCGTCGCTCGATATTTCGTCGGAGAGCTGCGCCGATGTCGAAGTCGTCGACCTCGATGAAGAGCTCGAAGCCGCCGCGCGAACCATCGCCGTCGTCGACCTTCCCAACGCCAGCCCGAGCTCGCTGCGGCGACTCGTCGAAGTGGAGAAACCGTGAGATTCCACGATCGCCATCGGCGCTTCCCACTGCGGCCCCGCAATGAGGCGATGGCCGCGATCGGTGCCGCGACGTTCGCTTTCGCGCGCTTGGAACCCGGCTGGTCGCTCACGCAACGCTGCACGATCGACCTCGGCTTTCGTGACGCGGAGCGCTGGACGATCGTCTTCAACTGCGAAATTGAAGTCGCTTCACTGCTGGAGCGCGAGAGCAGCGTGCTGCTCTGGCCGCTCGATTATCGATCGCTCGATCCGCAACGCGCCGACGATATCGAACGGAAGATCTTTCCGTGGCTCCGCGTTCAATTTCTCAATCGACGCGCGCGCGCCGAGAGCTTGGAGATCTTCGATCCTCGCGCGGAGCGCGAAATCGCGCGCGCCCGGGAATTGCGCCTCCTCGGCGTGACCGGCTACACCGAACTCTACGAAGATCTCGCGCCCTACGTTTTTGCCGCGCGCTACGTGCGGCCCGGAACGCGGGCCGCGATCGTCGATCCGCGTGGGGCGGTCGGTGCGCTCTCGCTCGCGCGCGCGGGCGCCGATATCGCGCTCGATCTCGGCGACCCCGAGGCGCTCGCCTTTGCCGCGCGCTGGCTCGACATCGCTCCCGCCCCGCTCGACCGTGCCGGAACCTACGATCTCGTCGTCGCGCAGCGCCCCGACACGCTTCCCGACGCGCGGGTGCGCGTGCTTCGCGACGGCGGAGAGAGCGGCGATCTATCAATTCCGGTGACCGTCGCGCTCCCGCCGGCGATTACGGTCTCGTTCGATCCCGATGATGGGCCGACGGCGAGTACGCTCGGCGTTTCCTTTGCGGGCGCTCCGGCTGAAGCGCGTGCAAGCGTGCTGAACGAACCGGCGGTGCAGGGCGGATCCTCCGGGCGCATCGCGATGCTCGTGCGCGAGGATGCGCTGACCAATCCCGATGCCGATGCGTTGGCGATGCACGTGCTCGCGCGGCGTTTGGAGCGCGAGGGCTTCGACGTCGGCATCTTCCCCGTCGGCGCACACGCCGATCTTTCATCGTACGATCTCGTGCACGCCTGGGGGAGCGAGGTCGCTCCGGCGGCGGTCGCGCTACTGAAATCGATGCCCGCGATGCCGCTCGTTGCCTCGCTCTCCGTCGACGATCCGCGCGGCGAAGCGTTCTCCGGGCCGAAGGCAACGAAGGCGGTCTACGGTAACGTCAACGACGCGGCGATGTTCGATCTCTATTTCGCCGCGCTCGGTGCCCGCGCGCTCTCGATCGAGAACTCCGCGCCGGAGCGTGAATTCGACCCACGCCCCGCCGCGGAGGCCGGGGTTCGGGCGATGCTGGAACGGTGCGACGTAGCAGTGCTCTCGTGCCCCGCGGAGGAGGCGCTGCTGCGCAGTCGCTTCGGCTGGGCGGGGAGCGCGATCGCGGTGCCGGGGCTCGTGGAAGGTGCACCGCGCTGCGAGGATGCGCGCGTCCTCGCCGGGGAGGGTGAATTCGTCCTCTGCGATCTCCCGGTTGAGGCGCGCTCGAATCAGATCGCGTTGGCGCTCGCGGCGAAGAAGCGCTCGCTGCCGATCGTCTTTACAGGGCCGGTCATCGACCATCAGTGGTTCCAGAGCCTCATGGAGGCGATGGGCGTCCAGGCGATCTGGATACCGCAGCGCCACCTCAACCTCGCCAACCGCGCCTGGCTTCGGGCGCGGGCGCGCGTGGTCGCCGACTGCGCTTGGACGGGGCGCGGCCTCCACCTGGTCGCCGCCGCCGCTGCGACCGGGGCCTTTCCCGTACTCTCGGCCGCGGGATACGGGCGCGAGCTCTTCGGGGCATTCGCCGAGGTCGTCGACCCCGGCGATCATGCCTCGATCGAGGCGGGGCTGGCGCGGGCATGGGAGCGGGCGCCTGCGGAGCGCGATGCCCTCCGCTCGCACGTCCGCGTCGCATTCGATCAAACCACCGCGTTCGTCGCCTACGTGACCGCCTATCAGCTCGCCGGCGAACGAGCTCGGAGCCGCGCGGGCGTCGACTAAACTGCCCCTCGTGCGGCGCCGATGATAAGAAGAGAGTACTCGAGGGGGATTTCACATGGATGTTACGTCTGCAGCGGCGGTCGCACCGCCACCAATTCCTGGAACCGCCGCGGTTTCCGGCGCGAACGGCGCTCCTCCGGGCGCGGGTGAGAACGCACCGCTAGACGGTGCGACGCCGAGCGTTGCGAGCGTCCCTCCGGCCCCGTCGGGGCCGATCGGCACGCCGAATTCGTCCGGCGCTCCTCCGCAGGTCGGCTTCGGGCCGGCGCCGTCAAACGGCGACGGAAAAGTCGTCTCGTCGGTCGCGCGTTTTTTCGGGCCGCCCACGAACCCGCAGCCGGTAGCCCTCAACGTATCGTATCGCGTGTTGCACCATCCCAACGAGATCGTGACCGTGTTCTCCGATCCGCGGACGAATCAAGAAGTCGCGCAGTTTCCTCCGGAGATCCTCATCGGGATCGCCGAGTTTTTCGACCAACATCAAGGAGTGACGCTCGACAGCAACGCGTAACGCGTTGCTCGTAGGGCGCAGTGAGGAAAGGAATCCATGTCCACCAGCCAGATCCCCGGGACGAACGTTCCCCCCGTTTCTTTCCCCGGCATCGTGTCGGGTATCGATTATAATTCGATCATTCAAAAGTTGACCGCGCTGACGCTGGCGCCGACAACGCAGATCAATCAGCAGATCGCGACGCTCAATGCCGCCAACCTCGAACTGATCAAGATCAACAATCTCCTTTCCTCCGTGCAGACGGCGCTCGGTGCGCTATCGCAACCGAATATCTACGATGCCGTTTCGGCGACGAGCACGAACCTCGCGGCGATCGTGGCCTCCGGGATCGCCGGCGGGAATGCCGTTCCCGGCGTCTACACGATCGACTCGGTGCAGACGGCGACGCCGACCTCGGTCCTCAGCAATACGGCGGCCGGACACGCAATTACCGACCTGCTTCCGGCGACCGCCGGCATCTATGCCGGCCAGGCATCGAATACCGTTCCGCTCGTCGATTCGTATGCGGCAATCACGCCGACCAACGGTAGCGGATCGACCGGATCGGTAACGATCGATGGCGTATCGGTGAATTACGACGTCAACACGCAGTCGCTCAATACGATTCTCGCGAACATCCAAACCGCGGTGCAGGCCTACGATCCGTCGTTCACCGCGTCGCTGAATGGATCGGGCGCGGTGGTGTTGAGCGGAAGCAAGCCGATCACGCTCGGTAGTGCGAACGACCAGGGAAATCTTCTCGACGTGCTCCGCCTCTCGGGAGCGCAGATCAACAATACCGGCGCGACCACGAGCGTTACCGGAACCGCCGGAGTCGGCGGCATCAACCAGGCGGTCGCGTTCGATTCGACCGGTACGGATGCGGGCTTCGTCACGCCGGTTACCAGCGGGAACTTTACCATCAACGGCGTTTCGATCAGCGTCTCGGCCTCGGGCGATAATCTCGCATCGGTGCTGGCAAAGATCAACGCGAGTAATGCCGGCGTCGTCGCGACGTACAACGCGCAGACCGGCGGCATTTCGCTGACGAACAAGAGCAGCGGGGCGCAGTCGATCATCGTCGGCTCCTCGAGCGATACCAGCAATTTTCTCACCGCAGTCGGGCTCACCTCGGCGGCGGGAGCGACGACGACGGTCGGGCAGCAATCGCAGGTCGTCGTTGCAAATCCCTCGGGCGGATCGACGACGTACTATAGCAACAGCAATACGGTAACCACCGCGATACCGGGCGTCTCGCTGCAGCTGACGGGAAACACTACCTCTCCGTTCACGGTGACCGTGGCGCAGGATAACTCGCAGTTAGTGAACGCGCTCAACACCTTCGTCTCGGCGTACAACTCCGCCGTGACCGAGATCAACAGCGCGACGCAGGCGCCGATCGTCTTGCAGGCAGCGCAGGGAACGGCACTGCCGGGGCAGGTGGCACCGGCGGTCGGCGGCGGCATTCTATTCGGGGTCGACAGCGTCACGAATCTCAAAGATCAGTTGACGAATATCGTCAGCGGCTTCTTGGGAAGCGGATCGTTCGGGGGCTATAATTCGCTCTCGCAGATCGGGCTCCAGACCAGCAGCGCGTTCTCGCAACTTTCGTATAACAGTCAGGCGACGCAGCCGGGATCTACCGGACAGCAGGCCGTCAATACGACGACGTTCCAGGGTACCGACGGCACGTTGCAACCGTTGAACGTGACGACGCTCGATGCGGCGCTCGCCGCGAATCCCAACGCGGTCCAGGATCTCCTCAATGGCGCACAAGGCCTGACCAACCAACTCGGGTCGTACCTCACCTACGCAACCGGCTTGCCGACATTACTAAATAACGGCATCGTCGGGACCGTCCCCCCGGTCTCGTTATTGCAGACCTTCCAGAACCAAAATACGAATCAGATCACCCAGCTCCAATCGCAGGTCTCGCAGATTCAAGATAACGCCAATCAACAAGCGAACACGTTGCGGCAAGAGTTCGTTCAGACCGAGGCGACGCTAGCGCAGTACCAATCGCTGCAATCGCAGCTCGCCGGATTCTTTAACGGCTCGAGTTCGGGAAGCTAGGGACCGGACCGGAACGTGACGCGTTCGGCAAACGACAAGTACGTCGAAACGGCGATCCTGACGGCTTCGAAAGAAGACCTGATCGTGCGGGTCTTCGACATTCTGGTCGTATCGGCGCAGCAGGCAATCGAGAAGATGCACGCCGACGTCGGCGATATCGAGGGTATTCATCGCGCGCTCCTGCGCGCGCAGCGCGCCCTCGCCGTTTTGATGGGTGCGCTCGATATGGAGATCGGCGGCGAACTCGCGACCAATCTCTTTCGCGTCTACGAGTTCTGGCATCACGAACTCGTCATGGCGAACATGCAGAAGGACGTCGTTCGCGTCGAACGCTTGCTCCCCGACTTCATCGATTACCGCAAAACCTGGGCCGAGGCGGTATCGCAGTTTAAGGCGATGCAGCGGAACGAGAGCGGCGCGAGCGAGCCGACGGCGAGCAGCGGTTTTGCCGCCGTCGGATAGCCCCGCTCGCTCGGCGGCGCTCGCCGAGATCGGCGCGCTCGAACGTTCGTGTGCGGAATTGGAATCGGCGCTGCAAGAGCACGATTGGGAGCGTCTCGACACGGCGATCGGCAACGCGCGTCGCATCACCCATTCGCTGGAGAAGGAACTCGAACGCCCCGATCTCGACCGTGACGAAGCGTTCGATGCATTGGTGCGCGAACGGCTCGAACGCATTCACGCGATTCGCGACCGACAGATCGTGCGCTTGAGCGCCTATCACGAAGAACTCGGCGAGCGTCTGAAAACGTTCGTAAAATTTAAAGCTTACGCGCGCTCGATCGGTGCGAACTCGATTCCACCGCGCCGCGCCGGGCTCGATTCGCAGCAGTAAAGAGCGTCGGGAGATCTATCCCGCGTCCTTCGTGCGCTTGAGGCGTTCGAGAACGCGCCGCGCCGCCGTATCGAGCGCGGCGTCCGCACTTTGAACGACGGCGATGCTCGGTTCGAGGCGCGCCCGGACGAAGAGCCGCTGAAGAGCGGCCTGCCAGAGCGCGCGGTACTCCGCGAGTGCTTCTCGATCGAGCTCCGCTTCGCGATCGTTCGGCGAGCCTCCCGATATCGATTCGGCCATGAGCGCGAGTTCGAGACGACGAGCGCGGTGAAAGTCCCACGGACGATCCCCACCGATCGCGCTGGCAATTCGCTCGCGCACGGCGTCGGTGATCTCCAAGGTGAGGAGGATCTCCCCTTTTGCCGAGGCGGGCGGAGGCAGATCGACGGCGATCGTGGGCACGAAACTTTCGCCCGCATAGGAAGCGAGTCGCTCCGCGCGGCCGAGTTTCGCGTGGAGGGTAATGCGGTGGAGCAGCGCGGCTTGCCGATCGAGATGGGCGAGCAACGGCGATTCTTCGCCATCAACGCAGGCGAGCGCCGAAGCGAAGAGCGCGTGCGCGACGAGCGTCGCACCTCGCCCGGCGGCGAAGGAGCGTTCGAAAAATGCAACCGACGCGCGGTCGAGCCGACGATGGAGCGCGGGGACGCTGCGCGCGAGCGGAGCGGGTTCGGGCGCGGGCGTGGGCGCGGGCGTGGGCGTGGGCGTGGGCGCGGGGTCGCGTGCTATGCGTGGTTCGGGAGCCGGCGGGGGCGCCGCTGAGGGCTCCGGTGCGGGGGCGGATGCGGACGGCGATGCGGGCTCGGGAGGCGCGGGCTCGGGAGGCGCGGGCTCCGGAGGCGGCGAGAAGGGCGGTGCAGCGCTCGAGAGCGCGGCAGCGGTCGCTTCGTATTCGAGTTGCTCTTCCTCGTCGAGCTCGTAGATCGGCAGCTCTTCCTCGTCGCGCGGCGGCGCCACTGGAAGATCGGCGAGTTCGTTGCGTACCGCGCTGGAGAACGCCGTTCCCGCGCTACCGCGAGCGAGGCGGAGCGGGCGCGCGCCGATAACGGCGGCATTGGTCGAGCGGGCGTGCGGCAACAGGAGCAACGGGGTAACGCCCGCCCCGACCTCGATGCGATAGGCGATCGTGCAGCGTTCGCCGGGAGCGAGCGCGCCGATCGCGAGCCCTTCACCGAAGAGTTCTTCGCCGCGCTCGTCGTCGAGCGCGCGGCCGTCACGTTGTATGGTGCCGCTACGATAGCGTGCGGCGGCGGGAAGCGGAAGGGAGAGCACGATCCCTTCGGCGGGAACGCCGCCGTCGTTCGAGAGCGCGATGGTGACGCTGACGAGCGCCCCCGGAATGAGGCCTCGTTCTGGACCGGCGGCGAGTGCAAGGTGGAGCACCGCTCCGGTCGAGGGTGCGCTTGGGGGCTCGGCGACCTGGGGAGCATCTTCGAGTTCCTCGAGATCGGCGGCGCTCGGTTCCCAGCGCGTCTCGCGAACCGGGGCTCCTGCGGCCTGACGCTGGAGTTCGAGCAGCCGCATGTCGGCGCTCACTTCGAAGTCGGGGCGCTTCGCCATCGTCGGCTACTTCGTGGCGAATCGCCGAAAGAGCCGGGCGAAGAACGATTCGTGGTGCTGCGCGTTACGCGCCGTGGCGGCCGACGGGGGCGTCGCCGGAAGTTCGATCCCGCGGGCAAAGAGCGCGCTGCGCACGTGATCTTCGAGGACGAGCGGCGCGCTGCGATCCGCAGCCTCCTCCATCGCTAAGTGCGCGAGCATCGTGAGGCGGCGCGGAAGACCCGCTGCGGCGCGGATCAGCACTTCGCGCGCCTCCGGTGAGAAGATCGCTCGTCCGGGCGGCAGCCCGGCGCGCGTGAGGCGGTAATCGAGCAGTGCCGATGCCATGCCGTCATCGAGACGATCGAGCCGGAGCCAGCCGTCGACGCGATCGGCGAGGTTCCCACGCGCTTCAATTCGCAGTGCGAGCTCGCTCTGCCCGAAGAGGAGGATGTTGAGGAGCTTCTTCGCGGGGACTTGATAGTTCAGCAGCATGCGCAGCGCTTCGAGATTCGCGTCGCTGAGGTTCTGCGCTTCGTCGATAATCAGGACGAGCGTACGCTTTTCGAGGATTGCCGATTCGAAGAGAAAGTTTTTGAGCGCATTTTTCAGCGCGGCGCTCGAACGTGGCGGCAGCGCGAGCCCAAATACCTTGCCGACGGCGACCAAGAACTCGGTATCGCTCGCAAAGGTGGGGTCGAGAATCTTGCCGAGAACGATCGCATCGTCGGAGAGCAACTCTTGCTCCAAGGCGGCGCAGAGGCTCGTCTTGCCGGTACCGGGCTCGCCGAGGACGACCGTCATACCGCGCGAGGCATCGACGGAGGCGGAGAGCCGCGTCCGCGCCTTCGCCAACGCGCCGAGTTCGCAGTAAAAAAATGGATCGGCGGTATCCAGAAAGGGATCCCGCTCGAGCCCGAAGTGCCGATGATAACGCGCCATGCAGCGGAGGTTATTGGCGCTACGGGCGGAGAATCATCTCTGTTAGGGGCTGCGGGGCGCACGCACCTCCCCGGTCGCGAACCTCGGCGACGAGGGGGCCGGGCGACTAGTGCGACGCTCCCGGCGCGCTCGATGCCTTGGAGAAAGATGCAACAACACATTCCTCAGGTCGTCGATTCAGTGCTGCGCGTCGTCCGAACGGAATTCGATTGCTCGTATTATAGGACCGCCTACAGCGATGTGGCGCTCTCGGGTATCGATCCGGTCTACCATTATGTCACCTACGGGTGGAAAGAGCGACGGAGCCCGCGCGCCGATTTTGACCCAGCCCGCTACCTTGAGTGCAATCCCGACGTTGCCTCGGCGGGCGTCGAGCCGTTTTACCATTACATCCAGCATGGGCGCCGCGAGGGCCGCGCCCCATATGGGGCGGCCAAATGGAAACTCGGTCGCGCCACGTCGCCGACCGTCTCGATTCTCGTTCCGGCATTCCGCCCGGATTTTCTAGATATTTGTATATCCAGCGCCATAAATCAATCGTTCGATGATTTTGAATTACTAATAAGCGATGATTCAATTGGCGATGCCGTACAATCGGTGGTTTCGAAATGGCAAGACGATAGAATTCGCTATATGAGCAACCCGCGCCGTCAACAGCCGGGGGCGAATCGCGACTATTTAATCGACAATGCGACCGGGCGCTATATAAAATTTCTGTTCGATGACGATTTTCTTTTGCCGAACTCGCTAGATACATTAGTGCGTCTCGCCGATCGCTTCAGTGCGGATATGACGTTTCACGCGCGCTACGAAGTCGATAAGAACGGAAAAATTATGGAGGCAACGATCCCGTATGGATTCGACGCGCCGCGTCTGTTCGACCGGTCCGAATTTGCAAAGCGTGTCGTAACCGTCTCGGGGAATATAATCGGCGAACCAAGTAATATTTTACTAACGACCGACTCGTTACGGAAGTTAGACGAGCCGTTTATGTTATGCGGTCGGAGGATGCGATTTTTAACCGACGTCGCCCTATATTGTAATTTATTTGATGCGAATTACAAAGTGGCCCTGGTCGGATATCTCGGCAGCGCCTTTCGGCGTCACGCCGCACAAAATTCTCAGGCGAAGGGAGCGATATATTCGGCCGGCATTTTCGAGTGGGAGTTTATACTTCGCTGGGCGGCTGATCGAGGATGGGTCGATGACGAGGGCTATCTACGGGCGATGGCACGACTAATAATTGAACTTTATCACCCGAATCGTGCCGATTTCCCGGAGCTGAATGAATTTATTGCACTGGCGGGACGAGGAGATCGTGGCGAGTATTTAACGGCCGAATTTTTAGAGATTCTCGATTCAGCGCACGCGGTAGTAGACTCAAGGACGGGGAATTTGTCATCAGCGGGACTGGCAGGCTGAGATGCCGGAAGCGGAGGGTGGTGGCCCCACGTTTCCTAAGCATGATTACGACGAGTATCCAAAAACTCTCGCCCCAGATGATTTTTGGGGTCAGGTTCGGAGAACCGTAAACGGAGCTCCTATTGATGACGAGCAAATTTCGTTGATCGTCGCAGCCGTGCGTAGAGGCCTACAATTCGATAAAAATGACGGGTTGTTGGATATTGCCTGTGGAAATGGCGCACTTTCGCGAGAATTTTTTGACGACATCGCATCATTTTATGGGGTTGACTCGTCCGAATATTTGATTCAGGTTGCCAACAGAAATTTTGCGCGCTTACCGAATTTTACGTTCGAGCGCATGTATGTAAGAGAGTTGTTAGATAATACCGTCAGAAATGTTCGTATTACGAAAGCCCTCTGTTACGGAAGTTATTCGTATTTTAATAATAATGACGCAAAACAACTTGTTTGTGAATTACCATTAAAATTTCCAAAACTTAAAAAGTTATATATAGGAAATATTCCAGATATCGATCGCGCTCACAACTTCTTTCGAATCGACAAAGTTGATGAAAACATGCTTCACGAAAACAAGTCGCAAATTGGAATTTGGCGATCTCAGATCGAAATGGAACGTCTGGCAGAAAGTGCCGGCTGGTCCTGCGAGGTGGTGCTTATGCCAAGCTCCTTCTATGCAAGTCATTATCGATTCGATGCAATTTTATCTCGACCGAAACCGTTGTCATAATGGATCAGGGATTCGGCTCGACTATTATTAGTATTAATGGGCAGCCCAAAGAGATTGCGGTCGCCTTATCGTTTAGCGATATTGACGTTAACGGCGTGGCGTGGTGTGAACCGGTTCGTGGCCTTATCGAAGATCCAAAGGAAGCTGTGCGCCTTCTTGGCTCGCTTGTGGTTATTTCGGCGATTTGTCGCGAAAGTGGTCGCCTAGAGGATGCACTCGGGGCTCTGTATATGGCTCGACGTATGACAACCAAAGCTATAAGGTCGATCGAGGAATCTATTGCAAGTCTGCTCGTTACTGTAGCGCCTACATTGCCAGTAAGCAAAACGTACGAAATTGTTCCCTACCATTCCGACCAAGAGCGGTTTCTCAGCTGCTTGAGGGCAAGGAGTACATTTGATAGCATATATCATCCGGGCCTGCCCTACGGTGGGCTGTTGGGAATAGGCGGATACCGGAGAGAGGACACCGGCGATAAGCCGATTGATAACCTATCATTTCTCGTTCTTAATAAGGGGCGTACGGTTGCTACGGTTCCATTACTCGTATACGCCGATCACGTTGGAAGCTGGGTGCGCTGGATAGAAGGCATGCCTGGAATACCCGCCGAGATTTTTTACGAGAATGGGGCCTTAGAATTTCGAGAAGTTGCCAACGCGATAACGCGACATTTGATATGGCTCGCACGGCGATATGCAATTCGCGAATTTCTCTTTCAAGAAGTGCCGGGCAGCAACGGTAGCATCGCCCGGACGCTGGGTCGCCATTATCGATATTCAGCCGAGATATGGGAGCGCCCAATTGTCGATCTAACGTTAACCGTCGGGGATTTGTTTAAGAAGGTTCGAAAAAGTTATAAATCCTCCATTAATTGGGGAATGAAAACTTGTCGAATGGAGTATTTATCTGGAAGCAAGATCGATCGGAACGAAATAGCTAGAGTCTATTCGCTTTTTCGTGAGTGCCAGGTTGAAATGTATCGTAAATACGGTGATTCTTTTAGTCGAGCTCTTTTTGACGAAGCTATCCATATGTGCTCACGGAATGCAGGTGAGATTGCCATTTCGTATTCACTGGAAAACGGCGTGTGCGGCGTAGTTATAAGCAGTGACGCGGGCGGAATATCATACTATGCCCTTGGAGCGTCGAAGATTGTCGAAGGTCATCGCAGTCCATCGCATTGGCTTGTGTTTGACGCGGTGCAACGCGCGAAAAAACGCGGCAACCGCGAATATCATCTAGGGCGATTGTTTGGAGCACCCATAACGGCATCGGAGTATTCAACGCGAAAAATGTCGAAACGTGAACTTGACCTACTGTTTTTCAAACGCGGGTTTTCGGAAAACAGCGAGGTTAGGCATGTATTTCGCTTTGTAACAGATGCAATAAGTTAGAGGGCCTTCCGGCTTTCGTGTGGGTTAGGCAGCAGTTATTGGCCTTCGCGGCGTATCGTATCGTCCCGTGCGCGATCGTGAATTTCAGGAAAAGCTTCTCGGCATCGAACGGCCCTGGTTTTTTGACTACGTGACGGTTGACCGTGAAGGTAAGACGGTTGAAACTGAAGCTGGCCCGGTTCCGTGGATACTTTCCGCTTGGCGGAGAAAGGTCCACCCATGGCCAGAAAACACACCCACCCCTACCCGGCGGACTTCCGGCAGAAGATCGTCGAGCTTGCTCGATCGGGTCGCGGCATACATGACCTCGCGGCGGAGTTCAAGCTCGCGGGGCAGACGATTCGCAACTGGATCAAACAAGCCGATTTGAACGCCGGGCGCCGCATCGACGGCTTGACGACCGACGAGCATGAGGAGCTTGCGAAGCTTCGCAAGGAAAACCGACAGCTCAAGATCGAGCGCGAAATTCTGGGAAAAGC
>JAJZVP010000173.1 GCA_021845615.1 bacterium | reverse complement strand
AGCGTGATGCGCGTGATGCGCATCGCGCTATTGGCGCAACGGCATCAGCACGTAGAGCTGCGACGCGCCTTCGGTTGCCTCGGCCGGCGTCAACGCGGCGGGCGAGAGCGGCCCGACGAATTCGATCCGACATTGTGCGGTTTTCACGTGGTTGAGCACTTCGATCATGTAGCGCGCGTTGAACGCGATCGTTAAATCGTCGCCTTCTTGTTCGATCTCGATCTCTTCGTACGCGTTGCCCGAACGCTCCGAATTCGCCGTGACGATCAACGTGTGGTTCGAGAGATTCATTTTCACCATCGAAGCGCGGTCGCCGGCGACGAGCTCGGCACGGCGCAACGCCGCGACGAGTGCCGGCACGCTCGCGGTGACTTTCCGATCGAACTTCGCGGGAATCACTTGCTGGTAGTTCGGGTACTGACCGTCCACCAGGCGCACCGTTACGGCGGCGTGTTCGGCGGAGAACTGCAGCTGGTTGTTCTGCGCTCCCAACACGTTGACGTTCACGCGCTCCGCTCCGGCGAGATTGCGCGCGACTTCTGCGAGCGCGCGCGAAGGAACGATGAACCGTTCGTGCCCGCCCGGCGATTCGTCGAGCGTGGTTTCGTAGCGCGCCAGCCGGTAGCCGTCGGTCGCGACCATCGTGAGTTTATCGCCTTCGATTTCGAGCAACGTGCCCATCATCACCGCGCCGCGCGCCTCTTCGGTCGCTGCGGCGAAGATGACGGCATCGATGCCTTCGCGCAAGCGCTTTCCGGAGAGGGAGAATTGCGCGCCTTTGACGGCGGCGGGCAAGGGCGGATATTCGTCGCCCGGCAACGCGTTGAAATCGTAATTCGTCCGCTCGCATTTCACGCCGACGCGATTCGGGGTGCCGCTGAGCTCGATGGTCGAGGTCGCCGGCAAGTTGGCGAGATACCCGGCGAAGAGTTTCGCCGGCACGGTGATGCTGCCCGGCTCTTCGATCTCGGCTTTGAGCCGCTGCTCGAGCGTGAGTTCGAGATCGGTCGCTCGTACGGAGAGCGTACCGTTCTCGGCATGGATGAGTACGTTGGAAAGGATCGGCACGGTCGTATGCGCGTTTACGACTTTGCTTGCCGCACCAACGGCGGCAGCGATCTCCTTGGTCTCACAGGATAGCTTCACAGTTACTCACGTCCTCTTGCATGTGTGCCGTCGTTCTTTTTTAGTAAATAAGTCGTAATCGTACCAGTAGGGCGGTGGGGCGTGCGAACAAGTTCGCTTTTTCTCACTGTCGGCGCGGGTTTGCTCCGCATCGACCGTGTGGGTAAGGCTGCGAGCGGTTCTTCGCAGTTTCCGGCGCCCGTCGCGTCGGTTTCGTTATCCACGTTCCTGCACCGCCCCTGTACGGGCCCCGGTGGAGAGCGCGGTTAGCGCCGGCAAGCGTCGATCAGGCGCTCGACCCGGTTGCGAAACGCCTCGTCGCGCATCATTTGCTCTTTGATTTTGTTCCGCGCGTAGATGATCGTCGTGTGGTCTTTCTTTCCGAATTCGCGCGCGATCTGCGGAAGCGAACAGTTGGTCAGCTGGGTCGCGACGTACATCGCGATCTGGCGAGGCCCCGCGACGCGGGCGTCGCGGCGGGGATGGTCGAGTTCTTTGAGCGTCAGGCCGTTCGCGGCGGCGACGACCTCTTTGATCTTGGGAATGGTGACGCGGCTCACCGAGGCGTCGGCGATGAGGCTCTTGAGCGCCTCGCTGGCGAGTTCGGTGGTGATCGGCGACTTCGAGAGCGAGGCGAAGGCGACGACGCGGATCAGCGCGCCCTCGAGTTCGCGGATGTTCGAAGGGATGACGCGGGCGATGAACGAGGTCACCTCGTCGGGGACCGGGATGCGATCGGTCTGGGCTTTTTTGCGCAGGATCGCTTCGCGGGTCTCGATATCGGGATTCTGAATATCGGTCAGGAGCCCCCATTCGAAGCGCGAGCGCAACCGCGATTCCAGGGTTTGGATCTCTTTCGGGGGGCGATCGGAGGAGATGATCAACTGACGCCCCGATTCGTGCAGCGCGTTGAACGTATGGAAGAACTCTTCTTGCGTGGTCTCTTTCCCGGCGAGGAACTGGATATCGTCGATCAGCAGCACGTCGACCTGACGATACTTGTTGCGGAATTCCGGCGTTTTGTTGTTTTGTAACGCGATGATGAACTCGTTGGTGAATTTCTCGCAAGTCACGTAGACGAGATTCGCTCCGGGATGGTCGAGCAATACGCGGTGGCCGATCGCGTGCATGAGATGGGTCTTGCCCAACCCGACCCCACCGTAGAGAAAGAGCGGATTGTAGGCGCGCGCCGGCGCCGATGCGACCGCTTGCGCGGCGGCGTGGGCGAACCGATTGGAGTTGCCGACGACGAACTCTTCGAAGGTATAGCGGACGTTGAGGTTCGCGCTACGCAGGGTATCGAGATTGCGCACGTGGACCGCGGGGGCGCTCGCAACCGTTTCGGAGGGAGCTGCCGGAGCGCTCTCTTCGCGCGTCGGGACGGCCGCTTGCGCGAGTTGGGCGATCTCCTCGGGTTCGAGCACGCGCAGACGCAGCGTCACGGCTTCGCCGAACACGCCGCTGAGCGTCTCGACGATCTGCGATTTCAAACGCGTCTCCACCCATTCGCGTGCGAAACCGGTATGGACGCCTAACGAGAGCTCGCTTCCATCGATCGCGAGCAGGTGCATCGGCTTGATCCACATCTCGAAAACGGGCTTCGAAAACGCGTCGCGCAAAGCAACGAGAGCGCTCTCCCAAAGCTCCGTGGAAAACTCCGAGGTGCCGACCGTCAGCGCCATGCCGTTGCTCCTTCACAAGCCTGATTAAGAAGTTTATCGGTGCTCGAAAGCCGGAGCCTTCGAACATCGGGGTGGGTCTCTCGGCTTGGCTTAATGAGGGCATCTCCCTGCGAAAATATCCACGGAGTTGTGCACTTATCCACACCCCGTGTTCCGACCGTTTTTCGGTCTTTTTTACGACCTCTGCCGGCTGGAGGGCTCGGCCGGCGATCGCGGCAAAAAGCCCGTCGTAGCAAGGGAAAAGGCGCATCCGGCGCCCCCAAGCGCACCTCCTATACACAGCTTTCTCAACAGGTGTGGAGAGCGCCCCCGCTTGACGGGCGGGCCTCACCCTGCCTATACTCCCTAAGCCGTCTGCCGCCAATCGGCGGTCTTTTCAATGTCCACCTAGGAGCTACATCATCATGAAGCGGACGTACCAGCCGCACAATCGGCGCCGTAAGCGCGTCCACGGATT
>JAJZVP010000172.1 GCA_021845615.1 bacterium | reverse complement strand
GAAGCGGCCGATGCAGATCGTCGTTGCGGTCATGCATAAGCTGTTGGTCATCGCCTATGGGGTCCTTAAGTCCCAACGCCCCTTCGACCCCAAAATGACTTGACGTTCATCACGGAATCTCGATACGATGGCTTCGCCATCTACTCGGGCTGACACCGGCGCTACTCGGGCTGACACAGCGGTCGCTGCGCGCTACTCGGGCTGACAGAGCGTATCGACCGATACGCTAGTGCACCGTTCAACCGCGGAGCGGCTTGCCCCAACCCGATTGCCGATAGCTACCGTCGACGACGATGCACGGCACCGTGGGATCGCCGCCTGCGAGTTCGAGCATGCGCGCCTTGGCGGCACGGTCGTTCTGTGCGTCGTACTCGGTAAACGGCGTGCCCGCGCGGCGGTAATGCGCCATCGCTTGGGCGCAGTACGGGCACCCCGGCTTGGTATAGAGTTCGAGGCGCGCGCCCGGAGGAATCCGCTCGATATCGAATGCTGCGCTCATGCCGCTGATCTTCGTAGCGACGCCGCTGGGGAACCTGCGCGATATCACGCTGCGCTCTCTCGACGCTTTGCGTGAGGCCGACCTTATCGTCGCCGAAGATACCCGCGTGGCGAGGAGGCTTTTGAGCGCGCTCGATCTTCCCGGGCGCGAACTCGCCAGCTATCGCGAACAAAATGCCGCCGCGATCACCGCGGGCATCCTCGAACGCGCGCGCACGCAGCGCGTCGTGGTGGTGAGCGATGCCGGAACGCCCGGGATCTCCGACCCCGGAAGCGAGCTCGTCGCCGCTGCCCGCGCGCTCGGAATCGAGGTCGAGGCGCTTCCGGGGCCGAGTGCCGCAATCGGCGTCGCCCTGCTCTCCGGCTTCGACCTGCAGCGATTTACGTTCGAAGGCTTCGCTCCTCGCAGCTCGAGCGCGCGACGCCTTGCCTTCCAACGCGCGCTCGCCGGTGGTTGCACCACCATCTGGTACGAGAGCCCGAAGCGCATCCTCGCAACGCTGCGCGATCTCGAAAGCGTCGCTCCGACCGCTCGGCTCTTCGTGCTTCGCGAGTACACCAAGCGTTTCGAACAGCAGATTCTGGGGAGCCCGGCGGAGGTCGCCGCTGCGCTCTCCGATCCGCCGCGCGGCGAGATCGCGTTCGCGCTCGAGGCGGCGCCCCTGCAGGAACCCGTCGCTCCGAGCGACGCCGAGGTCGACTCCGCGATCGATGCCGCACTCGCGGCCGGCGAGCGCGTCTCGGCGATCGCACGGCGCCTTGCGGCCGCCGGCGCGGGCGAACGTTCGGAGATCTACGCGCGCGCCTCCGCACGGAAAGCCGCCGTCGCAGGGCGAAGCACCGCGTAGATGAAGCGCCCGTTTTACGTCACCACGCCGATTTATTATATTTCCGGCAATCCGCATATCGGCCACGCCTACACGACGGCGGTCGCCGACGTTCTGGCCCGGACGGCGCGCACCGAAGGCGAGGCCTTCTTCCTCACCGGCACCGACGAGCACGGCCAAAAAGTCGCGAACGCCGCCGCCGCCGCGGGAAAGTCGCCGCAGGATTGGTGCGACGCGCTCGTTCCGCGTTGGCAAGAACTTTTCTCCACCTTCAATATTTCGTACGACGATTTCATTCGCACCACGCAGCCGCGCCACGAACGCGTCGTCCAGCGCGTCTTCGAACGCCTGCGCGAGAGCGGCGATATCTATCTCGGCACCTACGAGGGCTGGTATTGCGTCGAAGACGAGACGTTTTGGTTGGAAGCGAAGCTCGTCGACGGTAAGTGCCCCACCTGCGGGCGCGCCGTCACCTGGCTCTCCGAACAAGATTGGTTTTTCAAGCTCTCGGCCTATCGCGATCGATTGCTCGAATACTATCGCGCGAATCCCAACTGGCTTCGCCCCAAGAGCGTCTACAACGAGATGCTCTCGCTCTTGGAAGAAGGTCTCGACGATTTTTCGATCTCGCGCACGAATTTCGATTGGGGAATCGAGATCCCCGGCGGCGGCGGCGTCATCTACGTCTGGTTCGATGCGTTATTGAACTATATCTCCGCGCTCGATTATGGAACGCCGGGCGCGCGCTTCGAGCGTTTTTGGCCCGCGAGCGTGCAACTCATCGGCAAAGAGATCGCGCGCTTCCACACCATCGTGTGGCCGGCGGTGCTCTGGGCGCTCGGTGAAAAAGCCCCCGAGTCGGTCTTCGCGCACGGTTGGATTACCGTCGACGGCCGCAAGATGGGCAAATCGATGGGCAACGCGACCGATCCCTTCGCGCTCGCCGAACGCTTCGGCGCCGATACGCTGCGCTATTTTCTCCTTCGCGAAGCGCCGTTCGGCAGCGACTTTTCCTATTCGGAAGAGAAAATCATCGCTCGCAACAACGACGATCTCGGCAACGACGTCGGAAATCTCGTCCGTCGTTCGTTGGCGATGCTGACGAAATACTGCGACGGCGTCGTGCCGGCGCCGGGCGAGCACTTTATCGGCGATGCGTTCGCATCCTTACCGGGCCGGGTCGCCGATGCGATCTTCGATCTCCGTTTTCGCGACGCGCTCGAAACGATCTGGCAGTTGGTGAGCGCGCTGAACCGCAGCATCGACGAACGCAAACCATGGGAACTCTGGAAACGCCGCGAGGATCCTGCTGCGAAGGCCGCTCTCGATGCGTTGATGTACGAACTCTGCGAAGGGCTGCGCTGGCTGGCGAGCCTCCTCGCGCCGTTCATGCCCGGGAAAGCCGCGGAAATCGCGCGGCAGCTGGGGCTCCCCGAGGGCGCGCACGAACGCGAACTTCGCACGTTGCGTTGGGGCGCGCTCGCCGCCGGAACGCGCACCGCACCCGGTGCGGTGCTCTTCGCGCGAATTGAGGTTCCCGAGCCTTCGTCGGCATGACGACGTTCGATCGCGCTCGCCTCTATCGCATGGCGATCTTCGCCCCAGGCGCGATCGGTCTCGTCGCTTTTATTACCGCGATCGCGCGCGGCCCGGTGCGCTGGTCGCTCTCCGATTCGTTGCTCGCCTTCTTCGCGCTCGCCGCGACGTTTGCGGTCGCCTTTTACGCCACATCGTTGCCGCGCCTGCGCTCGCGTCGCGTCGCATTCGGCGCGGAAGGCTACGTGCTCGACGTTCCGATTCTCGCGCCGTTGCTGGTGGCGTCGCACGACGGCGGAGAGATCGCGGCGCTCGCCGCATTTCTCGGTTTCTCGCTCGCGGCGTACATTCGCCGCGAAGAACTCGGTTTCGAAATTCTCCGGCACGGGGTCGGGCGCGCGGCGTTGCTCTTACTCGTCGCGGCGT
>JAJZVP010000039.1 GCA_021845615.1 bacterium | reverse complement strand
CTCGGGCTCGATATCGTTACCGGCGGCAGCCACAAATGGCTCTGTGGCGGGCCGGGCTGCGGGTGGCTTTACGTACGTCCCGCACTGGTGGAGCGCTTGCGCCCGGCGGTGACCGGTTGGATGGCGCACGAACGTCCGTTTGCCTTCGAAGCGGCACCGATCGAGCACGCACGCTCGATGTATCGGTTCGGGACCGGCACGCCGACGATCCCCGGCTACGTCGTCGCGCAGCCCGGGCATGCAGCGATCGCCGAGGTCGGCATCGCCCGCATTCGCGAGCGTAACATTCGCCTCACGACGCGCATCGCCGAGGAGGCGCTCGCACGCGGCCTGCGCGTCAACACCCCGCTCGACCCGGAACAACGGACCGGATGGATCGGCATCGATTTTCCGCACTCCGAGCGCGCCTATCACGAGCTCATCGACCGCCGCGTCTTTCTCGATTATCGCCCCGGTTGCGGCCTGCGCGTGAGCCCCCATTTCTATACTGCCGACGAGGAGATCGGACGCTTCTACAGCGAGCTCGACGACATACGGTCGAAACTCCCGAGCTGAACTCCGCATGATCGTCGATCACACCAACGTCGGGGCGGCGCTGCGGCGCTATTCGATGCCGTTCGCCGCCCAGATGCTCGGCGATCAATTGTTGGGAATCGTCGATACGATCGCGATTGGGACGCTCGGCGTCGTCGCACTCGCCGGAGCGACGGCCGCCGTCACGCTGCAACTCGTGCTGATCTTTGCGATGGCCGGGCTCTGGACCGGAACGAGCATTATCACCGCCCAGAGAATCGGCGCGAACGATATCGACGGCTTCGGACGGGCGGTGCGCGCCGGAATGCCGATTCCCATCCTCTTTGCGGTACTCGCGACCGGCGCCGCCGCACTCTTCGGGCATCGCGTCTTGCACGGGATGATCGGCAACCTGGCGAGCCTGCACGACGCGAGCATCTATCTGCTCTTGCGCTGTGCCGCGCTCCTACCGATGGCGGTCGACGGGACGCTCATCGGATCGCTCGGCGCGGCGGGAAACCGAAAGCTCGGGATCGCCGTTCTCGCGACGATCAACCTGGTGCACGTGCCGCTGCTACTGATCCTCGGGCTGGGGTTGTTCACCCATCATCCGCTCGGGATCGTCGGCATCGGCATCTCGTCGCTGCTCGCCGAGAGCATCGGCGCGATCTTCGCGATCGTCTACGTCGCGCGCCGGCCGCAGTATCGCATCTTCGCACGCATGGAGGCCGATCTGCGGCTCGCGCTTCGCACCGCGTGGCTGGGGCTCCCCGAATCGGTCTTTCTCATCACGCTCATTCTCCCCGACGTCGCGATCGTTGCGATGCTCGCACCGCTGGGCGCACTCGCAATCTCCGGCTTCCGCGCGCTCACCGTCGTCTCCGATGCAACATTCGTCGTTCCCAGCCCGATGCAGAGCACGACCCAGATCGTCGTCGGCCAACGGCTCGGCGCGGGAGATTTCGCCGGGGCGCAGCGATTCGTCGCCAGCGCGCGCCGGATCGGGTTGGGTTTTTCGACGCTCGCCGGGGCGCTCGTCGCGCTCTTCGCGTGGCCGCTCGCATTTCTCTTCACCCTCGATGCAACCGTTGCGTCGATGGCGGCCCTTCCGCTCGCGCTGCACATGCTCACGTTACCGCTCAAGGGGATCGCGCAGGTCTCGCTCGCGCCGATTCGCGCCTCGGGGGACACGGCATTTTCAATGAGTATAGGCATCTTTTGTAACGCGCTCGTGATTCCGCTCGCATGGTTGGGCATCGAGCGGCTGCATTACGGCCTCTTCTCGGTTCCGTTCGCTTGGATCGTTGCCTGGATCGCACGCGCCGCGCTGACGGAATGGAAGCTTCGCACGGGGAGCTGGCTACACGCGCCACCGCTGCGAGCGTGACAACTAGCGGGCCGTTCCGGAGCCCTTCGGGCGACCTCCTTTTTTCCCATTCGCTCTGGCGGCAATGCGTTTCTTCGGAGAGGTTTTCGAACCACCGAGTCGCGCGAAATTTCGCACGACCGAGATATTGAGGACAGACGCAACAAGCCCCGGAACGTAGATATCAACGTCGAGCGATGGGACGGAGAACGAGTCGCGATACGGAGAGATAACGATATCCTGCATATCGTCGTACCGTGCGCCGGCAAGTTCGACAATAGCCTCCAGTGGAATCTCTAAGCGCGTTCCGTTTTGAAACCAAAGCAAGAGCGTGCGAGCGGGCGAGGCCACGACGGCCTCAAGGGCGCTGGGGGACTCGGCAATCTCAGCGGCTCTCCGCCGGGCCGACGCAATCTCCGCATCGCTGGGAGTTAAATATTTGGATGCCACGGTATTTTCCTCAATTCGGTCTCTATTCGTTCGCGTTCGTCATATAAAATCTCCGCGGCGCGTCGAATTTCAGCGTCGGTCAACCCGCCAGCCGAGAGCACTCCCACGCGACCGCCCGCCACGGCGAACCGCGCTTCCGCTCCATCCTTCCAAACGTGAACGTGCGGCGGTCGGTGGTCGCGGGCATTCACCTTTATCCTGAATCCCTCGCGTCGGAAGATGGTAGGGGCCACGGAGCCATGCCAACCCATCGGCTTGGGATAATCAATCCCCGAGAGGCCGGCGCGCAGGAAACGATATCTACGAAACGATTTCCCGAACGATCTCCGCCGCGCTTTCAAGGATCTCCGCCGAGACAACGCCGACTTTTTTGGCTCGTCGTACTCGCCAATCGAGCGATTTGAGCTGATGGATCATGACCGAGCCCATTACTCCGCATTCAAGAGGCAGCGCAATCTCGAAAGCGTGTCCTTTGGGCTTGCTGGTTACCGGAGCAACAAGCGCGAGCCCAAAGACGCTATTAAAGGACTTGGGTGAAAGGACGAGCGCGGGGCGGCGCTTCATCTGCTCGTGCCCGGCTTGCGGGTCAAAATCCAGAACGACGAGATCACCGCGGTCCGGTGCGATCATTCGAATCGTTCCGCACCGAGCGCCGGACCAGTAGATATTTCAGCATCTTGTTCGTGAACGGTCGCGAGGCGTTCCTCGAGCCGCGCACGCACCGGTCGTTCGATTGCGATTCCCGTTTCCAGACGACGTATCTGCACGCGATCGCCCTCGCGAAACCCGAGATCGCGCGCGAGCACGGCCGGCAACCGGACCGTGAGGCTGTTCCCATAACGGGCGATTTTTGTTTCATTCATGTATATACAAAAGTATACACATTCTTCCGGATCGGGTCAACCAGTCGCAGCGAGCGGCGGGCTTACGTGATGGGAGCGAGCGGATCGACCGAGAGCCGGCCGTACCCCGCGAACCACGCGACGATCGCCGTCCCAAGATGGAGCGGCACGTCCCATCCATAAACCGGCGCGATGCCGAAGATCGTGTTGGTAATCGGAATCATGCCGAGAATCGCGACGAGCAGATAGAACCAGAAGAGTTTCCGAAAATAACCGGTCGCGCTCGCGAAGCTTCTCGCGGCGATCGCGCCGAAGACCCCAAAGAGCAGATGGATCGCATCGTGCGCGAGGTTCACCGGAAAGAGCCCGAAGAGAAGCCGATAATGCGGGTCGAGCGTGACGACGACCGGGGCGTCAAAGGGCGCGAGCGGCGCGACTGCCGGCAAGAACGCGAGCCCGCCGATGGCGAGAAAGACGATTCCAAAGAGCAGTGCGAGTCGACGTGCGATCATGCGCTCGCCTTGCGCAGCAATGCGCCCAAGTCCTGGTGCAGGCGCCCATTATCGGCGATGATACTGCGCCCGTCGATGCGATGCTCGCCGCCGTCGACCCGGCTCACGGAGCCGCCCGCCTCAGTCACCAAGAGCGCTCCCGCAGCGACGTCCCACGGCGCGAGGCCGAACTCCCAAAACCCATCGAAACGCCCCATCGCCGTATATGCGAGGTCGAGCGCCGCCGATCCGTCGCGCCGCACCGCCTGCGCGCGTTCTGAGGCCGCCGCGAAACACCGTGCGTTCGCGGAATAATCGGCGGGGTGAAAACCGGTGCAGAGCATCGCATCGCCGATTTCCTCGATCGCCGAGACGGCGATCGGCACGCCGTTCCGAAATGCGCCGCCTCCTCGAATCGCCACGAAGGTTTCGCCCATCGCCGGTGCGTGGACTACGCCGATTTCGACGACGCCGGCGCGCTCGTACGCGATCGAGACGCAATAGAACGGGTAGCGATGCGCGTAATTGGTCGTCCCGTCGAGCGGATCGATTACCCATCGTTCGCCGCTCTCGCCGGTTCGCGCGCCGGACTCCTCGGCGAGAATCGCGGCCTGCGGCGTCGTCGCCAGCAGGCGATCGATGATGAGCCGCTCGCTCGCACGGTCGGCATCGGTAACGATATCGGCGCGGCGCGCCTTTTCGGCGATCTCGCGTGGCGACTCCACTCGGGCGAGAAGCAGATCGCCCGCCTCGCGAGCGACGAGCTCGGCGAGACGGGCGATCTCGGAGATGGCGACGAGGGGTTTAATTCGCGACCAGCGTGTAGGTGATGACGGAGGTCTGCGCGCTCAAGGTCTCGCCGCCGAGCGCGAGTTGGAAGTTCTGTAGGATGTCGTAGGGCTGCGTTCGCGTGGTGACGCTCGTACCGTTCGCGATCTGCAGGCTCGTCGCCGTCGGCACGACCGTGAAGGTCGGCACGTCGAAGCTGATTCCCGCCCCCTGCGAGGAGTTCGTCGAATCGGTCTGCGTCAGCAGTTCGTTCGTCGGCGAGCCCGTACTATTGGCGGGGTTATTATTCGCCTGTACCGAGAGGTTCCAGGTAATCGCCGTCGTCGACTGGATGATGACGCTCGCACGGACGATATCGCCGAACGTCGTCGTCGTATTATTCGCGTAGTTGCCGAGCGTGATGGTCGAGCCGGAGAACGAACAGAGCGCACAACTCACGTTCGGCGTCGAGCCGCCGGGGCCGGGATTCGACGGATCGACGACCACGGTAAGGCCGACCGAGAGCTGCACCTGCACTTCATCGTCGCCGAGCCAATTCGGGCCGCCGACGATCCCATTCGCGAGGGTGCACGTTCCGGCGGTGTTGTTGATGCAGTAGGTCTGGAACTGATAGGAGTCGCTATTCGATTGCGGCCCGATCGCCGTGAACGACACCTTGATGGTATCGCCGGGCTTGAGCGCGCAGGAGGCACCGCCGATATCGATCTCGCCGTCGGCGCCCGCCGAGGTCGCACTCATCGCTGAGAGCGCATTGGTCACGGTACACCCGTCCACGTTCCCCGAAAGCGTGGGAATCGATCCGGTCACGTGCCAGAAGTTTCCGCTACTATCGGTCGCATTGACGCCATTGACATCGGTACCGGGGATGCGGACGCGGAATGAGGTGATATTGCTGCTGACGCCGGAGTTGTTCGTCACCGTATACGTGTAGGCGTTGCCGTAGGTTGAGTTGGCATTCCCGCCGATCGTCGGCTCGGTATTCGTCGCCACTGCGGTCGCGCTCGGATATCCGCCCGCCCCCGTGAAGCCGACCCCCGCCGAGACGCTGTTCACCAACAACTGGAACGTCTTGCCTGCGGACCAGCCATTGCCGTTCGCGCCGTGCGCGTAGATCGTAAACGGCACGTTCCCGGTGGTATTGAGGTTCTGCAACGAGAACTTCAACGTCAGGCTCGCGCCCGGTGCGAGCGCGTTGGCGAGGCCGGCGGTATTACACTCCGGTTGCGGCCGCGTGTCGGGGCTCGAAAGCGTACCGGTCGGCGGTACGGCGTAGGCCTGGTTCACGTTATTGCAGGCGCTGAAGATCCAGTAGGTCTGCGCGCCGCTCGAGCCGCTCCCTATATAGGACCAGCCCGCGGGTGAGACCACCGAAGGGGCGCCTGAGGTCGAGAGACTATTCGAGGCTGCAACTTCGAGGGTATCGACGAAGTCCGGGTTGGGATCCTCACCCAACGAGGTGTTCTGGAAGACGACATCCACCGGCGAGGTGGTGTTCGTTCCGACCGAGGAGGGGGAGAAGTACGCCGTCATTAGGCTGGAGTTCAGCGAATACTGCGCCCAGGCGAGGCTATCGACGGTTTGGTTGACGCCCGCGCTCGTCACCGGAACGACCTCCGTCCCGGTTGGGCTGAGCGCATAGACGCTCGGATTTGCCGAAAGCACCGCCCAGTCCGAGTATGGGAATCCGTTCGGAGCCGCGTTCACATCCATATAGAACGTTCCCGTCTTCCCCGGTCCGATGCCCGCGCCAAAGTCCGTGAAACACACGTACTTCCGCGGAAGCGGTTGCGCCGAATACGTACATCCGTTATCGATCGTCCAATTCGGACTGAGGTTGGGATCGGCCTGAAAATAATCGAGAACTCCAAACGACGAATAGGTGCCGACCAGCCCGATGCCTATTTCGTAGATCGTATTCGGCGAGTTATTCTTGATCGTGAAACCGACAATATCGAAATCGTTGAGGTTGATTCCATAGGGCGAGTTGCGCTCGTACTGTGCATCGACGGTATTCGGTTTGAAAAAGTGCGCTTCGACATCCTGAGGAGAGGTCGATTGATAACCGCCGTTGACGTAAACGCCGGCGAGCGTCGCCGTCGCCGAGCCGCCCGTGTTACCGACCGCGATAAACGCCGGCGCGTAGGCATCGGTCGCGGTGGTG
Organism: bacterium; assembly: GCA_021845615.1. Lineage (GTDB taxonomy): Bacteria > Vulcanimicrobiota > Vulcanimicrobiia > Vulcanimicrobiales > Vulcanimicrobiaceae > JABEUX01. Next base: position 11,812 of record JAJZVP010000039.1, on the reverse strand, counting down.
ACCGACCAGGTCAACCCGTGCTCCGGGAGAACCGAGGTCAGCATTTGGCAACTCGCGTTCGACTGACAGATGCCGCCGTTCACGTCGGAGAAACTGACGTTCGGAATCGTCAAGCTGGCATTCGGCGCGAGATATTCGTTGCTCTTCGTCGGATCGACCTCAACGTAACACTCGTCGTTTCCCGAGCCGTTCACGCCGCAGGTATCTTTGACACTCCACGCATTTCCGGCCGAGTCGGTCGCCGTCGTCGTGCAGGTCGCTTGGCACTGCGCGAGCGTGTAGCCCGCGAGCACGACGTCCACGCCGTAGCCGTTATTTCCGTTTGCGGTGAAATCCGAGCCTGTGGAGAACGCGATCTTCGCGAACGAATCGCTATTCGCGAGGCCGAAGCGCAACGGCGAGTTATTCGTGAAAGTCAGGTTCGTCGTTTGCGAGCTGCCGCCGGGTATGCGCAAGGTGATCGACCCGCCGGTAAAAGTCGTCGAGACGTAATAGCCAACCATCGTAAACGCCTGCGAAGCGTAGACGCTCTTGGCGACCGCATCGTAGGCCTGCGCCGTGAAGGTGCGCGGAACGTAACTCCCCGGCGAATAAGCGCTACCGAGTGCATTCGTCCCGAACTGGAAGGTATTCGTCGCCGTACCGCTCCCGGCGGCGTTCGCGGTCCAGAGCGATTGGCCGGTCGGGTCGGAGATCGTCCATTCGTAGGTCGAACTCGGCGCGATGAGAATCTGCTGCCGTATCCCCGAGGTCGATTGGTCGTTCACACTATCCCATGCGAAGACCGTGCCCGGCGTTGCGGCGGGAATGGGGCGCGGCGAAGGGTTCGCGTTCGTGCCGTCGGGGTAGAGCAGCATCGTCTCGCCGCTCGGCCCGGTCACGGAGATCTGCTGCTGCGAGACACGCTGATTCGTTGTTTTGTCGAAGAGCACCACGGAATAGGTGCCCGCCGCTTGCGTCGCGCCGATCGTCCAGGTGACGGCGAGGTTGCCGCCGGGGGCTTGCTCTCCCGAGGAGAGATTCGGCTGACAGAGGCCGTTGGTCGCGTACGACGATTGCACCGGGGCGGAAAAAATACAGACCGGGTTGATCGACGTCGATTCGATATAGATGACGTAGAAATCCGATGGGGTGAGGTTGGTCGCATAGATGTACGCGGCCGAACTCGATCCGGCGGCAAACTGCGAAATCAGCTGCGTGTGGAAGGCATCCTGGTAGACGCCGAAATTGTAGGTAACACCGACGTTGATATAGACCACGGCGACCCACTGATTGGTCGTTGTATCCAGCACGCCGAAGGTATAGACGCCGGCGACGCTCAGCGTCGTCGCATGGACGTTCCCGTTCGGGGCGCCGTAGCCGCCGCCGACCGCCGTGCCGGCGGTGCCGTCGGCGACGTTCGGCGCGATGTAATAATCTTGGAAGGTATCGCCGCCGGTCAGGCCTGAGGATTGCCAATCCGCAGTACAACCAACGGTAAAATTATCGCCTGCCGTGATCGCGCAGTTCGCGCTTCCGCTCGCCGTCAATAAGACCGTCGCTCCGGTCGCGGATTGGATTCTCCGCTCTCCCGGATGGAGCGTATTCATCGCGCTCTTCATTGGAAGGCGCGGCAACTCCGAGAGCGGCACGATGCTTCCCGGCGCGCGCACGTTCGAATTCGCCTGCGTGAAACCGGGGAGTGCCGACGGAGTCGGCGTCGGATGGAGTGTCGGGATCGGCAGCGGCGGCGGCGTGTGGAAAATCGGTACGCCAATCGGGGTCACGATCGGGTGCGGGACGATGCGCGTCGGCACCCCGCGGCCGAACGCCGTGGCGACCGCGGCGACGGCGACGATCGCCGCTACGCTAAGGGACTGCAGGCGACGTACGTTCATCAGTAATACAGCGTATAGACCGCGTTGGTACTATACGTCCCCCCGGAGACGCTCACCGGAATGGTTAGCGTGAGATCGACGCAATAGGTCTTTTTCAGTCCGTTCGTCGCAACCTGATACCATACGCCCCCGTCGTCGGAGTAGACGAAGAAGGGCGTCGCCGTCGCTTGCGGGGTGGTGATGTAGGTGTTATTCGCCAACGATTTTCCGGGGAACGTACTGCTAAAGTCCTGATAGAGACCGTCCTTGAGATACCACGTCGCCTGCGTCGAGTCGACGGTGACGGTGTAGGCACACGGGAGGACGACGCTCGTCCCAGCGGTAGCGCTAATCGAAACCGAGTTCAGGTTGCTGTAGAGCAACGTGCCGAGCGGATTGGGCTGCACCGATGCCTCGACGCGAACCGCCTGTTGATTCTGCGCGACGAGATGATTGAGCGAGAGCGCTCCCGCGCGAAGCGCGCGCTTCGTGTCGATCGCGAAGGCCGCTCGAATCTGCGAGCCCGTCGTCGCCGACGGTGCGTAGGCGGCCATTCGCGGAGCCGGCGTTACGTTGACGATGATCGTCACCGCAATCTGGTCGCGCTGTTGAATAAATGTTGCGAGTGCGACGGCGACCGTCGCGAGCGCGAGAAAGCCGGCGAAGAGTGCGGCCCGACCGGCGCGTTTCATTTCGCTACCACCGTATAGACGATCCAAACGTAATATTGTCCATTCGTCGCCGTTCCCGGAACCTTCAGTTCGTAGTCGTAATAGTAAGTGCCGGTCGCCGCGAGGCTCTGCGCGATCGGCGACGGATAGGTCGTGTAGGCGATCGTCGGAGCGGTCGCATAGCCACCGCCGCTCACCGCACCGCTCGTTTTCATAAAGGGAGCGCCCGCCGTGAACCCGGTATTGGGATCGGAGGCGGCGGTCGACGGAAGATAGTAGAGCGTCTGCGAGATCGGGACGCTCGTACCGTCGGTGAGGTTGTAGAAATCCGCCGCACCCTCACCGTAGATATTAAATCCGGTCGACGAGTTCGTCGTGACGTTGAGCTCCACCGCGTACTTGTAGAGATAGGTCTTGCCGGCATCGATCGTGCCGAAATCGACCGAGCCCCCGTCGAAGACGGCATTCGGCCCGTGCGTCGGAGCCGGCTGCGTGCCGATCACCGCCGGGACCGCGCCGAAAGCGGAGTTGTAATTGGGGGTCAGCGAGAGTTTCACGATCGCATTGGCACGCCACGTCACGACGGTCGAAGAAGGCGACGCGAAAACGGCGACCGGTAACAGTGCCATCATCGCGATGGCCATGCCGATCCTCCGTATCCGTGCCGTTCCTCTGCGTTCCATCTTCGTGGCTCCTACCATCCTCCGTGAACCCGTGTCACGCTGCCGCGCCGAAAGGGCGGGCTAGCGAACCGAAAACTTGATACCGCCTGCGGTATCGGTCTTGCCGTTGTAATCGATCGTCGCGATCGCTTCGTACTCGCCGGGAGGGAGACGCTTTCCTTGAATCTCCAACAGACGCATTCCGCCGCGTTCGACGAGTTGGTTGCTCGGGATCGCCACGTGATCGACGATCGCTCCCGAGGTCGTCTGCACGACGAGCTGTCCTCGAAGGTAGACGTGTGCGTTGCCGGTATTCTTAAAGAGCACGTGATAGATCCGTCCGAGCGGGTTCGCGTAACTCGCCATACGGACGATCGCGCCGTCGATGTGGACGGTATCGGGAATCGTTTCGTAGATCTTCGAGGCGATGCGTTCGGAGAAGGCGACCGTCTGCCCGGGTTTGCGTTCCGGTCGTGTCTGGAAGAAGACGATGCCGGCGTACTCGCCCGAGAGCGCTTTATTCGAAGGGACTTGGATCGTCAGTTGCACTTGCTGAGAGGTGTTCGGTAGAACGTTAAACTCACGCGGACGAATCGAGGCCCATTTCATCAGCGAGTTCGGGCGCGAACCCACTTTGGTGAAGACGTAGCTTCCCGCTTGATTCACCGTGAAGTCGACCATCGTCGCCTGCACGTGCGTCGAGTTGAGCCCCGAGTTGTGAATCGTAATCGGTATGTTGTACGTCATGCCTCTGGGAATCGAAACCTCGAGTTTCCCCGGCGTCACCTCAAGCCCGAGTTGGATCGAACTTGCACGGATCGGCCAGATGAGGAGCGTGAGTGCCGCGAGCGCGCGGAGCGATCGGAGTTTCAGCATCGTGCCCTCTCGTTTCGTTGCGAGGAGGTGAGTCCCCGCAACGAAACGTGACGCGCCAAGGATCGTACCTACCCTAGTTCGTGGTCAGGGTGTAAGTAACGGTCACCGACTGCACGCCCGAAGGTGCGTTCGGAGCGATCACCAGCTCGACGTCGCCGCCGAGGTTGGTGCCGGTTGTCGCCGCGGTCGCCGAGAGCAACGTGCCGCCGGTGCCGTTCATCGGGAAGTCGCCGGCGGGGCAGGCAGTGGTGCTGACGATCGAGGGAGCTGCCACGCGCGTCGAAGCGGTTGCTGCTTCGCCGTTTGTGTACGACGCGCCGCCGTTCGGCAGCAGGCAGAGCAGATAGCCGCTCGCCGGATAGCCGGCGGTCGCCGCTTCCGTGACCGAATATCCGAGCGAATCGTTCGTCTGAACGACGGCATTCAGGGCGTTCACTTCCATACAATCCGTATACTGCAGAGAGTCGGGGGTGACGCTGCCGAAGTTGACGGTCGCCGCGTTGGTCGTACCATTGCTGGTGCCGGTGCCAGCCTCGGTATCGGAGGCCGCACAAACGCCGGCTCCGGTATTGAGATTGGCATAGATCGTTTCGGCGCCGGTATTGTGGCTGCCGAGCGGCGTGCCGTTATACTGCGACGTCAGAACGATCGACGCGATCTTTTGCGTGTCCCAATCGATCGTGACCGTCGGAGAGGCTGCGAAAGCCGGAGCTGTAGAGATAACTAACGCTGCGAATGCCGCAAGCGCGATAATTCGTTTTGTATTCATGATCCTTTCACCATGCGCGAGAAGTCGCCGTCCTTGGCGGGAGCGAGAACTTTTACGATTATCGTATCGGTTGCCTGCTCCCGGAACTTTCTATGAATGGGTCAAGGGGTAGTAAAGTTATCGCCCTGCTTTTGGTAAAGTTTATTATCACTACTGAAGTCGCACCGTAAACCGACCGTGAGCCGTGACTAATATACCGACCATCGGGCGCGCACTCAGCTTGAGGGTGAAGGCGTAGAGCCGACCGACGAGCGGCTTCCCGAGAACGCTCTTCTGCCCGTCCGCCCAGAGAATCCGGTCCCCCGGCCGGACGTCGGCGAGGAAGCGCGCCCGCACGGTGACGTACTCGCCGATCTTCGCCGAGCCCGGGCTCGCGGAGAGAATGGCGATCGGTAAGCGCGGATCGACCGTGATTTCGCCCGGTAGCGGGGCGCGGCCGGCGGCCGCATGCGCACGCACCTCGAAGCGCCCGGCGCGCGTCCCCTTCGGCACGATGATCTCGCCGATCCACCGTTTACGCGCCGCATCGTAGTGCAGCCGCTCGCTCTGACCGAATGCCGTCGCCGTGACCGCCGCATTGGCGGGCGCCGCAACGCTCACCTCGGCCGCGCCGCCGGGGGGCAGGCGCGGCTCGGAGAGCTCGACGCTCGGTGCGAGCGTCGGCGCGGCGGCGCCGGCGTTCCCAAAGAACGTAAAGACCACTTTCTTCTTCTTCCGCCCGACCTTGAAGATCGCGCCTTTGTAGCGTTCGCGCGCGGCGAGCGTCACCGTCAGGTCGGGGCTGACCTGCCCGAGCCCCTCAGCGACGGTCTCGGGATCGATCGAGAGCGTGTAGGTTCCGGGGGTGAGATCGTCGAGCACGAAGGAGCCGTCGTCGTTCGCGATCGCCGCTTCGTTCCCAGGCTCCGCAACGACGTAGGCATTGAGCGCACCGTCCCCGGGAACGTATGGTTTCGGAACGTCCTTCGCATAGAGGACGTAGCCGGAGATCGATCCGAGCGGCTCGGCAGTGAAGGTGGCATGGCTGAGTTGACCGCGGTTCACGTTGACCTTCTGGGTGAGTTCTTTCTTCGAGAAGGTCGCGAAGGCCGGAACCGAGTTCTCCATGACGGAGACGGTGTGTTCGCCGGGACTCAACCGGCCGAAGCCGTAGGCCCCGCTCGAATCGGTCTGCGAGTACGCGCCGCTATCGACGCGCACGAGCACGTTCGCGAGCGGCACGCGTTCGCCGTCGCGGCTGATGCCGTAGACGTGCCCCGCGATACCGCCGAAATCGCCGACCAAGAACCCGATTTGCGCGCTCTGCCCGCCCTGCACGGTGAGCGTGACGACCGGAGAATCTGCGGTGAGCCCGTGCGGAAGCGAGGAGGTTTCGAGCCGCACTTGGTGCTGGCCGGGCGGCACGAAACTGAATTGATAGTTGCCGTTGAGATCGGTTCGCTGCACGTACCGTCCATCGAGCACCACCATCGCATTGGCGACGCCATAGGTCCCGGAGCCCACGAGATAGGTTGCCGCCGATCCCGAATCGAGCGTCACGCGCCCACCGATCGTCGCCGGCAGGCGCGGATCGACTCGGCCCTGGACGAGCGCCCCGCTCCCGAACATGAACGGAGCATTGACCTGAAGATTAAAGATGCGCGATCGCCCATCGACCTCCGGGTTCAAACGATCGACGAGCGATTCGGTCCCGTAGGAGGCGGTAATCGAGAATGCCGGCGAGATCTGTCGCGTGACGCTGACGGTCGGAATGCGGGAGATTGCGTCGGAGATCTCGTTCTGCGTGAGCGTCCGCATAAAGTTGAGCGAGATCGTCGTCTTGCCGCTCGTGCGCCCAAGTTGCGCGCCGAAGCTCCCTTGATGCCCGACGCCGGCGAGCCCGCCCGACGTACGTAACTCCTGATCGCTCATCGTGAGCGCGAACGCCCCGAGCCGTATCTGCGACTGCGCGGCACTCTGTGCGGTGCCGGTCGGCGGCGCGGCGATGCTCGTAAAGCGACCGAGTTGCTCCGAAAGGCTCAGAAACCCCATCCGCCCCGAGAACGAGAGCTGCCCACCCGCCGTGCCCTGCCACTGGCTCCCCGAACTTCCCCCCAACGCCTGGTCGAAAAGATTGAACGAATAGCCGAGATGCTGCGTGAGCTGCCCGCTCAAAATATACGAACTGCGCCGCTGCGTCGTGCTCTCGCCGTTGAGCAACGAGCGTTCGAACGCGAGATCGAAGGTGCTCGTCCCATGGCGCGATTGCGAAATATGGCTGATATCGATCAGGCGATCACCCTGCAACTGCCCCGTTCCAAAGGCGATGAAATTATTGGGGATAGTCCTCGTTGTCAGCGACCATAACCCGTTCTGCTTCCCCCAATCGATCCGCGCCTGGGCGGCGATCCCCGCGCCACCGGGAGTCTCCGGGGTAGCGGCGAGCCGTTGCAGCGCGGCCTCGAGCACCACCGATGCATCGCCGCGCCGTTGCGCGGTTCCGGTCAGCAGCGTCAGCGAGGAGCCTATCCCGCTCCCCGGCGGGGTCATTGCGAGACCGTATTCGAAGAGGCGCCCGGCGACGAGCCGCCGCTCGCGCAGACCGTAGAGCCGAATACTCGCCCCTTCATTCAACAGCGCCGGACCCGCAAAGGCCGTGATATCGCCGCCATTTGCGGGGAGCGTGAAAAACACGCCGCGGAGCGTGGAGCCGACGCCGAGTTGCCCGAGCACGGAGAGGCTCTCCGGCCCATAGCCGATCGCATAGCGCGGAGTCGAGTAGCTGAGGATGCCGCTCCCAAAGAGGCTCGAGGTAGTCGAGAGCGTGAACGGCACCTGAAGGTCGAGCGTGTTATTTCCGGCGCGCCGGAAGATATGAGCGAGCATCCCGACCCCCGTCTCGCTCTGCGTTTGGTTGCTCGTTAACGCGCTCGTCCCCGGCGCGGGGCTCGCCGTCGTCGCGTAACTCGACTGCGTCCGCCCGAACGAGAGCGAGCCGTTTAAGGAGAACTCAATCGGCCCGCCACGCGTAAATCTCGGCGCTCGTGTCGGCTTCGGGCGCGGCGTCGCCGACGGGCTCGGCGCGGGGGGGGGAGAGGGGCTTCCTGTCGGCTCGGCAGAGGGCTGCGGCGAGCTCCCGGCGGTCGGCTGGGGAAGCGCCCCGAGAGCGGCATAGGGGGTCGCGCCGGCTCCCGGCGCCAGGCACGCGAAGAGTGCCGCCGTCAGCGCGAGGGCGGAAAGCGAAAGGATTAACCTTTTTCGTGCGGCGATCGGCTTCATCGAGCAAGAATCCTATCGGCTTCTCCGGCTCCGCTGCTTACCTGGAAAGGCATGATCTTTACCAGGGATTCACCTAGCGACGAGCAAGTCTTGGGGTGGTTCGGCCGATATCCGAACTGTAGGGAATCTTCAAGGAGGAAGCCACCTTACTTCATGGATGTGCTGGGGAGTGCGAGTCAGGTTCTATTGAACCTTTCTCTCACACAAAAAAGGGAACAGACCGACATTCGCGCGCTGGCCAGCGGCCTCCGCGTGAGTTCTGCTGTTGATGACCCCAGCGGTTACGGCATCGCACAACGCCTGCAAACGCAAGTGAACGGTTTCCAGCAAGCCGTACAAAACGTGCAGACTGCGAACAACGCGCTCGCCGTCGCGAACGGAGCCCTCACGACGATCACGCTGATCCTTCAGCGCATCCGCAGCTTGGTCGTCGAATCGCGCTCCGATCTCAATTCCTCGACCGATCTCGCCAACATCCAGGCAGAGATTTCACAATTGCTGCTCGAGGTCAATCGCATTTCGAGCGATACCACCTTCAACGGGATCAATCTGTTGAACGGGCAGTTCCAAACGACCACGCCGTACTCGCTCGCCTCCGGAAACGGATTCGGCTACGGTGCGGTTCAGGTGCAGTCGCCGTTACTGAACGCGAACGGCACGACGCCGAGCAGTACGGTCGTCAACGCCGATGGTCTCGGCAACCCGGGACCGCTCGTGACGTTGACGGGGCCCGGCGTCCCACCACCGAGCACCTACGTCCCGAACTTCATTACGTTCACCGTCACCGGATATAGCGCGAACGCGATCGATCCCGATTCGGGAACCGCGGTCGGCCCCGGCGTGTACGTGCAGGTGCAGGCGTACAGCACGAACCCCGCATTCGGCGCGGCGCCGCTGTACGTCGACACCTCTGCAGTAGCGGTCAATTCGGGTCCGCTCGGCCCGACGTTTATTCCCAATCCCGGCAGTGCGACCGGCGGCGGTAGTTTTCTCGATCTCATCGATTTCACGCTCGCGAATCTCACGCAGCAAGATGTCGGCACCTCGATATCGTTCGAAGTCCTCAATCCGCCGCCGTCGGCGCCGGCGAATGCGGGGCCGCTCTACGTGCAGAACGGTCCGCAAGAAGGGCAGACGACGGCGATATCCTTACCGGGCGTCAGCACCGCCGATCTCAATATCTCCGATATCTCGGTGCTCGCTCCGCAGACGGTGAACTACCAGAACATCGTTCAGGGGCAGAGTTCCAGCAACAACATTCCGGCGGCCGACGCGGAGATTCGCGTGGACGCCGCACTGACCGCGGTAACCCAAGCGCAGGCGCAGATCGGCGCGCAGATGGTCTCGTTGAATTACGACGCGAACAACGCGAATACCGCGAGCGTCAATCTCACCGCAAGTGTTAGCTCGATCCAAGACGCGAATATCGGCGCGACCGTGACGAATCTCACCCAGCAGCAGATTCTCACGCAAATTGGAACGAGCGTCATCGCGCAGATGCAAGTCAGCGCGCTCCAGATCACCGCCCTGATGCTGAATGGAATCGGCATCGGGGTCGGCGCGGGGGCGGCGCCTATCGCATAAACGAACGGATACTTCGCACGTCGTCGAGAACAGTGCCACCCGAAAGGGGAGGCTGCGATGGCGTTCACGCAAGGGTTCATCTCGGAACTGGTCGGCAAACGCGTCACCATCGACGACTTGCCGATTGGGAAAATCGCCGATTTTCTCGTCAATCATCCCGAGGCGACCTTCCCGCAAATCGACGGTTTCGTCGTCAAGACAGCGCAAGGAGCGCGCTTCGCCCCTATGGAGTCGGTGCTCGGCATCGAACGCGGGGGCGCCGTTTCCCTATCGAGCGCACCGAAAGAGCCGGCCCCACCCGAGGGCGAGGCGCTCTATCTGGTCGCGGATCTCCTCGATAAACAGATCGTCGATATCGACGGGCGCAAAGTCGTGCGCATCAACGACCTCGAGGTCGCGCGTACCGGGGGACAGTTGCGTGTCGTCGCCGCCGATATCGGTTTCGCCGGGCTTCTGCGCCGGCTCGGCCTCCGCAAACTCGGCGAGCGCCTCTCGCCCGCAATTCACGAACGAATTCCGCGCGCGATGATCGCCTGGGACTCAGTCGCCCCCATTCGCGAGGTCAACCCGAGCCAAGTTCACCTTTCGGTGACGGCGAACAAACTCGCCCGGTTGCATCCCTCCGACCTCGCCGAGATTATCGGGGCGCTCTCGAGCAGCGAGGCGGCGACGGTGGTCAAACAACTCGACGACGAGGTCGCCGCCGATGCGTTCGAACATCTCGACGCCCAGACGCAGCGCGAAATCATCGAGAGCGTCGGGACGGCCCGCGCCGCGGATATCATCGAAGAGATGGATTCCGACGATGCCGCCGATCTTCTCGCGGAGCTCCCCGAAGAGCGGCAGAGCGAACTCCTCGCGGAAATGAACGCCGATACCGCGGGCGAGCTGCGCGAACTCGTGAAGTACGACGACGATACCGCGGGCGGCCTCATGACGACCGATTACGTGTGGATCTATCCGCACCGCACCACCGACGCGACGATTCGGAAGATTCGCGAGCTCGCTCCGGAGAGCGAATTAATCTATTACCTCTACGTGATCGATCAGGAGGATCGCTTGCTAGGCATCGTGACCCTGCGCGATCTCCTTCTCGCGTTACCGACGGCGTTTATCGATAAGATCATGCGAACCGATATCGTCAGCGTCCGCCCGGAGACCCCCGCCGAAGAGGTAGCCGCGGCGATCGCGCGCTACGACCTGCTCGCGATTCCCGTCGTCGACGAACGCGACCGCATGCTCGGCATCGTCACGGTCGACGATGCGATCGATGCGATCATGCCCGAAGAGATGGCGAAAAAACTGCCGCGGATTACGCTGCGCCACCGGAGCGCGCAGCATCGGACGAAGGAGCCCGCGGCGTCGTAGCCGGCGGCGCCGCAAAGTGCCAGCGGTTGCGCCCCTCGCGTTTGGCGCGGTAGAGGGCGGCATCCGCGAGTTCCATCAATCGCTCGATTTCGACGGCGTGCTCGGGATAGAGCGCGATGCCGATGCTCGTCGCGACGCGATGCGAGATGCCGTCGACGAGGATCGGTTCCTCCAATGCGACGAGCACCTTACGCGCGAGATCCGCCGCATCGGTCGCCGCATCGACGACCGGTTGGAGGATAACGAATTCATCGCCGCCGAAGCGCGCGATCGTATCGCTCTCGCGCAGGAGCGCGCGCAGCCTCTGCGCCACGTGCACGAGCACCTCGTCGCCGACCATATGCCCGTAGGTATCGTTGATCGCCTTGAAGTGGTCGAGATCGAGATACATCACGGCGAATCCGCGCCCGTAGCGCTTCGCCGCGCCGAACGCCTGCTCGATACGGTCGGCGAACAATACGCGATTGGGAAGTTCGGTCAAGGAATCATTGAACGCGAGTTGTTCGATGCGCTCGGCAGTGCGCTGCCGTTCCAGGGCCGCAGCGACGAGTAACCCCATCAGGGAGATCGACTCGCGTGCGAGCTCGTCGATCCCTTCCATCCGCGCGCGCAGCCCGATGAACGCAAGAGCCCCGTAGGGATTCCCATCCACCTGCAGTTGCGTACCGGCGTAACTACGCCAATGCACCGTCGCCCGCGCCGGGTCGGCGCGCCACTCCGGATCGTCGAGATCGGGGACGAAGAGAAACGGCCGCTCGTTGGTGAGAT
>JAJZVP010000038.1 GCA_021845615.1 bacterium | reverse complement strand
GATCTTCTTTCTGCCACGCCATGTTATCGCGCAGATAGTCGAAGCCGACCTCGTTGTTCGTCACATAGGTGATATCGCAGCCGTAGACTTCGCGGCGCTCGGTCGGCTCGAGCCCGTGTTGGACGATCCCGACGGAGAGTCCGAGCGAGCGATAGAGCGGCCCCATCCACTCGGCGTCGCGCCGGGCGAGGTAATCGTTGACGGTGACGACGTGGACGCCGCGCCCGACGAGCGCGCGCGCGTAGACCGGGAGCGTGGCGACCAACGTCTTGCCTTCGCCGGTCCGCATCTCGGCGATGCGCCCTTCGTAGAGCACCTGGCCACCCATGATCTGTACGTCGAAGTGACGCATCCCCAAAACGCGCCGCCCCGCCTCCCGGGTGACGGCGAAGGCCTCGGGCAGAAGACGATCGAGATCTTCGCCACGGTCCAGGCGCAGACGAAACTCCGCGGTCTTGCCGCGAAGGGCTTCATCGTCGAGCGCGGAGATCTCCGGCTCGAGGGCGTTGACGTGAGCCGCGGTCTTGCGCAGACGAACGATATCGCGTTCGTTTGCGTCGAAGAGGGTTTTGAGGAAAGCCATGCTGAGCTATATACTCCGAGAAAGGTCAGATGTTGTGGTGCGTTCTTGTACCGGCAAGAGCGGAAGGTCGACCGAGAACGTGCTCCCGGCATTTTCTTTAGAACGCACCTGAATGCTTCCCCGATGCGCTTCGGCTATTTTTTTAGCGACGTAGAGGCCGATTCCCGAGCCTTCGATGCCCTGGTTCCGCGCGTTACTGCCGCGACCGAACCGCGAAAACACCGTCGAGAGGTCGCCCGGCGGGATGCCGATGCCGCGATCGGTGACCTCGAGGACCGCGTGTCCCCCTCGCTTCGCAACGCTGACGACGATCTCTTCGCCGGAATATTTCAGCGCGTTGGAGATGAGATTGTCGAGCACGTGACGGAAACGCGAGCGGTCGAGTTCGACGATAATGCCTGCTTCGCCAGAAGCGAAAACGACGCGTGGGTTGTTCGGCGCGATCTCGGCGAGATTTTCGGCGACGTATTTCGCAAAGTCGGTCGGCTGTTGATCGAGCGCGAAGCTCTCGCCCTGCGAATGCGCGAGCGCGAGGGCGTCCTCCGCAAGCCGTACCAGCCGTTTCGCCTGCCCGTAGATCGTTTCGATCTCCTCGGAGTTGGTCTTCGCGTTCTCCATAAGGAGCTCGCAGTAGCCCTCGATGACGGTCAGCGGACCGCGAAAATCGTGCGCGAGCATCGCGAGCAGATCGTCCTTAAACTGATTCGATTCTTGCAACGCTCGGTTCGCGTCGGTCGATGCGGCGTAGAGTTCGAGATTGCGCAGCGCGAGTGCCGTGAGCGCCCCGAGCTCTTGGAGCAAGCGCAAGCGATCTCGGCTGAAGCGAATCTCGCCCTTCGCGCCGACGAGAAGAAAGGCGTCGATCGCGTCGCCCGAGCCGTCGTTCGCCCCATGCACCAGCGGCGCGACGGCGAAACCCACCCCTTCGATCAAGCGCTGAACGCGCCGCTCTTCCGGACCGATTCCCATCGCTTGCGTGACGCGCATGTCGAGCGCGAGCCCGGTGCGAGCGATGAGGTCGTCGACCGCCCCGCCGAACGAACCGACGAGACCGTATCGATCGCCCATCCAGCGCAGTACGCACGCCTGTTCCGCGTCGACGAGCGAGGCCGCCAACCGCGACATCACCTCGGCGAGCGTCGGTAAATCGACCTGCCCGAGAATCGTTCGCGCCGCTTCGGCGAGCGTTTCGCGCTCCTGAGCGCGGCGCCGTTCGCGTTCGTAGGCGTGGGCGTTCGCGAGCGCGATCTCGAGATGCGAGGCGAGCGTCCGCACGAACATCGCCCGTTCGTCCTGCGGCCAGGTAAAGCCGCCGTCGACGCTGCGCATGGCGATCAAGCCCCACAGGTTCCCGTCGATTCGCAGCGGGACGACGACGCCGGATCCGTCGCCGAAGAGCGCTTCGCGCGCGGCGCGAGGGAGCAACGCCGAATCCGACGGGTCGTCGACGACGAGGAACGGTTCGAGCCCCGCCCGTTCGACGCGGTCGAGCGGCGCGAAACCGCGCGAACTATCGCGCGAGCGCATCGCGCGGCGCACCAGCGTATCGCCGTCGAGAACGTACGCAAAACAATCGATCGGCAGTTCGTGCGAGGTCGTGACGACGAAGACCAGGAGCACTTCGTCGACGTATTGCGTGTCGCGCAAGATGCGCACGACCCGCTCGAGCGATTCGGCTTGCGTTCGCCGCGCTCGCTCGCGCTCGTAGAGCCGAGCGTTGGAGAGCGCGAGGCCGACGTGGAACGCTAGGGAACGCAGAGCGCTGATATCGGCGTCGTCGAAGGCATGGGGTTGCGCCGATTCGAGCACGAGCGCGTTTTCGATCTTTCCATCGACGATAAACGGAACGCCGATCGCGCTACGGGCGCCGCCCTTGGCGGCGTCGTGTCCGGTATCGTAATCGTCGCGGCGCGCCGCCAATCCCGAGAAGACCTTTCGCAGCTCGCTCTCGAGTTCGATCGCCGTCGTCGGCGCATCGGCGAACGGCGCGCTCGATGCGACGGGGACGACGCGACTGCTCCCCGACCGCTCGAAGATCGTACAGGTATCGGCATTAAACGCCGAGCGAACCCCGCTGACGATACCGCTCAGCACGTCCTTGCGATCGAGCGATTTGTGAAGGCGCTCGTTCACCATCGCCAACAACTGGCTGTCGCGCGAGAGCCGATGCGCCGCCGCGAGGGCGCGGGCGGTATCGAGTAGGTGCGTCGCGACGCCGCAAAAGGCGACGAGATCTCGTCGCTCGGCTTCGTCGAGCGGCGCGTCGAGACCGACGACGAGAACGCCGATGGTTTTCTGCGACGCAATGAGCGGCACGAAGAGCGCATCGCAATCGATCGCCGCGGGGCTCACGCCGGCGAGAACGCGCTGTTTATCTTGCGGAACGAAACAGAGACCTTCGCGTTCGAAGCGTGCTAAGGCGTGAAGGAAGAGGCGCCGCAATTCGTGCGAGCCGTCGCGCAAACGAAAACCCGCCGCCCCTTCGGGGAGGGTGGCGACGACGAGCGTATCGTCCACGAAGAGCAGCGCCGAAGCGAAGCGTACGCGCACGATCTCCGCGGCACCGCGGGCGAGTACGTTCGCGCGGTCCTGCGGATCGCTCGCGGCGATTAACGCCGCGAGCGCCGAATAGAGCCCACGCGAATCGCCCTGGGTCATCGTCTCTGCACGTTACGGACTCAGCGCGATGCCGACGACCGTCCCCCCGACCGAGAGCGAGGCTTTCGGAGCGACGTTCCCCGTAGCACCGGGAGCGAACACGAAGACCTTGTTCGCTCCGCTGTCGGCGACGTAAATGTTCCCGGCGGCATCGATCTTCACGTCGCTCGGAGCGATGAGTCCGGTCGAAGAGCCGGCGATGATCGCGGTCGGGGCGACGTTACCGGTCGCATTCGCCGCGAAAACGAGAATCGCAGGTCCGATGCCGACCGCCGAAGGATCGGCGACGTAGATCGTGCCGTCGCCCGCAACCGCGACTCCGCGCGGCGCGCCGAGATGCGTCAGCGAGCCGGCGATCGCCGAGGAGGGCGGGAGATCGAGCGGCGTTGCCGTCGGAACCGGCGTCGGCGTCGGGCTTGCAGATGGCGAAGTCGACGGGGTCGGCGTCGGGACCGGCGTCGCGGTCGCCACCGGCGTCGCGGTGGGGATCGGCGTCGGCGAGGGCGTCGGTAACGTGTAGGTCGCGACCGTCGCGTTGCCGCTGTTGGCGACGATGACCGCATTCCCGCTCACGAAAGCCGCACCGGTGGGAACGTTTAAGAGCGTCGAGGCGCCACCGATAACATCCTCAAGCGACGGCGAGCCGCCGACGATCGAAAAGACGACGAGCTGGCTCGGCGCGATCGAGGCCGGATTGAGCGTGGTAATCGCCATGAGATTCTGCGCTCGCTCGATCGTGAGGCCGCGCGGTTCGGGCACCGCGAGCGAAGAGCCGAGGTAGGTGGCAAAGGGAAGCACGTTCCCGGTTGCCTGCGGCTGGAACTGGAGGATCGACGACGATCCGGTGCTCGCGTTGTAGTTCGAAACCCAGAGATTCCCCGTCGAATCGAAATCGAGGTATTGGGGAGCGTTCAGCGTCGTCGATGTTCCGCCGATCTGGTAACTCGGCGCGGTGAGCGAACCGGTCGTCGACGAGAAGATCGCCACTGCGTTGAGCGAGGTATTTGCCGCATAGAGCGTCGAGGTGGCAAAATTCGGGCCGATATTGAGGTTGGTCGATGTGCTGGAATTGCACGCGGCGACCGCGACTGCGACGCTGATGGCGGCGAGTCCAAGGGTTAAACGACGAAGCATGAAGTCTCCTTGAGAGCGAGCTGACTCAGGTTCCGCCCCGCCCCGATCTTTCCTTGGCTCACCCGGGCGGCGGGAGCGCGGTGCAGCAACCAGAGCGCGAGAAGGAGCCCCGCGAGAACGAGGACGGCGAGGATCGCGCGCAGGAGCAGGCGCCGGCGATAGATCGGGCGACTCGACTCGGTATCGATAATCGAACGGGGCACGAAAAGGTTACTCCTTTGAATAGGAAATGCGGACGGGGAGTCGCCGAGCCGCTTCGACGCGGCGGGCGCCCAGGAGCGAGAGCATCTCACCGACGGTCACGAAACGATAGCCCGCTTGTCGGAACGCCGGAACGATCTTCGCGAGCGCCTTGACGGTAGAGCGCTTCCCACTATGGAGCAGAAGGATCTCCGGCTCGGTCGCGTGCGCGGCGACGTGTCTCTCGATCTCGCGCGAGGTGAGCTCGCGCCAATCCCCGGCATCGTCGCTCCAAAATATCGTTTTCATCCCCAACGATTGCGCGACGCGCAGAGTAGCGGCGGTGTAGCGCCCGTGCGGCGGGCGGAAGAGCACGGCGGCGGAGCGATCCCCGGTGATCCGCAGGAGGGTGTTTCGCCCTTCCACGAGCTCGCGGCGAACTTGCATCGGATTTTCGTGGTCGAGATCGGGATGGGTCTGCGTGTGATTGCCGATCTCATTTCCATCGGTGGCGATCCGACGAGCGATTTGCGGCCACAAGTCCGCGTCGCGACCGATGAGGAAGAAAGTCGCGCGCACGTGGAGCCGGGCGAGTTCGTCGAGTAGCATCGGCGTGTAGATGGGATACGGCCCGTCGTCGAAGGTCAGCGCGATCAAGCGTTCTCCACTGCTCCGCGGCGCCGGCTCGAGTTTTCGAACGACGCGCGCGGCGCGAACGAACGGCCCCTTCCCGATCGCCCGATGCAACGACGTCGTCGGCTCAATCAACGTCGGGTGCGGTCTCGAAACGCGTAGAAACCAACGCACGCCCTCGATGCCGAGCAGCACCGCGAGAATCGCGAAAACGATTCGAAGGTAGGGACGCACGTATCGTTACGGCGACGGTGAGGGATGGGCGCCGGGATGGGGTAATTCGTGAACGGCGAGTCCGTCATCGCGACCGATCACGACGGTAACGTCGCTGGTCGAACCCGCCGCCGGCGCCTCGACGACCAGCGCGTTGCGCATCGCTTTCGGCAGCCCCGACGCGACTTTATCGCCGGCGAACGCCGCAGCGGAATGGGCGCGTACGACGCTGTTGTCGTGATACGAAGCGCTGTTGCCAACCTTTCCGATACGATAGCCTTCCGCTTTGAGAATGCGCGCGAGGTCGGCGGCGGCGCCGTCGATACCGCTGCCGTTCTCTACGTCGACGCGCAGCGTCGACGGCGCGATCGCCGCGAGCGTCGCGGGGTCGGCGGTCGGAGCGGGCGAGGGCGGGGCGATCAACATGGACTCCACCAAACGGCGACGCGCGTTCTTATCGGGGACGATCGAATCGCCGTATCCCGGCAGATAGACGTTCGCTACGTAGGGAACCTGGTGCGCGACGATCTGCGAAGGCTTGATGCCGATGTAATAGTGGGCGAGCGATATGAGCTCGGCCTTCGAAAAATTCGTCTGCACGTTGGCGAGCATCGTTTTGACGAGTTGTCCGGCATGCAGGATCGTGTTGAATTTATCGCGCTCCAACTTTGCCGCGAGCGCGTGAAGCACTTCTTGCTGGCGGCGGATGCGGCACGGGTCGCCGCACCAATCGTGGCGATAGCGCATGTATCCGACCGCTTGCGCGCCGTTAAGATGTTGGATCCCCGTCTTCAGATGGATGTGGAGATGCCCCCAGTTATCGTCGTAATTGATCGGGCTCTTATCTTTGGGGTCGCTGTTCTCGACGTCGACGGTCACCCCGCCGATATCGTCGATCAGCTCGCGCGTCGCATTGATGCGTAAAATAACGTAACGATCGAAGCCCGGAATGCCGAGCCAATGGGAGATCACCTGCTCGGCTTCGGCGATCCCACCGTCGGCCTGCGCTTGGTTGATCTTCGCTTGGCTTCCGTCGGGCATGGTCGCGACCATATCGCGCGGCACCGAAAGTTCGAAGATGCGTTTGTTGGCGAGATCGAGATCGACCGCCCATATGACGTCGCTACGCGCCTGCGCCGAGAACGGCTGGTCGTTGTCGGTATAGTCGTAATCGAGTCCGACGACGAGCACGCGCAGTTGCGAGCGGCCGAAGACCTGCTGCGGCGACGGGATGAACGCATCGCCTAAAATCTGCAACGGCGTTTCGTGTTTGAAAATCGAGAAGCCCAATACCGTCGAGATCGCCAAGAGCGCTACGAGCCCGGCGACGATACCGATCCGCCGGGCGGCGCGCGGCGGGCGGGGCGGCGGCGTTTGGAGCGGCTGCGCCGGTTGCGGGGCGCTCCGCCGCGGGCGCGGGATGAAGTCCTCAGGCATGTGCGGCCGCTCCCGTGACGACGCGCGCGGCAAAATCGAATGCCGTTGCGGCGGTGAGTTCGAGCTCTACGAAGGTACCCGGCGTGAGATCGCCTGCGACGAAGACTCCCCCGTCGACTCCCGGCGCCTCGCCTTGCGAGCGGCCGTACCACACGGTCGCCGGAAGATGCGCGCGTAACGGATCGCCGCGGCGCAGCGTCCGACGTTCTTCGACGAGCACGCGCTCGACGCTGCCGACGCGAGCGAGCCGAGCCTTCTCCGATGCCGCCCGCTGCGCGTCGCGCAAACGGAGCAAGCGTTTCCGGCGTTCGCGTGCGGGAACGCGCGAGCCCAACTTCGCCGCCGGCGTGCCTTCCTCGGAGCTGTATTCGAAAAAGCCGACGCGATCGAGGCCGGCGCGCCCGATCCATTCTTCGAGGTAGGCCACGTGCTCTTCGCGTTCGCCCGGGAACCCGACGATGAAGGTCGAGCGCATCGTAATGCCGGGAACGCGCTCGCGAAACGATCCGATGATTTCCAGGTAACGCTCGCCGTTGCCGGGGCGCAGCATCGCCCGCAACACCTCCGGGTGCGCGTGCTGCAGCGGCATATCCATGTATTTGCACACCTTCGGCAAACGCGCCATCGCGTCGATGAGTTCGCTATCGACGGTCGCCGGGTACAGATAGAGCAGGCGAATCCACTCCAGGCCCTCGATTTCGTGCAAGCGCTCCAAGAGCGTCGCCAAGCCGCCGCGACGATAGCCGCGATCGCGCCCCCACATGGAGGTGTCCTGTGCGATGAGGATGAGTTCGCGCGTCCCCGCCGCCGCGAGCGCTCTCGCTTCGGCGAGGATCGACTCCTCGCTGCGGCTGCGAAACGCGCCGCGCAACTGCGGAATGATGCAAAACGTACAGGGATGGTCGCAGCCTTCCGCAATTTTCAGATACGCGGTCGCCTGAGGCGTCGTGATGAGCCGCGGTAGGAAATCGTGCTCGGGCTCGGCTTCGAACGCCAGGCGTACGGGTTTGCTTCCCGCTCGAACGTCGTCGAGCAACTCGACGATCGAGGCATAGGAGCCGGTCCCAACGACGCCGTCGATCTCGGGGATGAGCGACTGCAGTTGCTCGCCGTATCGTTGCGCCAGACAGCCCGCGACGACGAGCTGTTGGTTGGGCTGTTTGCGCTGCGCCCGCTCCAGGATGACTTCCGTCGATTCCGCCTTCGCCGGGTCGATGAAGGCGCACGTGTTGATGACGACGGTATCGGCGGCGTCTGCGTCGCTCTCCAATTGCCATCCGGCGGCACCGAGCTTGGCGATCATCACCTCGGTGTCGACGAGGTTTTTCGCGCAGCCTAAACTCACGAACGAAACTGAGGGCATCGCGACGGCTCCTAGCGGTAGTTCACGAACTGCAGAGGCAATTCGAAATTTGCGGATTTGAGCGCGGCGATCACCGCTTGAAGGTCGTCGCGATTTTTTCCAGTTACGCGAATTTGCTCGTCCTGGTATTGCGCGCCGACCTTGAGCTTGAGCGCTTTGATACGCTCCATCAATTCCTTGCTCTTGTCCTTCGGGATGCCGCTGCGCAGGACGATCTTACAGCGGACCATCGAATTGGCGGCCGGTTCGTTCGCGCCGATTTCAAAAGCTTTGATATCGATTCCGCGCTTCGTCGCTTTCGCTTGCAACATATCGATGACGTTGCGCATCTTCATCTCGTCGTCGGCGAGCACCGTAATGCTCTTGTCGTCGGACTCGACGCTCGTCTTGCTGTTGCGAAAATCGAAACGCGTCTCGATCTCTTTTCGCGTCTGGTTCAACGCGTTATCGAGTTCTTGACGGTCGATTTTTGAGACGATATCGAATGAGGCTTCGCTCGGCATTACAGCGTAAAAGTCCGTTCCACGACGACGCCGGCACCGCCTAAGGGCCCGACGTTCTTACCGTCGACGTTGAAGGTGACGGCAGCCGCGTTTCCGACGCGCACGGTGACGTCCTTTCCTCGGAAAGCGCGTTGCGTACCGGCGGGAAACGTCCCCACCATGCTAACATTCCCGTCAACGGTAACCCGCAGCCACGAGGTGCCGGCGAGGCGAACGATCAGCGTTCCCTGCCCGGGTGAGAGGCTCGCGGTCGGGCTCGCGCCGGGGCTCGGACTCGCGCCGGGGCTCGCGCTGACGCCGGGGCTCGCGCTGACGCCGGGGCTCGCGCTGACGCCGGGGCTCGCGCTGACGCCGGGGCTCGCGACCGCTACCGAAGCACTCGGCGGCGCGGAGTTCGTGAGCGAGTAGGTGAGATAGGCGACGAGAAGGACCGCGACGGCCCCGGCGGCCCAGAGCCACGGGGTGAGGCTCCTCTTGCCGGCGGCGGGAGCCGGAGCGTCCCCTTCCTCCTCATACGCCTCGTTCCGTTCGTGCGTCGGAGAAGCCGACGAGCTGGCCGCATACTCGCGGAGGGCCTCCTCGACGTCGAGCTTCAGAAAGGCGCCGTAGGTACGAATGAAACCTCGGACGTAGACCGCGGCCCCGATCCGCTCCCACTGCTCTTCTTCTATTGCGGCCAGATAGACCGAACGAATCCGTGTCTGCTCCGATACCTCCGGCAGCGTGAGGCCGCGGGCCTCACGTGCAACCCGAAATCGTTCTCCAAGCGCCGCCATTAGCGCTTGTGGTTAGCCTTGTCAACCCGTTATCCTCGTAATCAAGCTATGGCAAAGATTCGTGTGATCGCCGCGATGAGCGGCGGGGTGGACTCGGCGGTTGCGGCCGCCCTCCTGGCGGAGCGGGGCTACGACGTCATCGGCGTGACGATGCGCATGTACGAGGCGACCCAGCCCGCGCATGCCAAGAGCTGCTGCGGCATCGACGATTTCGACGACGCGCGCCGGAGTGCGGCGATCCTCGGTATCCCGCATTACGTTCTCGATTTCGAGGAAGCGTTTCGGCGCAGCGTCATCGAGCGCTTCGCCGATGAGTACGCGCGCGGTCGCACGCCGAACCCGTGCGTGAGTTGCAACAATCACGTCAAACTCGGAACGCTCCGCAATTACGCCGATCGTATGGATGCGCGCTACGTGGCGACGGGGCATTATGCGCGTATCGATCATCGCGAAGACGGCCCGCACCTCTTCCGCAATCCCTCGGCGAAAGATCAAGCCTACGCGCTCGCACAACTCACTCGCGATCAGCTCGATCGTTTGCTGCTGCCGCTCGGCGAACTCGATAAAGAACGGACGCGCGAACACGCGCGCCGCTTCGGCCTCCCGATTCATAACAAACCTGAATCGCAGGATATCTGTTTCGTCGAAGGCGGCGATTATCGAGACGTTCTCGCGCGCGTGCGTCCGGAGCTTCGCAAACGAGGCGAGATCGTCGGTAGCGACGGCACCGCGCTCGGCGACCACGCCGGCGTCGCCAATTTCACCGTCGGGCAACGGGCGCCGCTCGGCGGCTCTGCGGAACCTCAATACGTTATTCGGCTCGATGCGGCGAGCAATACCGTCGTCGTCGGTCGCGGCGAAGAGTTATTTGCGGACGGCTTACGCGCGGATGAGGTGAACCTCATTCGCGCGGAGGGCTTCGATGAAGGCCGCGATGTCGACGCGATGATTCGCTATCGCAGCACGCCGGCGCGCGCGAGCGCGCGGCGCGAGGCCGATGGAACGCTCACGCTGCGCTTTGCAGAGCCGCAGCGCGCGATCGCCCCGGGGCAATTGGCCGCGCTCTTCGCTCCCGGCGGCGACGAAGTGCTCGGCGCGGCGACGATACGCGAAGCGATTCTTTCGTAATTCGCCGGGAGCGCGAACGGTGAGCGCGAAAGGATCTCGCGTAGAAAGAAAGTTGAGGTTAGCGATCGATGATCCGCAGAACTGCAATTGCCCTGTTCGCCCTCGTCCTTCTCAGCGCGTGCGCGAAGAGCGCGACGACGACGAAAACCTCCGAATCGACCACCGTCGCTACGGCCTCACCGCGGAGGACGACCAATCCCAAAGCGCGCGCGACGATCGTTTCGCCGCACGCCGCGGCGGCATCGGCGCGCCCGAGTGCGACGGCTTCGGGCTCGCCACAGCAACGAACGGCCTCGCCGCGCGCGCTCGCGCCCTCGGCGCCTCCCTCGGCGCATGCGGTCGCACCGAGCGCCGTGAAAGCGAGCGCCGCTCCTTCCGCTCATCCCAAGTCGGTCGCGAGCGCCGCTCCGACGGCGAAGGCGACGGCAACCGTGACGAGCACCCCTGCGGCGGTCGCCGTGACCGGAGATATCGCGCGCGGGCACTCGCTCTACGAACAACATTGCGCGAACTGCCACGGCGTCGACGCGCAGGGCGGGATGGGTCCTTCGCTGCAAAATGAGGATTCGCGAAAGAACCTCGCGCAGACCGTAGCGTGGATTAAAAACCCCGCACTACCGATGCCGAACCTCTATCCCGGGACGCTCAGCGATAAAGACGTTCTCGACATCGCAACCTACGTGCAATCGCTGAAATAGCCGTCGATTCGGCTCGCGCATCCATCGACCGCTCGGGGCCGACGTCAGACCGGGTCGGGGGTGCGTCCGTTCGTCATGATTCCCATGGCGTGAAATCCGGAGTCGACGAAATGCACCTCCGCCGTCACCGCTCGCGCGAGATCCGACGCGAGGTAGACGGCCGTCTTGCCGACATCTTCGGGAGTGACGTTGCGGCGAAGAGGCGACTCGGCGGCCACGACGTCGAGAATGTAGCGAAGCCCGTGCACCTGTCGCGAGCTTGCCGTTGAAATCGGTCCGGCGGAAATCGCGTTGACGCGAATGCCGCGCGGGCCGAGATCGTAGGCGAGATACCGCACGATCGCTTCCAGTGCGGCCTTCGCAATGCCGGCCAGATTGTAGTTCGGCACGATCGCCGTGGAACCGAGATACGTCAGCGCGATAATGCTGGCGCCGTCGTCGAAGAGATCGACGAACGCATTCGAAAGCGCGATCAGCGAGTACGACGAGATGTCGAGTGCGAGCGCAAAACCGTCGCGCGAGGTGGTATAGACCTTCCCTTTGAGGTCTTCCTTATTCGTGTAGGCGATCGAATGAACCAGCGCGTCGAGGCGGCCATAGTCTCGCCGAACGGCGGCGGCGAGATCGGCGAGCGCCTCGTCAGAAGTGACATCGCAGGGATAGCAATGCGCTCCTCCAAGTTCGGCGGCAAGCTTTTCCACCTCGTCGCGCACGCGCTCGCCCTGATAGATGAAGCACAATCGGGCACCTTGCGCGTGGAAGGCCCGCGCGATGCCGGTGGCGATCGACCAACGATTAGCAACGCCGGTGATCAATGCAATCTTACCGTCTAAAAGTCCCACAACAATTCAGTATTTGCCGACGAGCGAGCAAGGCCTCTTATCAGTTCAAGCGCCGATGATATTGGAAATAACGTCGGCTGCAGTATACGAAAGGCTTCCGGGCGGGAGGAGACGTTCGATCTCGACGAGGTCGTCTCCGGAGGTAACGATGCTCGGTTCGAGGTTACCGCCTTTGCGTATCTGCGGCATCCCTACCGACGCCAACAACGCATTGCAGATGCACTTGCGTCCGACGGTGTTCTCGAGGTCGCCACCTTTCGCGACGTAAATATTCTCGGGTTCGCTCGGGCAACGAAATGCGATCTTTCCCGACGGCGTTCTGTAGGCCTCGCGCAGATATCCGAGATCGCAAATCCGCTCGCGGCCCTCGTACACATCGTCCTGCGATACGCTCCCCTCCATCTGAGCGACCTTAAAAGGGAACCCCGTCGGCGAGGCGAGCGGATCGGTTTTGACGCGCACGTCGCGCGCGATCGCTCGCTCGACCAACGCGCGCTTGTAGTCCTCTCGGAGTCCCGATTCCGCGCAAAACGCAAAAGCGGTTCCGATTTGGACGCCCGTCGCTCCAGCCGCGAGCGCCGCGCGCAGTTTTTCCGGCGAGCCGTATCCCCCCGCGAGCCAGAACGGCAGACCCAGGGCGCGTATTTTTTCGAGGTCGACGCAATCTCGTTCGCCGTAGAGGATCTCGCCGCGTTCGTCGAGCTGCATCTTGCCGCGCGGAGGCGCGTTGTGCCCGCCCGCCGTCGGGCCTTCGATGATGAAGCCGTCGACGCGCCCGCCGGTTTTTTTTACCATCGTCGTCGCGAGCGTGTTCGATGCGATGATCGGAATAAACTTCGGACGTTCGAGCGGGGGGAGATCGCGCTCCATATACTCGCGCGGGGCGAACTTCAGCGTCGTATCGTCCGCTTCTCCCGCCCCGGTCACGGCGAGGGGATACGTGGCGCTCTCGTGATTGACGAACCGATCGATGACGTCGGGAATCTTTAGCGGAATTCCGGCGCCCATAAGAATGTAACCGACGCCCGCGAGCATCGCGCCGTAAATCGACGAGAGGTGCGGAAACTGGATCTTTTCGAGGTAATTGATCCCGACCGGATTATCGTGCCCCTCGCGAGCGAGGAACACCTCAACGAAATTCGCCAGCATGCAGAGCACCTGCATTTTTGGGAGAGTTTGCTTCACGGGCATTGGCAGCGTCTTGTACGGCTGGTTTGGCGCCCTGCCTCCCGGAATGTAGTAGCTCTTCCAGATTCGTTCTACCAGGTGTTGGAAAGGAAAGCGCTCGACGCCGCGCCGCATGTGCCCGCCCGGGTCGCCATCTTGCAGGCGACGGGCGAAAATCTGATCGAGAGCGACCCCCGAAACGACGCCGAGTTGGCCGAGCCCCGAAACGGCACCGGCCAAGCGCCAGTTCGAAACGCCAACGCCCATGCCACCCTGAATGATTGTCGGACCGCCGCTCATTCGCTCATCGTCCAACAATTCACTCGGGATTACTCATTATGGACGCGCTATTTGTGTCGCCGCCGAACGATTCCCGCAATTTTCAAGATATCGATGGGGCGGGGCGCCGATTCCGAGCGTGAGAGCGCTCGTTACCTCGCGCGACTCGCTCACCCCACCGGATCACGCCGTAGCGAGTGCGGGCTCCGCGCGAAGATTCCAATACGTGTCGCGAATGACGGGGCGAAAGCCCGCACCGATGATCGCGTTCTCGAGGTCGCGGCGCGTCGCTTCGTTCGTCGAACCGGCGTCGTGCACGACTTGCTCCTCGAGAATCGTGCCTCCCATATCGTCGCAACCGTAAAGCAGCGCGAGTTGCCCCATCTTGAGACCGGGGGTCAACCACGACGCTTGGAGGTGCGGAAAATTATCGAGGAAGAGCCGAGAAATCGCGAGCACGCGCAGGTACTCCAATCCCGTCGCCTCTTTTCCGCGCAGCGGCGTTTTGAACGGAACGTAGTACCAGGGAATGAATGCCGTGAAGCCCTGCGTTTCGTCCTGGAGATCCCGAAGGACGCGCATGTGCTCGATCCGCTCCTCCGGCGTTTCGATCGATCCGAACATCATCGTCGCCGTCGTCGGCATGCCGAGCTGCTGCGCCTCGCGCATCACGCCGATCCACGCCTCGGGCACGACCTTCCGCGCCGAGATGCGTTTGCGCACGCGCTCGACGAGGATCTCCGCGCCTGCTCCCGGCAGCGATTTGAGCCCCGCGGCCTGCAGGCGCTGCAATACCTCGCGCGTCGAGACCCCTTCGACCTTCGCGATGCCGACGATCTCGGAGACCGAGAGCGAGTGGATGTCGACCTGGGGGTACTCGCGGCGCACGCGCGCGAAGAGTTCTTCGAACCAGGCGAGCCCGAGTTCGGGGTTGACGCCGCCCTGAATCATGATCTGCGTCGCCCCCTGGTCGGCGGCGAATTTCACGCGTTCGAGCACGCGATCGTGCGACATCGTGTAGCCTTCTTTATGCTGTTCGGGGCGGAAGAAGGCGCAGAACGTGCAGTGGACGTTGCAGACGTTCGTGTAGTTGATCGTGGTATCGATGACGTAGGTCACCGTATCGCCGGGATGCATCGCCATACGGCGCGCGTGCGCCGCGGCGCCGAGATCGTGGAGCGAGGCCTCGCGATAGAGACGCACGCCCTCGTCGTAACTCAGGCGTCCGCCGGCGGCGGCGCGGTCGAGCAGATCAGCGTGCGACGGCATCGGTAACCTCCGGAGCGACGAGGGGAGCTTGCGGAATCGCGCCGATGGCGTAGAGTTCTCGGCAATACGCCGCGAGCCCGTTGCGAGCGGCGGTGTGAAACGTGAAATTCAATTTTTCGTAATAATCCTCGTAGAAACCGGAGGCGCGCTCGAAGCGCCGTTGCGCCGCAGCGATCACCGTCCCCATGTTCCGCTTCGACCAGGTCAGCGCGTCGGTCAACGCGTCCATACAGGCGCGCACTTCTTCGTTCCGTTCGTCGACGATCTCTCGCCGAGCGGCCCAAACCGCAAAGACCGTCTGCTGTCCGGTCCACTCGTGCCAGAGCGTTCCGAGATCGTAGACCTGCGAACGGGGAAACTCTTCGATCGCGTCGATCGCGCCGTCGCCGATCAAGAGCGCCGGGAAGCCGCGGCGCGCGCGTTCGATCGGCGCGACATCCTCGACGTAGGACGGGGAGATGCAGTAGCGGCGCTCTAGAAGAACGCGCAGCAAGTTCCGACCGCTCGCCGATTCCTGCGTGACGAAAATTTGCGTGTTGTCGAGCAGCGCCGGCGGCGTCTGCGAAACGAGTACCACCGAAACGACCTCATCGCGCGCGCCGATGCAGAGATCGGGGAGTAGCGCGAGCCGATCGGCGTTGCGAGCCCAAGCGAACGCACTGATCGGCGCGAGGTCGAGCTCCCCGGAGAGCAGCATCGCGTTCAGTCGCGTCGGGACGTCTTCGTGCAACGTACCCGGATAACGAATCACCCCTTCGTCGAACGCGGCGAAGATCGGTAAGTCGTTGGTGTAGCGAATGCGGCCGCAGTTAAGCATCGGGGCTCCAATCGTGCGCGAACGTCTGGTAGGTCGAGTTGCGGCGCACCGGAGCGTACCCCGCGTTCTCGATCAAACGTCGGAATTCGCGATCGTCGACGTACTGCCCCGAGCGCGTTCCGGCAGCGTGATAGATCATCTCTTCGTCGGTCGAGCCGTGCGTGCCGTCCATATCGTCGGCGCCGAACTCGAGCGCCACCTGGCAGACGTGGAGCCCCTGGATCATCCAATAGGCTTTGATGTGGTCGAAGTTGTCGAGCATCAGCCGCGCGACGGCGAACGTTTTAATATCGTCGATGCCGCCGGTCCAACCGCAATAGCTGAGTTCGTTCCCATCGGGATGGTAGGCGAGTGGAATGAACGCATTAAAGCCCGGCGACCGGCGCTGCGATTCGCGCAAACGGATTAGGTGATCGATGCGATCCTCGATCGATTCGATATGGCCGTAGAGCATCGTCGCATTACTCGCCACACCTTGTCGGTGGAGTTCTTCGTGAACCTCCAGCCATTGGTCCGCGGTCACCTTATTCGGGCAGATCTTCTTGCGCGTCTCCTCGGCGAAGATCTCGGCGGCTCCGCCGTTGACGTTGTCGAGCCCCGCCTCTTTGAGCCGCGCGACGATCGCCGGGTAGATCAAGCGATGGCGCCGCGCCATATAATCGATCTCGGCGGCGGTGAAGAGCGAGAGCTGAACGTGCGGCAACTCGGCTTTAAAGCGGCGCATGAGCGGCAGCCAATAATCTAACGAGAGTTGGCGCGGATCGTGCCCGCCGACGATGTGCAACTGGTTGAAGTTCCGGCCGGTCTCGAGCGCCTTCTCGAAAACCTGATCCGGGGTCATCCGAAAGACGCGCGCCTTTTCTTTAAATTCGTCGGCGGCGAACGAACAAAACGTACAACCGGCGTAGCAGACGTTGGTCGAATTAATGTAACGATTCAGGACGTAGTAGACGCGGTCCCCGCTCTTGCGTTCTTTCTGTTCGCGGGCCAAGCGCCCCAATGTATGCAAATCGCGCGTCGCGTAGAGCGCGAGTCCATCTTCGAACGACAGCGAGAGACCCGCCGCGATCTTTTCTTCAATCTTTGCCAGCGTAGGGTCGCCGGCCACCGTCGCAACGCTCATTGACGACGATGCTATGCCCGCCGCGAGGTGGCGCCTACCACCTTTATCGTCTCGACCGCAGCCGCAAGCGCGAAGAGCGCCGCCAAACCGACGAACGTGCCGCCCAGGAGATCGCTGGGGTAATGCGCTCCGAGCGCGAGCCGCGACCAGAGGATGGCGACCCAGAGCAAGACGAGCAGGCCCGGAAGAACGACGCGTGCGGCGGTCGGCAGATTGCTTCGCGCGATGAGATAGGCCCATAGAAGGTAGAACCCGCAGGCGATCGCCGCATGGGAGCTCGGATACGAGAATGAGGTCTCGTGGTGGAGCACCCAATCGGTACGACGCGGCCGCTTGCAGAGGTGCTGCAAGAACGCATCCAAACGCCACGACGCAAGCAACGAGAGAAGCGAGAACGCGATCCGTCCGCTCCACGCGCGAAAGACGAATGCAGCGACGACGAGCGCGATGCCCAGCGGGGCGAGCACCTCGGGGCGCCCGATCAGCGTGAAATCCCAGGCGAGATGCGGCCGCACCCCGACGATCGCCCTTGCGAACGCCATCACCGGCGCCGGATCCGCCGATCTTCCGACGATCGCGCCGAGCGCGAGCGCCGCCCCATACGCAACGAGCGCGGCGGCTAAATAAGCCGCAACTTTCGCGAAACTCCGCATCAGTCGAAGAGCCCCTGTTGCGAGCCCTCACCCTTGCCCATTCGCGGCGCGAGCAATTCTAGGTCGCCGAGCGAGAGCGCGATCTTGCGCGGCTTCGTTCCTTCGTGCGGCCCGACGACGCCGAAATCTTCGAGCTGTTTCATCACGCGAACCGCGCGCGGATGTCCGATCGAAAATTGCGCTTGCAGCGCGGCGGTCGAGGCGACGTTGCTTTCGATGATGAATTTTGCGGCGTCGTAGCAGAGCGCATCGACCTCACGCTTTCCGTTCTCTTCTTCGTCGGTAACCGGAACGAGTTCGACTTCGAGCAAATTCTCCGGGCGCGCCTGCCGCGCCCAAAACTCGACGAGCCGCGTCACCTCGGGACCGGAGATCAGCGCGCCCTGCGCGCGCATCGGCTTCGGAGCGTCAATCGGCAGGAAGAGCATGTCGCCGCGCCCGAGCAATCGCTCCGCCCCCGCCTGGTCGAGAATCGTGCGCGAATCGACCTGCGAGCTGACCGCAAAGGCGATGCGCGAGGGAATGTTCGCTTTGATCAATCCGGTGATGACGTCGACCGACGGACGCTGCGTCGCGACGATGAGGTGAATGCCCGTGGCGCGCGCGAGCTGCGCGAGTCGCATGATGGTCGTCTCGACGCGCGAGGGCGCGACCAACATCAAGTCGGCGAGTTCGTCGATGATGATCACCACGAAGGGGAGACGCTCGTCGGGATACTTCGCGTTGTACTCTTCGATCTTGCGCACGCCCGCTTTTGCAAAACGTTCGTAACGCGCGTCCATCTCGCGCGTCATCTCTAGCAGCGCGCCCGCCGCGACCTTCGGATCGGTAATGACCTCTTTGATTAGGTGCGGGATGCCGTTATAGACGGTCAGTTCGACGCGCTTCGGATCGATCATTAAGATCTGCACTTGGTCGGGGGTCGCCGCGACGAGCAGCGAGGCCACGATCGTATTGAGACAGACCGATTTTCCCGAACCCGTCGCTCCGGCGACGAGCAGATGCGGCATCTTGCCGAGATCGCCGAAGAC
>JAJZVP010000171.1 GCA_021845615.1 bacterium | reverse complement strand
CCGTCGGTGAGGCCGCTCGCGACGCAGGGCTTCCGCAGGGGCTCCTGGTCACCCGGGCCGCGCTCGAACGCGCCGCGCGCGAGGCACCGGGGAGCGCCGAGGAACTCGGCGAGCTCCTGGGACTCTCCGCATGGCGAAGCGCGCTTGTGGTCGAGCCGTTGTGGAGACTTTTGTCGGGAGAAACGCGAATTGTCGTCGAGGGCTATGCGAAAGGGGAGCCGAAAGTAACGCTCGTATCATGAGCGCTCAAACATCAAGCTTTAATGCCGTCGGTACGCTGCGCGTCGGCGACCGATCCTACACCTACTATCGCCTCGAGGCCTTACGCGAGGCCGGGCTCGCCGATCTCTCGACGTTGCCGTATTCGATCAAGATTCTCTTAGAGAATCTTCTTCGCTTTGAAGACGGCCGTTCGGTCACGAAGGCCGATATCGAAGCGCTCGCGCGCTGGAGTCCGCGCGCGCGTTCGGAGAAAGAGATCGCCTTCCGGCCGGCACGCGTGCTCTTGCAAGATTTTACCGGCGTACCGTGCGTCGTCGATCTCGCCGCGATGCGCGATGCGATGGCGAAGATGGGCGGCGATCCCAACGCCATCAATCCGCTGCAACCCGTCGAACTCGTCATCGATCACTCGGTTCAAGTCGATCGCTTCGGCACCGCCGACGCTGCGGATCGCAATGCGGAGATCGAGTTCGAACGCAATCGCGAACGCTACGCATTTCTGAAGTGGGGGCAATCCGCGCTCGCCAATTTCCGAGCGGTTCCGCCCGATACCGGCATCGTCCACCAGGTCAACATCGAATATCTCGCGCGCGTGATTTTCGGCGCCGGCGGCGCTGGCGTCGCCTACGATCCGGCGAGCGCGGTCGCCTATCCCGATAGCGCGGTCGGCACCGATTCGCACACCACGATGGTCGACGGGTTGGGAGTCTTAGCATTCGGCGTCGGCGGTATCGAAGCCGAGGCGGCGATGTTGGGGCAACCGGTCACGATGCTCATTCCCGAAGTCATCGGATTCAAACTCGAAGGCGCGCTTCGCGAGGGCGTTACGGCGACCGATTTAGTGTTGACCGTCACGCAAATGCTACGCAAAAAAGGCGTCGTCGGAAAATTCGTCGAGTTCTACGGCACCGGCCTGAGCCGCTTGCCCGTCGCCGACCGCACGACGATCGGCAACATGTCGCCGGAGTTCGGATCGACGGTCGCGATGTTCCCGATCGACGAACGCACGCTGGAGTACATGCGCCTTACCGGGCGCTCGCCCGAACATATCGCCCTCGTCGAAGCGTACGCGCGCGCGCAGGGAATCTTCCGCACCGACGACGCTCCCGAGCCGCACTATAGCGACACGCTGGTGCTCGATCTCGGCACGGTCGAACCGAGCCTCGCCGGGCCGCGCCGCCCGCAGGACCGCGTTCGTTTGAACGAAGTGAAATCGTCCTTTAACGGCGCCTTCGCCGAGTACGCAAAGACGCGCACGCCCGCGAACGCAGGCGCCGAGCGCATGCAGAACGAGGGTGGGAACGGCGGCGTCGCGCTCGCCGACGGCCCCGCAGAACTCACCGACGGTTCGGTGGTCATTGCGGCGATCACGAGTTGCACCAATACCAGCAATCCTTCGGTGCTCGTCGCGGCCGGGCTGCTCGCGAAGCGCGCGGTCGAGCGCGGCCTCAAGCAGAAACCGTGGGTGAAGACCTCGCTCGCGCCGGGAAGCAAAGTCGTCACCGATTACCTCGCGAAAGCGGATCTGCAAAAGCCGCTCGACGCGCTCGGCTTCAATCTCGTCGGCTACGGCTGTACCACCTGCATCGGAAATTCGGGGCCGCTGCCGACCGAAGTGAGCGAAGCGATCGCCGAACGCAATCTCTTCGTTGGGGCGGTGCTCTCCGGGAATCGGAACTTCGAAGGACGCATTCACGCACAGGTACGCGCGAACTATCTCGCTTCGCCGCCGTTGGTGGTGGCGTACGCGCTCGCCGGACGTCTCGATATCGATCTCACCAACGATCCCCTCGGCACCGGAAGCGACGGGAAACCGGTCTATCTGCGCGATATTTGGCCGACGAACGAAGAAGTCGCCCGCGTGGTCACGCAGTGCGTCACCGACGAAATGTTCAAGACGCGTTACGCCGACGTATTCCGCGGCGACGCGAATTGGGCGAATCTCGCCGTTGCCGCGAGCGAGCGCTATGCGTGGGATCCCAAATCCGAATACGTCAAAAATCCGCCGTATTTCGATGGGATGCCCGCCGAACCGGGCGCGACCCAGGATATCCTCGGCGCGCGCGTGTTGGCGGTACTCGGCGATTCCGTGACGACCGACCACATTTCACCGGCCGGCTCGATTGCGAAGAACTCTCCGGCGGCGAAATACCTCGTCGAGCGCGGCATCGATCCTGCGGATTTCAATTCCTACGGCGCGCGCCGCGGCAACCACGAAGTGATGATGCGCGGAACCTTCGCGAACATTCGGCTTCGGAACGCCTTGGTTCCGGGCGTGGAAGGCGGCGTCACCCGCTACCTGCCGACCGGCGAGCAGATGTCGATCTTCGATGCCGCGATGCGGTATAAGAAAGACGGAACGCCATTGGTGATTTTTGCCGGTAAGGAATACGGCTCGGGTTCCTCACGTGACTGGGCGGCGAAAGGCCCGGCGCTCTTGGGCGTACGCGCAGTGATCGCCGAATCGTTCGAGCGCATCCATCGCAGCAACCTCATCGGCATGGGCGTCCTTCCGCTCGAATACGTCAACGGCGAGAGCGCGAGCAATTACGCTCTCACCGGCGAGGAGATCGTCGAGATACTCGGCATCGCCGGCGGCGTGAAGCCGCGCATGGAGGTGAGCGTCAAGGCGACCGACCCGCAGAGCGGTAAATCGGTGCACTTCAAAGCACGCGTGCGCATCGATACTCCCGATGAGGCTGAGTACTACCGGCATGGGGGCATCCTGCAGTACGTCCTCCGCCAGTTGCGGGCCGCTTCGAAGCGATAATCGCTCCGAGCGCCGTGAACGATGAAGCGACGATGGTAAGCGCCCTCGACCGATTGTACGACGAGTTGCAATCGGCGAATGCCGATTCGCTCGGCTACCCGGCGGCGAAGGATTTCGATTACGCCGAGATCGAGCGTTTCCTGAACTTCCCGATCAATAACATCGGGGATCCGTTCGCACAGGGAACCTACCGCGTCCACACGCGAGAGTGCGAACGGGAGGTCGTCGGGTTTTTTGCGGGGGCGACGCGCGCTCCGCAAGACGACTGGTGGGGCTACGTCACCAATGGCGGCACCGAGGGCAATCTCTACGGGCTCTATCTCGCCCGCGAGCTGCATCCCGACGGCATGGTCTATTATT
>JAJZVP010000170.1 GCA_021845615.1 bacterium | reverse complement strand
ACGGTGCGCTACTCGGGCTGACAACGGTGCGCTACTCGGGCTGACAACGGTGCGCTACTCGGGCTGACAACGGTGCGCTACTCGGGCTGACAACGGTGCGCTACTCGGGCTGACAACGGTGCGCTACTCGGGCTGACAACGGTGCGCTACATGCGGAAGATGCCGAACCGCGTCGGCGGTTGCGGGGCGTGCGCCGCGGCCTCAAGGCCGAGCGCGATAACGCGGCGCGTGTCGAGCGGATCGATGATGCCGTCGTCCCAGAGCCTCGCGCTGGAATAATACGGGTTCCCTTCGCGTTCGTATTTTTCGAGAATCGGCGCTTCGAATGCGGCCTTTTCCTCCGGCGACATCGCGCCTTTCACCGTCGAAAGTACGCCAGCGGCCTGCGGCCCGCCCATGACGCTGATGCGCGCGTTCGGCCACATCCAGAGTTGCCGGGGCGAGTAGGCGCGGCCGCACATGCCGTAATTCCCGGCGCCGAAGCTGCCGCCGATAACGACCGTGAATTTCGGCACCTCGGCGCAGGCGACCGCGGTCACCAATTTCGCGCCGTCCTTGGCGATGCCGCCGTTTTCGTATTCGCGCCCCACCATGAAACCGGTGATGTTCTGCAAGAAGAGTAGCGGGGTTCCACGCTGCGCGCACAATTCGATGAAGTGCGCTCCCTTGAGCGCGCTCTCGCTGAAAAGAATGCCGTTATTCGCAACGATGCCGATGGGGTGCCCTTCGATGCGCGCGAACCCGCAGACCAACGTCGTTCCGTATCGCGCCTTGAATTCGTGAAACTCCGAAGCGTCGACGAGGCGCGCGATCACCTCGCGCACGTCGTAGCTCACGCGGCTATCGTCGGGAATGATTCCGTAGATCTCGCGCGGGTCGTAGGCGGGCGGCGCGGGCGGGGCGGTATCCCACTGACGCGGATTTTCGCGGTGGAGATTGCGAGCGATCTCGCGGACGATCGCGAGCGCCTGCTCGTCGTTCTCCGCAAAGTGATCGGCGACGCCGGAGACGCGCGTGTGAACGTCGGCGCCGCCGAGATCCTCCGCGCTCACTTCCTCGCCGGTCGCCGCTTTTACCAGCGGCGGGCCGCCGAGAAAGATCGTGCCGTTTCCTTTCACGATCACCGTTTCGTCGCTCATCGCCGGAACGTAGGCTCCGCCCGCCGTGCAGGAACCCATGACGGCGGCGATTTGCGGAATGCGCTTCCCCGACATGCGCGCTTGGTTGTAAAAGATACGACCGAAGTGATCGCGGTCGGGAAAGACGTCGGCTTGCAGCGGTAAGAACGCGCCACCCGAATCGACGAGGTAGATGCACGGAAGATGGTTCTGCTCGGCAATTTCTTGCGCGCGCAGATGTTTTTTTACCGTGAGTGGATAGTACGTGCCGCCTTTGACGGTCGCGTCGTTGGCGACGATCACCGATTGCTGTCCCTCGACGAAGCCGATGCCGGTCACGACGCCGGCGGAGGGCGCTTCGTCGTCGTACATGCCGCCTGCGGCGAGCGCGCCGAGTTCGAGGAAATCGCTCCCCGGGTCGATCAGGCGCTCGATTCGTTCGCGCGCGGTTAGTTTTCCGCGCTTTCGATGCTTCGCGACGGCATCTGGGCCGCCGCCGCCCTGCACGCGACGCAGGCGGTCGCGCAGCTCGGCGACCAGCCGCTCCATCCGGGCGGCGTTGCGGGCGAAACGTTCGTCGGTGGTGTCGAGATGGGTCGGCAATTGCATGGTTGCGCTGCTTCGCGCTCGGCAGGCAAAAAGCCCCGGCGAGCTTTTCATCGCCCTCTCATGCTTTGCGGCGCTTCAACCCATAGAGTGAGAGCAGGTAGATCGAAGGCGAGGAGGAGATCGATGGCAAGCGCGACGACGGTGAGACCGCACGCCGATATTCCGGGGCTCGTGCGCCCCGCTGGGAGACTCGATGGAGGTGACGCGCTCTCGCGTTACCGCGGCCCGTGGGATCCTCGCCTCGCAGCGCACCTGCTGCGCCGCGCCGGATTCGGCGGCTTTCCCGAAGAGGTCGCTCGTGTCACCGCGATGGGGATGGAGCGCGCGGTCGATTCGCTCATGCAACTCCCTTCGGTCGAGAGCGTCGCCCCACCGAGCGATTTGTTCGATGCGGTCGCTTACCTCGAATCGCAAGGCGGCTTTCGCGCGCTTCGCACCGAGGACGTCGCCGAAAAACGAAAGCTCTTCAAACACATTCGTATGGGCGAACATCGTTCGATCCTCGGGTTGCAGCAGTGGTGGCTCCAACGCATGCTCGACGGCGGCGCCCCGCTCCAAGAGAAGATGGCGTTCTATTTTCATGGCCACTACACGACCGCGTCGGTGCAAAAGGGCGTTACCGCGCCGATGACCTTCGCGCAAAACCAGTTGTTCCGTCGCTACGCGCTCGGAAATCTTCGCGATCTCACGAAGGCGATCTCGCGCGACCCGGCGATGTTGCTCTATCTCGATAACGCGAAGAATAACAAAGCGCATCCCAACGAGAACTACGCGCGCGAATTGATGGAGCTCTTCACCCTCGGGCTCGGCGCCTATACCGAGGAGGACGTTCGCCAAGCGGCGCGTGCGTGGACCGGGTACGAGGTGTTTCCGCTCCGTGGAGTCGCGCGATACAACCCTCGCAAACACGACGACGGCAGCAAGACGTTTCTCGGCCATACCGGGAATTTCACCGGCGAGGATATCGTCGACATCATCTTCGAACAGCCGCAATGCGCGCGTTTTTTCGCGACGAGCCTTCTGAACGCGTTTCTCTATAACGATCCGGAGGACGCGCTGGTCGAGCGGGTCGCCTCGCTCCTGCGCGGCCACGATTACGAATTGCGTCCGACGATCGGGACGTTGTTGCGCAGCGACGTCTTTTATTCGCCGCGTGCCTATCGAGCGCTGGTGAAGAGCCCGGTGGAGTTCGTCGTCGGCGCCCATAAGGCGGCAGGTTTGACGCGCATCGATCCCCGCTCGCGCGGCGCGCTACGACAGATGGGCCAAGTGCTGTTCTTCCCGCCGAACGTCGCCGGCTGGCCCGGCGGCGAAAATTGGATCACCAGCGATATGACGATCGCGCGCGATAATTTTCTCGCCGGTCTCGTGACGGGACGCGAGATCGAACGCTCGTGGCTTGCGAACGCGCCGACCGACGCCGCGCAGGCGGCGGAGGCGATGGTCGCGAGCATGCTGCAGGGCGATGCGTCGGTCTCGGCGCGCGGCAATCTCGAACGCTATCTCGACGGCGCGGGAAGCGCGGCGCTCGGAGCGCTCTCCAGCGAAAATTTCGACCAACGCATGCGCGGCGGCGCCTACCTCACGATGGCGATGCCGGCATTTACGCTCGCGTGAACGATGAAAGAAGAACGGTGAACCGATGAAAC
>JAJZVP010000169.1 GCA_021845615.1 bacterium | reverse complement strand
CATCGGAGCAGAGAAACGACACCACCCCGGCAACATCCTCCGGGGTTCCCGCGCGCCCGAGCGCCGTTTTGGCGATCAACGCTTCGCGGTACGCTGCCGGCATCGAGGCGGTCATCGCCGTCTCGATTAGCCCCGGAGCGACACTATTGACGCGGATGTTCCGCGAACCTAACTCCTTGGCGAGCGAACTGCCCAGCGCGAGGATCGCCGCTTTTGAAGCGGCATAGGCGCTCTGCCCCGCATTGCCGGTGATCCCGACGATGCTGCTGAGCAAGACGATGCTTCCGGAGCGTTGTTTCATCATCGGGCGGCTCACCGCCGCACAGAGATAAAACGCGGACTTCACGTTCACGTCGAGGAGATGGTCGAGTTGTTCGGGCTTCATGCGCATCAATAACGCGTCGATCGATTGCCCGGCGTTCGCCACGGCGAAATCGATCCGCCCGAATGCTTCGTGCGCGCGCAGCACCGCCGCATCGACCGACGCAGCGTCGGCGACGTCGGCGACGAGAATTTCGATGCGCGCGCCGGCCCGCGCGGAGCGACAGGCGGCCGCACTCTCTTCGAGCGCGGCAACGTCGCGCCCGACGAGCGCGCAGTCGGCGCCCTGCCGAACGAGATCGACGGCGATCGCGCGACCGATGCCGCGGCTCGCTCCAGTGACGATCGCGCTCCGTTCCGCGAAGATCATGCGTGCACTCCCGCGAGCAACCGTGCTTCGAGCCGCTCGATGCCGGCGGCATCGGAGACGGCGAGCACCTCGGGTGCATTCGGGACGCGCTTCATCATCGGTGCGAGCACCGCACTCGCCCCGAATTCGACGATGAGGTCGAGTTCGCAGGCTAAGAGACGGATCGCCGTTTCGTGCCAACGCACTTCGTGAACGATCGAATCGACGAGATTCGCGCGCATTCCATCGGCACTGCGATAGGGCTGTGCGTCGACGTTGGAGATCACCTCGATGCGCTCGGGCATCGTAAACGGCGCCGCGTCGACGGCACGCCGAAAGCGAGCGACCGCGGGCTCCATCAACGCCGAGTGCCACGCACCCGAGACGTTGAGCGGCACGACGCGCTTCGCACCTGCGGCGAGCGCTTCTTCGCCCGCAGCGAGAACGGCATCGAGATCGCCGGAGATGACGATCTGCGCGGGCGCGTTGAAATTCGCGGGCGAGACGCGCAGCCCGGTGCGTTTCTGGGTCGCTTCGGTCGCCGCGCGCACGGCCGTTGCATCGAGCCCGAGAATCGCCGACATACCGCCCGGCGCCGCCGCGGCGGCTTCGCTCATCGCTTTTCCACGTTCGTCGACGACGCGCAATGCGTCTTCGAACGAGAGCGCACCGGCAATGACCAGACTGCAAAATTCCGCGAACGAGTGCCCGGCGCTCGCAACGAGGTGCTCCGCGAGCCCATCGACGGCGTACGCGAGCGCGAGATTGGTGACGAAAATCGCCGGCTGGCTATACTGCGTCTCGCGCAGGCGCTCTTCGGGGCCTTCGCGTTGCAGCGCCAAGAGATCGTAACCGAGGATCGCGCGAGCGCGCTCGAAGAGTTCGGCGGCGACGGGGTAGCGTTGCGCCGCATCGACGCCCATGCCGAGCGTCTGCGAACCCTGTCCCGGAAAAATCGCGCCGACGCGCATTCCGCTCACGCCGACCACCGCCACGTCACCGCGCCCCACGAGAGGCCGCCGCCAAACGCGACGAAGACGATCACGTCGTTATCGTGGACGCGCCCCGCTGCGACCGCTTCGGAGAGGGCGATCGGGATCGATGCCGCGGAAGTATTTCCGTATTCGTGAATGTTGATGACGACGCGGTCGGGGCCCATCTCGAGATATTTTGCCGCAGCGTCGACGATGCGTTTATTCGCCTGGTGCGGGATGAGCAGATCCAAATCGTCGCGCGTGAGGTTCGCCTTTTGCAGCGCGACGTCGGTCGCGGCGATCATTTTCGTGACCGCGAATTTGAAGACTTCGCGCCCTTGCATCGAAAGAAAGTTTTTGCGCTCGGCGAGTTTTTCAGCGTCGATGGGGTTGCGCGAACCGCCGGCTTCGACGAACAACAGTTCCGGGCGGCTGCCGTCGGAACCGAGCTCGGAGGAAAGGAACGAATCTTTTTCGGAGGCTTCTAAAACGACGGCGCCGGCGCCGTCGCCGAAGAGAATCGCCGATCCGCGGTCTTCGTAATTGGTGATCGAGGTCAACGTCTCGGCGCCGATCAGCAAGATCCGCTTGTAGACGCCGCCGCGAATCAACGCCGATGCAGTGGTGAGACCGTAGATGAAGCCGCTGCAGGCGATGTTGATATCGAAGCCCGGTTTATCGACGCCGCCGAGACGCGACGCCACGATACACCCGGTCGCCGGAAAACTGTAATCGGGGGTGACGGTCGCGACGATAAAGCAATCGATATCGCTCGCCTCGAGCCCGGCATGCGCGAGCGCTTTGCGCCCGGCAGCGACGGCGAGATCGCTCGTCGCTTCACCGGGGGCGACCCAATGGCGCCGCTTCATTCCGGTGCGCGAGACGATCCATTCGTCGGAGGTATCGAGCCAACGAGCGAAATCTTCGTTCGTTACGACGCGCTCGGGCGCGTAATGCCCGACGCCCGCGATCCGAACTCCGGTCAACGACACTTAGTCGTGCGTGTGGCCGGCGTGTTCGTCGCGGACTTCAACCACCGTGCGTCCATCGTAGGTACCGCAATGTTCGCAGATGAAATGCGGACGCTTCGGCTGGCGGCACTGCGAGCAGGCCGTCGTCGTCACGGGATTGAGTTTCCAGTTCGCGGCACGACGGCTACGCGTCTTGCTGCGAGGGGTTTTCCATTTTAAGTTCGCCACGTTTATCTCCAGTTTCGCACGAGCATGCGCCCGAGTTCTTGTTCGTTCCGCAGAGCCCGCAAAGCCCGCGGCACTCTTCGGAGCAGCGCATCCGCATCGGAAGCGCACCGAGCAGCACCTGCTGCGCTAGATCGGCGATATCCAATCGCCCGCCGAGAAGGACGTTTCCTTCGCCGAAGGGGTCGTCCTCGCGACCGACGTGCGGGTTGATGCGCTCGTCGATCGCGACCTCCATCGGTCGCGTTACCTCTTCCAGGCACCCCACGCACGCAGCGCCCACCGTGCCCGCCGCTTCGCCGACGAGGTGGAGGAGGCCATCGGTAGCCTGCACCTCGAGGTGAACGCGAACGGGCCCAACGAACGAGATATCCTCGAAGGGTTCTAGGGCGACCTCGTCATCGATGAGGATCCGCTGGCGGCTTCCCGCGAGGAGGCCGGAGAGATCGACGGTGTGCGAGCGAGCCAAAGAAACCTGCGCCTTGCGTTGGGAAGGCCCCGCCGAGGCGGGGCCCTTTGGTACAACCAAGCCATTGTAGAGGCGGGCCGGACTCTTGTCAAACC
>JAJZVP010000168.1 GCA_021845615.1 bacterium | reverse complement strand
GAGAGCGATTCGGGATCGCACCATTGCATGTCGTCGACGGCGACGAGCAGCGGAAAATCGAGGAGGACCGCTTCGATGAGGCGGTAGAGCGCCTCTTCGTTTTTCGCACCATCGCGTTCGGTCGTGAAATCGCTCGGGAGCCCGGCGGCAAAGAGCTCGCTGCGCTCGCCGAGAGCGGCGAGAATTCCGGCGCCGATTCTTCGCGCGAGGGCAAAGGGCAAGCGCGCTTGCACGCGATGCGCCGTTTCGAGGACCGCGAGCCAGCCCGCGTCGTGCGCGCGTTCGATCGATGCCGCGGCAACCGTGCTCTTTCCGATTCCGGAATTTCCGACGAGGCGAAGCGTCCGAGCTACCTGCAGCCGCCGGGCCTCCTCTAAGGCGGCCGCGATGCGGTCGAGTTCCTTCGTGCGTCCGATCGGCGTGCTCACGGGGGAGCGATACGCGAAAAACCAGGGGTTTTCCCGGAGGCGCGGGCGGGGCAGGGACGGCTATCGTAGGGACATGGAGGAGAGAACCATGTACGCACTCGCCACCGAGGCAAATGAACCGAGCACCCCCACGCTTACCGCGGTCGGCGGGCAGCCGGAGATCCCTTATTGTTTCGTCCTCGACGACGATTACCGCGTGGTGATGGCCGGGCCGGCGAGTGCCGTCGACCCCTTCGGGTCGCTCTACGGCGACGATTCGACGCCCGACTCCCTCCCGGGCCCCATCGACCGAGCCGTGCGTGCGATGACCTCGAACTGGCGCTCCACCCGTACTGCGGGCTCGAACGCCGCGGTCGTCAGCGGCTTCCGCGTCATCGTCGCTCCGCTCAACGGCGAGAGCGGCCGGCGCATGGCCGTCTTCGTGGAGCGCAACATTTAGGGGAGGCTCCGAATCTGCCGCCGCATCCAAATTCGCGTGCCGTCGGTGCTCAGCGCGATCTCGCCGTCCCGGTCGGTTCGATAGATGAGCGCGCCGACCGCGCGTAGTCGGGCGAGCGTCTCCGGGGCGGGCTGTCCGTAACGGTTCCCACGCCCAACCGAGATCAGCGCGATCCGCGGGCGAACCATCGCGAGGAAGGCCGGTGAGGATGCGAAGCGGCTGCCGTGGTGCCCCACTTTCAACACCGTCACGTGGAGATCGCTCCCCTCTTCCATCCAGAGTCGCTCCATCGTTGCGGTCGCATCGCCGGTAAAGAGCATGCTGAATCCGCGGTAGCGCAACACGAACGCGAGCGAATTATCGTTGACGCGATTTTTGCCGTCGTTGAGATGCGGTGACATCGGGCCGATAAATCGTAGCGTCGTTCCATCGTCGAAGCGCCACCGGAGCCCAGCGCTCGGATGGAGCACGGGGATATTGCGTCGCCGCGCGGCACGCAAGGCATCGAGATAGGCGGGCCCGTTATATCGCTCGCCGGGATCGATGAGTGCGCCAACTCGTAAAGCGCGCAGCAGTGGGGCGATGCCGCCGGCATGATCGCCGTGTGCGTGGGAGAGCATTGCAAAATCGAGGGTGTGAATGCCGCGTCGCAGGAGGAACGGCAGCACCGTACGTTCGCCGACGCGTTCGGCGGCGGCTCCGGCGTCGGGCGCGTTTCCGCGTTCCATCTTGCCGCCGGCATCGACGACGAAGGCGTGCCCGCCGGGAGTGCGTACCAGCAGCGCCTCGCCCTGCCCGACGTCGATCGACCATACGTGCAATCGCATATCGATACCCTGCGGCGCGAACAACACGAAGCAGCAGGCGCCCGCGAACGATGCGAATGCCGCGCGCCGATTGCCGTTCCGCAATGCGTAGAGCGCGAG
The DNA here is from genome assembly GCA_021845615.1 of bacterium. GTDB lineage: Bacteria > Vulcanimicrobiota > Vulcanimicrobiia > Vulcanimicrobiales > Vulcanimicrobiaceae > JABEUX01. Next base: position 1,614 of record JAJZVP010000168.1, on the reverse strand, counting down.
CACAAGCGCACCGTCGTAGGCGGCGATGCTTGCAAACGGAGCGGGCGTCATTGCGATACTCGCCGCCGGAAGCGAGGCGAAAAAATGGACGGCGGCGAGTTGCCACGCCAGCAGCCACGCCGCAATATTCGCGCACGCGTGCGCGAGTGCGGGAAGCGGCGCCGCGAGCAGCGTGAGCGCGCCGAAGAGCATCGTCGCCCCGACGCTCGGTACGACCGCGAGATTGGCGAGCAACGCGTAGGGCGCGAATTGCAGAAAGACCGCGGCGCTCACCGGCCAGGTTCCAAGCTGCGTTGCGACGGTTAGCAGGAGCGCTTCCCGCGCGATGCGTGGGAGCGGAAGGCGTTCGAGCAGCGGCTCGATCGCGGGCGCGCATGCGATGATCGCCCCAACGCACGAGAACGAGAGCGCGAACGAAGCGCTCGCAATGCTGGTGGGTCCGATCGCGAGGATCGTCAGCATCGCCGCGGCGTACGCGTCGACCGAGAGCGCGCTGCGTCCGCAGGCGTAGGCGAGCAAAGCAAAGCTCGCCATCGTCGCCGCACGTTCGGTGGGCAGATGCGCCCCGGCAAAGAGCGCGAAACTCCAGAGCGCGGCGAGCGCGAGCGCGGCGACGAGCACGCGCGGTATCGGCAGCGCGCGCAACAGCGCGAGAACGAGCGCGAGCACGACGCCGAGATGAAGCCCGGCGGTAACGAGGACGTGCACGGTACCGGTCCGCGCGAATTCGGCGCGGACGCTCTCGGGAAGCGCGTCGCGCGCGCCCCAGAGCTCACCGGAGAGCAGCGCGACGTCGAGCGGCGAGAAATTCGCTCGCAACTGCGCGAGCGCCCACGCGCGTGCGCGAACGGCGAACGAGACGCTCGTCGGCGTACGGCGCACGGCGAGGATCTCGGCATGCGCGAGTTCGCCCGCGAAGCCCCGCTCGGCCTCGATCGCGCGGAGATCGGGATCGCCGCGATTGCGGGGTGTATCGAAGGGCTGCAAACGCCCGCGCAGCAGCAGGCCGCTCCCGACGGGGACGCAGCGCCGGAGCACGGCCTCGACGCGCGGCCCGTTCGATAGGAGGATCGCGGTGCGGCAACCGCCGGCCGGTAGCGGGAGCGCGCTTTCGGCAATGGCGTCGTAACGCGCGGTTCGGGCCGATGCGAGGGGGTGCGCGAAGGCGCTCTGCAGCCGCGCGTCGATTGCGCCGACCAGGGCGATCGTGCCCAAGATGAGAAAGAGCCTCGGCGGCGTTCCGCGTCGCCACATTGCGTAGGCGGCGAATGTCGCGGCCGCGACGACGGTCGTTCGAGCGTCTGCGGGGAGCGGTCCGCAAAGCGCCGTGCCGCAGGCAAAGGCGGCGGCGATCGCGGGAAGGCTGAGGCGTTGCATCCTCAGGCTCCTCTGCGTCGAACGAGACGCATGGCAAGGGCGCACGTTCCGGAAAGAGGTTTGCAATGCGCGTGGTTATCACCGGCGGAGCCGGCTTCATCGGCTCGCATATCGCCGATGCGTACATCGCTGCGGGGCACGAGGTGCTCGCGCTCGATTCGCTGTGGGAGCACGGCGGTGGCCGACGCGCGAATCTACCGGAGAAGGCCGAATTCGTACATATGGATATTCGCGACG
>JAJZVP010000037.1 GCA_021845615.1 bacterium | reverse complement strand
AAGCTCGACCCCTATATCAACGTCGATGCCGGAACGATGAACCCGTATCAGCACGGGGAGGTCTTCGTTACCGAAGACGGTGCCGAGACCGATCTCGATCTCGGACACTACGAACGCTTTATCGACGAATCGCTCTCGCGAGCGAATAACGTCACGACGGGCCAGATCTATAATTCGGTGATCGAGAAGGAGCGTCGCGGAGAGTACCTCGGGGCGACGGTTCAGGTCATCCCGCACATCACCAATGAGATCAAGGCGCACGTGAAGCGCGTCGCCGAAGGCAGCCGGTGTGACGTCTGTATCGTGGAGGTCGGCGGAACCGTCGGCGATATCGAATCGCTGCCCTTTCTCGAAGCGATTCGCCAGTTGCGGTACGACGTCGGCGAGGAGAACGTCATGTACGTTCACCTGACCTTGGTCCCCCATCTCGGCGCCGCGGACGAACTCAAAACGAAACCGACGCAGCATTCGGTGCGCGAATTACGCGGCATCGGGATCTCGCCCGATGCGATCGTGTGCCGCACGCAGTCTTCGGTGCCGATGCCGACCGAGCTCAAAGAGAAGATCGCACTGTTCTGCGACGTCGCACCGCAGGCGGTCGTGCAGAACGGCGACGCCCCGACGATCTATCAAGTTCCGCTCAACCTCGAACGCGAGGGGCTCGCGGAAGCGGCGATGCGCAAACTCGGGCTTCCGACTCGCGTTCCCGATCTCGGCGAATGGGGGAAGATCGTCGATCGCATCCTGCAGCCCGAACATCGCGTCCGCATCGCGCTCGTCGGCAAGTACGTCGAACTGAAGGACGCCTACATCTCCATCAACGAGGCGCTCTATCACGCCGGAATCTTCCACGATGCCGCGGTCGATATCGTACGCATCGATTCCGAAGCGATCGAACGACAGGGCGTCGGCGTCCTCGCCGATGCCGCCGGCATTCTCGTCGCGCCGGGCTTCGGCGCGCGCGGCGTCGCCGGCAAACTGACCGCGATTCGATACGCGCGCGAACACGGCGTCCCATTCTTGGGAATTTGCTACGGCATGCAGCTCGCATGCGTCGAGTTCGCCCGCGACGTCTGCGGGCTCCCCGAGGCGCAATCGAGCGAAGTCGATGAGACGACGCCCGATCCCGTGATCGATTTCATGCCCGACCAGCGCAACTTGGAGAGCTACGGCGGAACGATGCGTCTCGGCACCTACGAATGTACGCTCGAGCCGGATTCTCTCGCCGCCGCCGCCTACGGTGCGGTGACGATCCAGGAACGCCATCGGCACCGGTACGAGTTCAACAATAAATATCGCCCGATCTTCGAAGAGCACGGTTTGCGATTTACCGGTTACCACGTCGTCGGTAAGACGAAGTTGGTGGAGATCGTCGAGTTGCCGACCGAACGCCACCCGTGGTTCGTCGGTACGCAGGCGCATCCCGAATTTAAATCGCGACCGAATCGTCCCTCGCCGCTCTACCGCGATTTCGTCGGCGCCGCGCTTCGCTGCGGTGGAGTGCCGGTCGCAAAACAGCTCTCGCAGACCTAGCGTTCGGCGGTGAATCTCGCGGACGTTACCGCCGTAATCCTTACCAGGTGCGAGGAGCGACGGCTTCCTCGCGCGCTCGCCTCGCTGCCGGCGAGGATGCCGGTGCTCGTGCTCGATGCGGAATCGACCGATGCGACGCAGAGCGTCGCGCGCGACGCCGGGGCGACGGTACTCGTGCGGCCCTGGAGCGATTTTGTCGACGCTCGTCGTTTCGCACTCTCGCGGGTGAGCACGCCGTGGGCGTTGGTCGTCGATGCCGACGAATCGCTCGACGACGAACTGCGGGCGGCGATCGCCGCCGCCTCCGAGGACTACGTCGCCTACACGCTCCGCCGCGATACCACGTTCGCCGGTCGTTCGCTGCGGATGTGGCGCGGGGAGCGTTTGTTGCGTCTCTTTCGCGTCGACGCGGTCCGCATCGAAGCGTTCCCAAGCGCGGGCGGGGACGCCGCGCTGCACGAACGCTTTCTCTGCGACGGCCCGATCGGCGAACTTTCCGGAACGCTGCATCACGATTCCTACGCCGATGCCGCCGAGTATCGGCGGAAATTCGCACGGTATACCGAGATCGAGGCGCGAGGGCTGCCCCGCTCGTTCTCCCGCGTTCTGCGTGAATCGTCGCTCGTGGTGTGGCGTCTGGCGAAGTTTGGAATCTTTCGCGGCGCGCTGCTCGACGGGCCGCAGGGGTGGTACGTGATGTGGTGGTCTGCGCTCTATCCCGCAGCGGCGGCGTGGCGAGCATGGCGCGCGTAGCGCTCGACGCGCGGCTGACGCGGCAGATGTCGGTCGGCATGAAGGCCTACACGCAGGCGTTACTCGATCGCCGCGCTCTCCTCGCGCCCGATATCGATCTCGTTCCCTGCGGGCATGGAGAGAACTTCGGCGTCGACGAACAGATCGCGCTCCCGTTGGAGATCGCGCGCTCCGGGGCGCGGCTGGTCCATTATCCGACGCAATATCTCCCGCTCGTGCGCGCGGTGCCCTACGTGCTGACGATTCACGACCTCATTCATTGCCGTTTCGCGGAATTCTACGAAGCGAAGGTCGCCTGGTATTACCGAACCGTCGTCGCGCCGGCGGCGCGCCGCGCGCGGCGCGTCATCGTCGGCGACGAGCGCAGCATCGAGGACTGCGAACGGTACCTCGGGGTCGATCCGCGTTGGGTTCGCGTGGTCCCGCTCGGGATCGAACCCGCCTATCTCGAGCCGGTCGATGCCGCCGCCCCCGAGCGGCCCTATCTTTTTTACGCTGGCAATCATCGCGAGCACAAGGATCTGCCGACGCTCCTCGCGGCGTGGGCGGCACTGCCGGAGCGCGAGCGCTACGATCTGGTCGTGACCGGCGAGGACGATTTCGGGGAGCTCCACGCGCGCTACGAACGCTTCGGCCGGCGATTGATAGCGCTCGGCGATATCGACGAGCTCGCGCTGCGCCGGAGCTACGCCGCGGCGAGCGCGTTGGTGCATCCCGCGCTCTGGGAGGGTTTTGGGCTCACGATGCTCGAGGCGATGGCGATCGGGACGCCGGTGATCGCCTGTCGCGATGCGGTTCCCGCCCCGCTCGCGGAGGCGGCGCTCGTCTTCGCTCCACGCGATGTCGCCGCCGTGACGCGCGCGATCGAGAGCCTCGCGAGCGAGCCCTCGGCGTGGGCGGAGCGCGTCGCGCTCGGGCGCCGCGCGGCGCGGGAACTCACCTGGGATCGCTTCGCACGCCGGATTGCGGCGGTCTATGCCGAAGTCATCGAACGATAACGATGCGTAGCCGACCGTTGCTCTCCGTTGCGATACTCCTTGCGTTCCTGGGCGCGAGTGCTTCGCCGTTCCCGTCGCCGAGCCCGGCCCCGCCGACGCTCGTGGTTGATGGCGTGCGCGTACTCGTGCAACCTCCGCCGATTCTCGTCGGTGGCCGGGTCTACGTTCCGCTCCAACGCACGCTCGACGCCTTGGGGATTCCGTTTCGTATCCGCCACGGCGTGCTGCGCGCGCGCTTCGGAGCGCACCGAGTGCGCTTACAACTCGGGCGGAGCACCGCGATGCTCGACGGCTCGCCCGTCGGATTCGGCGCTCCGCCGCTGGTACGCAATTTCACCACCTACGTTCCACTGCGTTTCGTCGGCGCGGTGTTGGGCGCGCAGGCGGCGTACGACGCGAAAGCGCGCACCATTTCGATCTCGGGTTCGACGATCGGACAGACCGGGAGTGGTTTCGTGCTCTCAGCGAGCGGCGGCGTACGCGAGGGAAGCGTGAGCGAACTCGATACGCTTTCGAGCCCGAAAACGATCACCGTGCTATTCGACGGCACCGCGCACACCATCGCGTTGCACGACGACGTGCGCGTCGATCTTCACGACGTCGCGACCAACGTCGTTCGTCCGGGCGTGCTCGCCGATCTCTTGCCGGGAGATTTCGTTCGCATCGACGTCGGGAAAAAGGGACGCGGGCGTGCGATTCACGATGATTTCGGCGTTCGCACCGGGCGCGTCGCCGCCGTCGCGGGCGGCGAGTTCGTGCTCGAAGACGGGCATGTGATCGTTCCCGACCGTACGACGCAGTGGTTGCTCAACGGAGCCCCCGCAACGCTCGCCGACGTGCGCCCTGGCGACCGAGCGACGATCCGCTACAACGTCGAGAGCAACGAGATCCTTCAGGTCGTGCTCGGCAATCGTCGGGATCCCGTCGCGCCGAGCGGCGGCATCTCCTCGATCGCCGTCGACCCATCGACGCCGCTGCGCGCCGGGCAGGTGCTTCGCGTCACGATGCACGGCACGCCGGGGGGACTCGCGAGTTTCGATATCGGCGGCCTGGTGCGCGATGTCGGCATGCGCGAAGAGCGCCCGGGCTTCTACGGCGGCTCCCTGCGCATCGGCGACGCGGTAAGCATCGCGAGCTCGCCGGTCGTCGTCACGTTGATGGTCGGTTCGCAGCGATCGGTCGCGCGCGCCGCAACGCCGGTCAGCGCGTCCTCGGTGCCGCCCGGAATCGGGCGCGTCGGGCCGCTTCCGGGGAGCGTCGTGAGCAGCCGCACTCCGGCGATCTACGCGACCTTTCTTCCCGACGCCGTCGGCGTCGATCCGCGGAGCGCGACGTTGATCGTCGACGGACACGACGTGACCTCCGAGACGATCCGGAGCGCGCGCTTCATTCACTTCATTCCCGAGATCGATTATCGGGGCGTCGTTCGCGTGACGGTTCGCGTCGCCGATTTTGCGGGAAATATCGCCACTCGCTCGTGGAGTTTTATCGTTCGCCCATGAATTGTATTTTCTGCAAGATCGTCGCCGGCGAGATTCCCGCGACGATCCTCGGCGAGAACGATGAAGCGATCGCCATCGCCGATCTCAACCCCATGGCGCCGACCCACGCGCTCGTTCTGCCGCGGAGCCACGCGCCGAATCTCGCCACCTACCGACGCGAACGCCCGGGCGGGCTCGACGCGATCTTCGCGCTCGCCGCCGAGATCGGCGAAGGCTGCGAGAACGGCTATCGGTTCGTCGTGAACACCGGAGCCGACGGCGGACAGACCGTCGAGCATCTGCACGTGCACGTGCTCGGAGGCCGAGCGATGCGATGGCCTCCCGGCTAACGGCGGCGCTGCTGCTTTCGGCGCTAGCGGCGCTCGCGCCGTTGCGGGCGAACGCGCGCTGCGAGAATGCTTTTTACGTCCATCGAAATGCGCTTTCGTTGATTCCGGTCCGCGCGACGCTGCAACGGCGGCGCCTCTGGGTGCGCTTTATGATCGCCGCGCCGAAGGGGCGGAAGGACTGGAGCGGTTTCGTGATCGTCGCCGTCGACGGAGCGCGGCGTTTCGCGCTCTCGACGCGGGTCGCCGCCTTGAAACCCATGACCTTGCTGATCGACGGGTTGCGCGGCGGCGAGCGCCGTATCGAGGTCTCGATGTCGACCGCGGCGACGGCGGGGGCGGCGAGCGACGCCGCGTTCACCACCTGCGTTCGCGCGCCCGGCGCCGCGCGGATCACGCGCTGGGATCTCATTCCGTAGGCTCGCCGGCGACCGAAGGCATTTGACGCACGCCCCATACCGTGCTAAGGTCGCAGTTGATTCTAGCCGGGCGGGCTTTCGTATGTCCGCACGAGCGCGAAAGGGGGTCGAATTAGCAATGGAAGTACGTGTCTCAGCCGGTGAAACCATCGAGAGCGCGCTGCGCCGTTTCAAGAAAGCCACGCAAAAAGCGGGCATTCTCGCCGAAGCGCGCAAGCACGAACACTACGAAAAGCCGAGCGTCCGTAAGAAGAAGAAATCGGCCGCCGCGCGCAAGCGTCGGACCTAGTCTTCAATGGCCGCTATGAAAGACCGCATCGCCGAAGATCTCAAGACGGCGATGAAGGCTCGCGAACAGTTGAGAGTCGACACGTTACGTGCGGCTCTCTCCGGCTTTACCTACAAGCGGAGCGAGGCCGGGGTCGATCTGACCGAGAGCCAGGAGCTCGAGGTTATCGGTCGTCAGGTCAAGCAACGGATCGACGCCGCGAACGAGTTCCGCAAAGCCGGTCGCGAAGAGCTCGCCGCGAAAGAGGATGCCGAGCGCGCGATCCTCGTGGCCTATCTCCCCGCGCAGAAATCGCGCGACGAGGTCCTCGCAATCGTAACGGCGGTGATCGCCGCGATCCCCGAGGGCGAACGCAATCAGGGCGCGGTCATGAAGGTGGTTATGCCGCAGCTTAAAGGACTCGCCGACGGCAATCTCGTCCGCGAGGTCGTCACCGAAGCACTCGCTCGATAAAAGCGCGTAACTTCCGTCGCGTCGGCGGGTAGATACCGCCATGTGGAGTCTTCGTCTCCGAATAGCCCTCGCCGGAACGCTCGTTGCCCTCGCCGCCTTTGGGTCGGCGCGAGCGGCCGCTTCGAGCGCGCCCGTCGTGGTCGTTCCGATCACCGGCTCGATCGATCGCGGGATGGAGCACCTGGTTTTCCGAGCGCTCGACCTCGCCCGCACCGATCGAGCTCAAGCGCTCGTTCTCGACGTCGATAGCGCCGGCGGGCTCGACGACGCGCTCGCTCCGATCCGGAGCGCGCTTCGTAGCGCACCCGTCCCCACGATGGCCTACGTCTCCGGGCGCGCCCTCTCGGCGGCCGCCCTCGTGGCGCTCGCGGCGCGGCGCGTCGTCCTCGCCCCCGAGGCCACGATCGCGACCCCCGCGGCGGGAAGCAGCAGCGGGATGCTGGTCCTCGATAGCACCGCAGCGCTCCAGGCCCATCTCGCCTCGGGCGTTGCCCCGACGCTGCAGGCCGCGCTCGTTGCCGCCGGGCTCGGGAATGCGCCCGTCGTCTGGGTCCGGATGACGCTCGCCGAGCGCATCGCGCGATTCGTCAGCGAGCCGCTCGTCGCCGGGCTGTTGATCGGTCTCGGGCTCCTCGGGTTGTTGCTGGAGATGCAGACGCTGCACGGCGTCGCGGGCTTCGTCGGCATCGCCGCGCTCGCGCTCTATTTTAGCGTGCAACTCTATGCGGGGCTCGCCGATTGGGCGATCGTCCTGGTTGCCGTCGTCGGCATTCTCGGTATTCTCTGGGAGTTGCACGTCGTACCCGGGCACACGCTACCCGGCGCGCTCGGCGCGCTCGTGCTCCTCGGGGCGCTGCTCTTCTCGTTCGGCACGCCGTATCTCGTCGCGGGGGTCGAAGCGCTCGCAACGGCGATCGTGCTGGCGACGGTCGGCTTTTCGATGGCGATCCGCGCCTACCCCGAGAACGCGTGGAGCTCGCGGCTCGCCCTTGCGGCGGTTCAGGGACCCGAGTTCGTCACCGCCCCCAATCGTTTCGATCTGATGGGAAAGAGCGGCATGGCCGTGACCTATCTCCGCCCGGCCGGGCATGCGGTGATCGACGGCGAACGGATCGACGTGTTGACCGAGGGCGAGTTTATCGCCTCCGGGACGCCGATCCGCGTCGTTCGCGTCGAAGGCTCGCGCATCTTCGTCGAACCTCTTCCCTTCCCACTTGAAAGGATCACTTCATGATTGCGGTGAGCGCAGCGGTCTTTATCTTCGTCGCGATAATCGTATTTTTTGTCTTTCTCTATTATTTTCCGTTGGGACTCTGGATTCGCACGATCGCCGCGGGCGTACCGTTAGGGATCATTTCGCTCGTGCGCATGCGGCTAATCGGCATACCGCCGGGCGTTATCGTTACCAACTACGTCCGCGCGCGTAAGGCGGGGCTCGATCTCTACGTCGATCAAATGCAATCGCACTATCTCGCCGGCGGTAACGTCGAAAACGTCACGCTCGCGATGATCGCCGCGCAGCGCGCGCAGATTCCCTTAGAATGGCAACGCGCCGCGGCGATCGATCTCGCGGGGCGCAACGTCGTCGAAGCGCTCCAAATGTCGGTCAATCCGAAAGTCATCGAGACGCCGACCTTTCAGGGCGTCGCGCAGAACGGCATTCAGCTCAACGTGAAAGCGCGCGTGACGGTTCGCAGCAATCTCGACCGTTACGTCGGCGGTGCGGGCGAGCCGACGATCATCGCGCGCGTCGGTGAGGGCGTCGTCGCCGCCGTCGGCGCCGCGGTCGATCACAAAGAAGTGCTCGAATATCCCGACCGTATCAGTAAGGCCGTTTTGAGCAAAGGGCTCGATGCGGGTACCGCGTTCGAGATCGTCTCGATCGATATCGCCGACGTCGACGTCGGCAAGAACATCGGCGCCGAACTGCAGACGAGCCAGGCCGAGGCCGATCGCCGGATCGCCCAAGCGAAGGCCGCCGAGCGGCAATACGCCGCGATGGCCTCCGAGCAGGAACAGAAGGCCGAGACGCAGGCGATGCGCGCCCGCGTCGTCGAGGCGGAGGCCTCGATTCCGGCCGCGATCGCCGCGGCGTTCAAGAGCGGAAACCTCGGGGTGATGGATTACTACCGCCTCAAGAATATTCAGGCCGACACCGAGATGCGCGGTTCGATCGGCGGATCGACCGGCGACCAAAACAGCGCGCCTCCGGCACCGCCGCAAAAGTAACGCGTGCACTGGCGCGATTTCGGCTCGATCCTCTGGGTGCTCGTCGTGATCGGCGGCGTGGTGTCGAGCGTGCGCAAAGCGGCGAGCCGGTCGCAAAGCCCGGCCTCAGCGCGACTCGAACGGCCACCGAGGGCGGCAACGACCGCGCCCCCAGCGGCCGCACCGCCGAAGAGCCCTCGCGCGGTCACGATTGGGGCGCAGGCGCTGGCGGATGCGGCGTATCGCATGCAACTCGCCGCTTCGGTCGCTCCGCCTTCCCCGGAGCCCGCCGCGGCGATGCCGATGATGCCGATGATGCCGACGACGCCGACGATGCCGGCGATGCCAGCGATGCCGGCGATGGAATCCTTCGGCGAGCTCGCGCCAGCCCAGCGTCCCACCTCGGGCGCCCCGCCCCTCCGCGGACGCAACGACTGGGCGCGCGGGGTCGTCGTCGCCGAATTGCTCGCGCCGCCGCTCGCCATGCGGGAGAGCGGCCCTCCAACGTGGTAGGGAAGTGCTGGAGTGACCCCACGTTCTGAATAACCTCGACCGTCGTACTATCGCCCTCGATTCGCTCGGCGAACGGGTGCGGCTCTTTGGAGCGTTCGATGCAAACCTGGCGGCGATCGAAGAACGGTGCGGCGTCCGCTGCTTCGTCGACGGCGAATCTTTGGTCCTCGCAGGTGCCGCGGGGAAGACCGAACGTGCCGAGTCGGCGGTGCGCGCCCTTCTGGTCTCCGCGCTGCGCGGGGAGCAAATGACCCCCGATGACGTCGCGCTCGCGGTCGCCGATGCCGAGCATCCGGCTGCGATAGCGGCGACGCTCCCGGCGACCTTGCTGCGTAGCAAGCGGGGGCGCGAGATTCGCGCGAGGACCGCGGGGCAACGCGCCTTTGTGGAGGCGATCGAACGGCACGCGCTGACGATCGCAATCGGCCCGGCCGGCACCGGCAAAACTTTTCTCGCGATCGCGATGGCGTTACGCGCGCTTCGCGATCGCAACGTCTCGCGCATCGTCCTGACCCGCCCTGCAGTCGAAGCCGGAGAACGGCTCGGTTTTTTGCCCGGCGACCTGAAAGAGAAGATCGATCCCTACTTGCGCCCGTTGTACGACGCGATCGACGAACTACTCGACGACAGCGTGGCTGCGAAATATATCGAGCGCGGTACGATCGAGGTGGCGCCGATCGCCTACATGCGCGGGCGAACGTTAGCGAATGCGTTCGTCATCGTCGACGAAGCGCAAAACGCCGGCCCCGAACAATTGAAGATGCTCCTCACTCGAATCGGCGCGGGCTCGCAGATGGTCGTCGTCGGTGATGCGACGCAGGTCGATCTGCCCTCGGGCGCGCGCAGCGGTCTCCGCGACGCCGCCCGTCGCCTCCAAGGTGTCGAAGAGGTGGCGGTGGTCGACCTCGACGCATCCGACGTCGTGCGTCGCCCGCTCGTCGCACGAATCATTCGCGCCTACGAAATGCCGCAATGATTCACTATCGCAATACCGTACGCAAGAGCGGCGTCGACGCCCGCGCGGTCAAGCGCGTCGCGACGCAGTTGCTTGCCGCGGTCGGGCGAGGCGATGCCTCGCTCTCGATAAGTTTCGTAGGAGATGAGGAGATCGCGCGGATCAACGCCGAACATCGCGGAAAAGATCGACCGACCGACGTCTTGAGCTTTCCTCTCGATCCCGATCCGACGATGCCCGGCGAGGAGTTGCTCGGCGATGTCGTCATCAGCGTGCCGACCGCACTGCGGCAGGCCGCGCGCTACGACGCGCCGTTGCAGCGAGAGGTGGAGCGCCTTCTCATTCACGGGTTGTTGCACGTTCTCGGGCACGATCACGAGGAAGACGACGAACGCGACGCGATGATCGCCGAAGAACGCCGCCTCGCCGCCGCGATCGGCATGCCGTGGCCGTACGACCCATGAGCGATCGAAACGCGCCGCATCCGTTCCGCCGCATCGCGCGCTCGTTCGGGCACGCGGTCGAAGGGATCGTCTACGCGGCGCGGACGCAACCGAACCTTCGCATTCATCTTTTGGTCGCCGTCGCCGTATTGACGGCCACGCTCTTCACACACCTCCGTCGCTCGGAAACGATTGCGGTGGTCGTGCTCGTCGGCGTCGTCATCGCGATGGAATTAATGAATACCGCGATCGAGTCGGTCGTCGATCTACTCACCGCGACGCACCACCCACTGGCGAAGAGCGCGAAAGATGCCGCGGCGGCGGCGGTCTTCGTCGTCGCGCTCGCCGCGCTCGTCGTCGGCGCGCTGATCTTCCTTCCAGCGTTCCGGCTTCCGGTCGATATCGTCGTCGCGGTGCTCGCCGTGGTCGCGATCCTCACCATTTTCGGTAAGGCGCTCGCCCCCGCCGGCGGCTCGTTGCTCCACGGTGGTTATCTCTCGGGGCACGCATCGCTCGCCTTCGCCGCGGCGACGCTCCTCGCGCTGCTGGTGCGCCGTCCGGTGCCCATCGTCTTGGCCTATCTCGTCGCAGCGATGGTCGCTCAATCGCGCGTCGAGGGCGGCATACACACGTGGCCCGAGGTGCTGCGCGGGGCGCTGCTGGGCACCGCGGTCACGCTCCTATTCGGAGGCGCCGTGCATGGACATCTCGTGCTATAATGGGCGCGCTTTGAACGACCCTTCCTCACGAAGTCGTAGCGCGCGATGATGCTCGACGTCCAGAACGATTGGCTCTGGTTTGTAGCAATCGCCGTGCTGGTGCTTCTCGCCGCATTTTTTGCCGCGTCGGAGGGGGCGCTGATCTCTATTTCCCGCCTCCGGGCGCTCTCGATGCAGGAGAAGGGCTTACCGCGCGCTCGCGACGTTCTGCTCCTCGTCGAAGACCGCCAGCGTTTTCTGACCACCGTCTTGGTCGCCAACACCCTCGTCTTGCTCGGCGCGGAATCGCTCGCGACCTGGCTGGCGATCGAGCTCGGCATTCCGCAGGCGGCGCTCGTCGCGACGCTGGTGATGGCGCTGCTGGTCTTGCTCTTCGGCGAGATCATTCCCAAAACGATCGCGGTCGCCGATAGCGAGCGTTGGGCGGTGCGGCTGGCGATGCCGATGCGCGCCGTCGCGTGGCTGCTCTCGCCGTTCGTGCGGTTGATGCTTTGGGTAACCGTGTTTTTGCTCCGTCCGTTTGGGGTCGATCGTCGCACCTCGCTCTTCGTGACCGAGGAGGACATTCGTACGCTCGTCGATGTCGGCGCCGAGCAACGCGTCATCGAAGAAGAAGAGCGCGAGATGATTCATTCGGTGATCGAATTCGGCGATACGATCGTGCGCGAGGTGATGACGCCTCGCCCGTCGATGATCGCGATCTCGGTCGAGGATTCGGCGCGTCGCGCGCTCGATGTCGTCATCGCCGAGGGGTACTCCAAACTGCCGGTCTTCGAAGAATCGCGCGACGATATCGTTGGCGTCGTCCACGACCGGGAACTCTTGGTGGCGTTGGCGAACGGCACGCTCGCCCAACAATCGCTGCGCGCGTTCATGCGTCCGGCGATTCACGTTCCCGAGACGAAAAAAATCGCCGAACTCCTACGCGAGATGCAGCGCGATAAATTTTCGATGTCGATCGTCGTCGACGAATACGGCGGTACCGCGGGAATCGTAACGATGGAAGATTTGCTCGAAGAGATCGTCGGCGAGATTCGCGACGAACACGATGAGGACGAACAGGAACCGATTCACGTCGTCGGCGTCGGCGAAGCGGTCGTCGAGGCGGCGACGAATATCGAAGACGTCAACGCAAAACTCGGTATCGATCTTCCGACCGAAGAATTCGAGACGATCGGTGGCTACACCGTCGGCCTCTTCGGCCGACTGCCCGGTGAGGGCGAAGAAGTCGTCGCCGATGCCGAGACGCGCTTGCGGGTCGATCGGCTCCGCCGCCGTCGCATCCTCGCGGTCCGCGTGTTTTACAACGGGAGAACCGAATCGGAGCGAACCGACGATGCTCTCGTCTGAGCGCGTCGCCGAACTCGTCGCGCGCGCGGCGCAGGCGCGCGAGCACGCCTACGCTCCGTACTCGGCATTCCCCGTCGGTGCCGCGTTATTGCTCGATTCCGGCGAGATCGTTACCGGAGGGAATGTCGAGAACGCGAGCTACGGGCTCTCGATCTGTGCCGAACGCTCCGCCGTCGTCCGAGCGGTTGCCCGCGGAGCGAGACGCTATCTCGCGATTGCGGTGGTCGGGCCGAAAGAACTCGACCTCACGCCCTGCGGCGCCTGTCGACAATTTCTCTCCGAATTCGGACTCGATATCGAGGTCGTTATGCTGCGTGGCGGGGAACCGACGACGCGGGCGCTGCGCGAGCTCTTGCCCGATGCGTTCGACGCCGAATCGTTGCCGTGAGCGGTGAGGAGCGCAGCTATCGCGCGCAGGCGGTCGTCCTCGGCACGCGCCCGCTCGGAGAGGCCGATCGTATCGTCCGCTTGCTCGCGCTCGAATGCGGAAAGCTCGATGCGGTTGCGAAGGGCGTGCGCCGCCCGAAGAGTCGCATCGGCGGGCGTTTAGAGATCGGCGGAAGAGTGGAGTTGATGCTGCATCGCGGCCGATCGCTCGACGTCATCGTCTCGGTCGAAGAGCGCTCCCATCGGTGGTCTGCACTCGTCGAACCCGAACGCTTCGCGGTCGCCTCGTTGGCGTTGGAGCGCGTCGACGTCTTATGCGAGCCGGGAGAACCGGTTCCCGAGATCTTCGAACTCCTCGATTCGACGCTCGAAGCGATCGCCAAAAGCGATCGACCCCATCGCTACGTACCGCGTTTTTCTTTGCGTTTGCTCGATCTGCTCGGCTCGATGCCGCCTGCGGACCGCTGTTGTCTCTGCGCCGACGCCCTCGACGAGCGGAGTTGGCTCGACGCGAGTGAGGGCGGAATCCTCGATGCGAAATGTCGGCGACCGCACCGCGAGGAGATCTCCCTCGATCCCGAGGACCGCGCGAATTTCGCCGCGCTCGGGCGCGAACGTGGGGCCGGTGCCGCCGTGGAGGCGCGCCCGCACGCCGCCGCGGCGATCGAGGCATTGATCGCCCACTACTGTGGGCGGCCGTTGCGCGTGAGTGCGCTCCCCGGCTACGCCTACGGACCGGTATGAGCACGCTCGCACTCGACGTCGGCAGCAAGCGCATCGGCGTCGCGCTCGGCGACCCGTCGGAGACGTTCGCCTTTCCGTTACCGACGATCGAGCGGAGCAACCTGCGTGCCGACATCGCGCGGATTCGCGCCCTGGTGGAGGAGCACGGCATCCGCGATCTCGTCGTCGGCGACCCGCTCGCGCTCGACGGAACGCGCAAGCTCGCCGCCGAGAAGATCGACGCTTTCGTCGAGCAATTGCAGCGCGCGATCTCGATTCCGATCCATCGCGTCGACGAGCGCATGACGAGCGCGCAGGCAAACAAGGCGTTGCTCGCCGCCGATCTCTCGCGCGAGCGTCGCAAGCGCAGCGTCGATGCGTTCGCCGCCGTCCTCATCCTCGAGAGCTATCAAGCGCGACGGCGGCGCGAGCGGGAACGTTCTTCGTAGCATGCGCCTCCGCACCGTCCTCTTCGCGCTCGTAGCGATCGCGCTCTCATGCATCATCGCCGATGCCGCCTACGGGTTCCTCTGGGATCGGGCGCTTCCGGCCCGAACGAGCGTGCTGCTCGTCGCTCCCGGCAGCGATTTCGACCGGATCGTCGGCTCGCTCGAATCCGAAGGCATCACCCGGCATCCCTGGTTGCTGCGCCTCCTCGCGCGGCTGCGCGGTGCGAGTGCGAAAATAGAGGCCGGGCGCTATCGCTTCCAGGCACATTCGAGCACCGTCGAGCTGCTCGATCGATTGCTCGCCGGGGGGCGTAATTCGGTCCGCGTCACGATTCCCGAGGGATTTACCGATCGTCAGATCGCTCGTCGATTGGCGAGCGAAGGTCTCGGCGACGCGCGCGCCTTGGAACGCGCGTTCAAACACGATTCTGCGTCCATCGACGGCGAACGTATCGTCGGGCTCGAAGGCTTTCTCTTCCCCGATACCTATTTCGTCCCGATCGGCGCGACGCCAGCGCAGATCGAAGCGCAGATGCTCGCGCGCTTTCGGCAAGAACTTCCGGCGCACGCTCGTCGACGCGCGCGCGCGTTACACGTCTCGCTCGTCGGAGCGATCACGATTGCCTCCATGATCGAACGCGAGGCGAAAATCGACCGCGACCGCCCGTTGATCGCCAGCGTCATCTACAATCGCCTGCGCCTGGGGATGCCGTTACAGATCGACGCGACGGTGGAATACGCGCTGCCGCACCACCGCAGCACGCTCACCTATGCCGACCTTCGCGTCAAGTCGCCGTACAATACCTACCTGCATGCGGGGCTACCGCCGGGGCCGATCGCGAACCCCGGGCGCGCGTCCATCGAGGCCGCTTTTCACCCCGCAAAGACTGATTTTCTGTACTACGTCGCGAAGGGGGACGGCAGCCACGTCTTCGCTGCAACGCTCGCCGAGCAGACGGCGAACATCGCCCGCTACGAACGATAGGAGAGGTTATGTCCGACCGAAACGGCCCCGCCCCGAGCAAACCGCTCGAACTCAAAGAACTATTGACGATCGAGACCGACGACGGGCGATCGCTGGAGTTCGAGGTCGTCGGGACGATCGCCGACGAGGAGAGCGGAGAGAGCTATGCCGTGCTCGTCCACGGCGGCGATGACGGCGAGGGTGACGAAGAGGCGGAGTTCATCGTCACCGACAGCGTCGGGAACCTGCTCGAGGACGACGAGCTCGCGCAGGAGATCCTCGATGAGTTTCTGCTATTCGCCGAAGAATCCGACGAAGGCGAAGAGAGCGTGCACGAGTAGCGAGCGCCGCGGTGCTTCCGGGTAATCGACAGTACGCGCTGGTCCTCACCGCCCTGCGGCTTTACGCCGGGCTCTTCTGGCTCGCGTACGGTATCGAAAAATTCACCCATCCGGAGAATTTTATGCCGCCGACCGGCCTGATGGCGACCTATCTCGCCCAGGCGGTGGGGCACACCTCCGGTGCCTACCACGACTTTCTCGTCACGTTCGTGATCCCGCACGAGCGCATCTTCGCCGAGCTCGTGCGCTCCGGGGAGGTGCTCGTCGGCTCCGCATTACTGCTCGGCTTCTTCACGCGGTTCGCGGGAGGCGTCGGGATCGTGCTCGGGTTGAACTATCTCGCCTCGAAGGGGGGCATGACCTCGCTCGCCGACTGGACGGGGATCGACGGCTTCTCGATCGTCCTCAGCTCGCTCTGCCTGCTCTTACCGCTCGGTCGCCCGGTCGGCGTCGACGCGCTACTCTACGCGCTGCGTCCTCGCCGCCCCGCTCCCGCCCCAGCGCCCGACGCGGCCGCGCCCCCGCCGATCGAAGCGGAGTTCGTCGAGGAACCGCCATTTGTCGAACCGAGCGCGCCGCGCGAGTGAGTTTCTGCAAAATCGATAGGTGAGCCGCGCGCTCCCGTGGTATAGTCTGCGGCGCCGCGATGGAGAGATGGCCGAGCGGCTGAAGGCGGCGGTTTGCTAAACCGTTATACGATGTCAAGTCGTATCGAGGGTTCGAATCCCTCTCTCTCCGAATCCGTACTCTGCATGCAGAGCAGGGATGCGAACGGCCGGCCCCGTATCACGGGCGGTCGTCTCAACGACGATGTGCGGTCGTAGCTCAATTGGATAGAGCAACAGGCTACGAACTTGTAGGTTGGGGGTTCGAGTCCCTCCGACCGCAGATCACCGACGGCGGCGAGCGTGAAAACGTTCGCCGCCGTTCTTTATGCGATCAGACCTTCGGTACGAAGATCATCCGGCTCTTCGGATAATCGAAAATAATGCGCTTGAATTGACGCAGAAAATCGAGTCCGACCAGAGCGTGGTATCCGATAAACGATGTCGTCTCGCAGGTTTTCGGATCCTGGTAGACGATTTTTCCGAGGGCGATCGAATCGATGCGTCCGCAGTCGCCGATCTGATAACGTCCGTCGACGCCCGCGACCGCGACGTGCGAGCGGAAGTATCCCGCCAGCGTGTTATCGACGAGCATGGTGAGATGCCCCTTAAAGACCAACGATTTCGGAATCAACACGAGGTAGGGATCGCCCGTATCGAGATAGCCGCTGACGTGAATGCGTCCGTCGATCTTCATCGGCACCTTCGGAGTGCCTTCGTTGAGAGCGACGATGGCGTGAATGCCGGAGAGTTTCCCGGTATGGACGGTCGACGGGTCCTGAATTTGCATCGTCTGGTTCGCAAAATTCACCGTCGTTATGGTGTCGGCGAGGAGCGGAAAACCGATGAGGCCGTCGGCCCCGAGACCTTTCTCACCGACCGCACTCGCGTCGACGTTGGAGAGCGTATTTCCACCGATCTGGAGCGTCTGGACCTTCACCAAATCGATGCGCGAGGATCCGGCGACGCCGACCGCTTCACCGTGTCCGATCGACGCGAGTTTCGCCTTCGCCGCGAAGCTCCGGGAGAAAAATATCCCGGCCGCTCCGGAATCGAGAATGAACGTTCCGGGTACGCCGTCGACCGTCGCCTTCACGAGAATGCGATATTGGGTGAGTTGGATCGGAAAGGGTTTGGGATTGGCGTAATCCCAGGTTGCGGTCTGCGCCGGCGGTTCGACCTGCTCGACCGGGAGGGGCGCGTTCGGTTGAAATTCCGAATACACGTAGCGATAATTCGAGCCGCGAACGTGAAACGCCGAAATGACGCGTTTCCCGGGGAGGACGTCGCTGTATCCGTCGATCTGCAAGACCTCGGTGTGGCGCGTATCGGGAGCGATGGTGGCCCGTATCAGGGCTCCGGTTGCCGGATCGAATACGAGATCGAAGGGCGGGAGAAATTTCGGCGTGATTCTGACGACCGGGTAGCGCACCCCCGCAATTTTTTGCGAGGGGCGACGCGAAGCGGGAAGCCCGGAATACGCTTCCTCGAAGATGATGTCGCGATCGATCGAAAGCCGCGCGGAGTTCCCGAGAATCGGCGTCGTAAAACCGTTCGAGTCCGATTTCCAGGCGACGTTGCCGGTAAATCCAGTCGAACTCTCTTGCCCGGTGTGGACGGAGCGCAGATCTTCGCGGTAGGCGAGCCCGAGGCGGCGGATCTGCCCGGCGAAGCGGAGTCGCCCGTTTTTGTTGGTAATTTTTATGGCGTTCACGAGCGTGTGAAATGCGGGTTGGGCGCCGCTCCAACCAACATAGGCGAAGTGCTTCGCCAGAATCGACGAGCTTTCGCTTGCCTGAGTAGCGGTGGGAAGAAGGAACGCGAGTACGGCGAGAACTGCGGTACCGGCGAGGAGGCGAATTTTTAGCATTTCGCCCTGCTTCTTAGTCTTTGGCTCTTGAACCTCGGGCGGGGGGCTGGTAGAGTACGGTGTCGTATCTCCACGTCTATGGTCCGGCCACGGCTCGGTAGCTCAGCGGTAGAGCAGGGGACTCATAAGCCCTTGGTCGGGTGTTCAAATCACCCCCGAGTCAGGAAAACGGGGAGCGGCCGCCCTAGCTGCGGCCGCGCCTTCGTATGAAAGGGAGCTAAGCGATGTCCACGATTCCTTGCGACTTTTGCCCGCATCCGGTCGACCGGTCGCAGATGGAAGAGATCGAACTCTCGCACTACGTCCCCGACAGCTCGGGGGACGATCTTGCCTATGCGCGCACGTACTTCTTCGGTCACCCCGATTGCGTCCGCAAATTCTACCGCGGTCTCGTCGACCATAAACTCGACCTTTTCAAACATATTCCCAGCCCCGGCGTTCCGCCGGAGCCCGGATAGTCGCGACGCAACCTGCGCCCGTAGCTCAGCTGGATAGAGCGCTGCCCTCCGAAGGCAGAGGCCGGGGGTTCGAATCCCTCCGGGCGCGAGAATCTCCGTGACCGATAGCGAGTATATGCGCCGCGCGATGGAGCTCGCCGCGCGCGCCGAAGATGAAGGAGACGTGCCGATCGGCGCGGTTCTTTGCGTCGGCGATATCGTAGTCGAGAACTGGAATCGCAAGGAATCGCAGCACGACGCCACCGCCCACGCCGAGATGCTCGCTATCGCCGAAGCCTCGCGTCGGCTCGGGCGTTGGCGGTTGACCGATGCGACGCTCTACGTCACCAAGGAACCCTGCGTGATGTGCGCGGGGGCGCTGATCGCCGCGCGCGTCGGCCGCGTCGTCTACGGCGCCGCCGATCCCAAGGGAGGGGCCGACGGCGGAGCCTTCGAGATCCTGCGCTCGCCGAAGACGAATCACCGTCCGGAGGTGCGTGCTGGGATCCTCGAAGCGGAGTGCTCCGAGCAACTCGTCGCATTTTTTCGCGCGCGTCGGGAAGGGAATCGCGAAGCGCCGCGGTAGTACGGGCGTCGCACCCGCGTCGCAACGTGGAGAGGTGGTCGAGCGGTTGAAGGCACCCGCCTCGAAAGCGGGCAGACGT
>JAJZVP010000167.1 GCA_021845615.1 bacterium | reverse complement strand
AGCTTCAAGAGACTCGATTTGCCGGTTCCCGAACTCCCGACCAAAAAGAGGAAGTCCCCCTTCGCGATTTCGAGCGTGACGTTGTCGAGTGCGCGTACCCCGTTGGGATAGGTTAGGGAGACGTTGCGAATCGAGATCATTGCTGGGAGAGGGGTTTTCCGGCGTCGGCAGCCTATACCTCCGGCATGAACTTCGATTTAACCGACGAGCAGATTGCTATTTCGCGCCTGGCCCGCGAGTTCGCCACCGACGAGGTACGCCCGCGTGCCGAGGAGATGGACCGCGAGGAGGCCTTCCCCTACGACCTCGTCGCCAAGATGGCGGAGCTCGGCTTCCTGGGGCTCCCCTTTCCCGAGGCGTACGGTGGGGCGGGTGCCGATACCGTGAGCTACGCCCTGGCGATCATGGAGATCGCGCGCGCCGACGCCTCGACGGCGATCACGATGGCGGCGCACGTTTCGCTGGGCGCGACCCCGTTCTATCTCTTCGGCACCGAGGAGCAGAAGCAGCGCTATCTCGTGCCGCTCGCTCAGGGCAAGATGCTCTGGGGCTTCGGGCTCACCGAGCCCGAAGCGGGGAGCGATGCGGGCAATTGCCGCACCACCGCGCGGCTGGAGAACGGGCACTGGCGGATCAATGGCACCAAGGCCTTCATCACCAACTCGGGGACCGATCTCACCGGCGGTACCACGATTACCGCCGTCACCGACAAGCGAGCCGACGGTCGCTCGGAGATCTCGAATATCATCGTGCCGCAAGCGACCCCCGGTTTCACGCGGAGCAAGAAGTACCGCAAAATGGGCTGGCGTGCCTCGGATACGCGCGAGCTCTCGTTCGTCGATGCGAGCGTTCCCGAAGAAAATCTTCTCGGCAAACGCGGCGAAGGGCTCAAGCAGTTTTTGACGATTCTCGACGGCGGCCGCATCTCGGTCGCGGCGTTGAGCGTCGGGCTCGCGATGGGCGCCTACGACGAAGCGCTCGCGTACGCCAAGGAGCGTCGCGCGTTCGGGCAGACGATTTCGAAGTTCCAAGCGATTCAATTCAAGCTCGTCGATATGCTCTGCGAGATCGAGCATTCCAAACTCATGGTGCTCAAGGCGGCGTGGGAGAAAGATAACAAACGCGACTTCCTCCAGACGGCGAGCTTGGCAAAACTCTACGCCGGCGAAGTCTCGCGGCGGGTGGTGAACGAGGCGGTGCAGATTCACGGCGGGTACGGATTCATGGACGAGTACCCCGTCTCGCGGATGTACCGCGACCAGAAGATCAACGAGATCGGCGAGGGGACCAACGAGGTTCAGCGCGTCGTCATCGCTCGGCGGATGGGGCTCTAAGCGAGCGGCCGCCGACTTTTCCGCTCCGTGCCGTGCAACCTCGTGCCCGCGGGCACCGTTACACGGCACGGAGGTAGTGCTTATGCGTTCAACATGGTTTCGTTCGCTCGCCCTCGGGGCGCTGTTGCTGGGAATCCTCACTCCGGCGGCTCGAGCCGCGTTGCCCGTCGGTGCGAGAGCGCCGATGTTCACGTTGCAGGCGACCAAAGGCGGCAAGGTGTTTCCGTTCTCGCTCGCCGCTGCGTTGAAGAAGGGCCCCGTCGTGCTGTATTTCTATCCGGCGGCGTTCACGCCGGGGTGCACGATCGAAGCGCACGATTTCGCCGCCGCAATCGGAAAATACAAAGCGCTCCACGCGACCGTCATCGGCGTCTCGCACGATCCGCTCGCGAAGTTGCAGAAATTTTCGGTCAGCGCGTGTCGCAGCAAATTCGCCGTCGCCGCGGATACCAATCAAGCGGTGATGAAAGAATACGATGCCATCCTCACGGCGGCTCCGCAGTACGCCAACCGGACGTCGTACGTGATCTCGCCGCAGGGGCGCGTGATCTACACCTACACCAACTTACAGCCCGGCAAGCACGTCGCCAACACGCTCGCCGCGCTCAAACGTTGGGAAGCGACCCACAAGATCTAGCCCGATCATCCGAGCGAACCATCCTGGAGCGCGACTCGATCGCGCTCCATTTCGCGTTGGAGGGCGATCGCCGCTTCCTGCGCGCTCAGCGCGGTAATCGTTCCGGCGCTCGCTTCGACGCGGCCGATATCGCCTTGCGATGCGGCTTCGGGATTGGCCGCCAATTTCGCAAGCTCGCGGCTTCCCGGGAGCAAGCGCGACTCGTACGATCCGACGGCCTTGTTGAACGCCGAGACCGAGGCGTTGAGGTTTTTGCCGAGATCGTTTAAATGCTCGGAGAGGATGCGGACGCGGTCGAAGACGACTCGGCCCTGCGCGGCGATCTCGCGAACGTTCTGTTCCTGTTTGAGGCTCTGCCAGACCATACCGTAGGATCGCAGCAGCGCCATGAACGTGAGCGGCCCGACGACGTAGACGGCTTTCTTCGCCGCGAATTCGATGATGTCGTCGTCTTGGGAATAGGCGGCGCTGAGAAAATTCTCGCCCGGAATGAACATGACGACGAAATCGACGCTGCCGGGAATCGTTTGATATTTCGCGGCCGCGAGCGCGTTGATGCGCGATTTCAGCGCGTCGCCGTAGCGCTTGAAGTGCGCCGCCTTCGCCGCTTCGTCGGTGACGTCGATCGCGTCGAGATAGGCGTCGAGCGGAACTTTCGCGTCGACGCAAATGAAGCGATCGTTCGGCAGCCTCACGATGAGATCGGGTTGCTGCGCCTTGTCGATCCCGGCGAAACGCTTCTGCTCTTCGAAGTCGCAATGTTCGAGCATCCCGGCCAATTCGCAGACGCGACGGAGCTGCAGTTCGCCCCATCGCCCGCGCGTCTGCGGGTTGCGCAGCGCCGAAGCGAGCTTCGTCGTTCGCTCCGAGAGCGTCGCCGTCGCGAG
Source organism: bacterium (assembly GCA_021845615.1). Classification (GTDB taxonomy): domain Bacteria; phylum Vulcanimicrobiota; class Vulcanimicrobiia; order Vulcanimicrobiales; family Vulcanimicrobiaceae; genus JABEUX01. Next base: position 601 of record JAJZVP010000167.1, on the reverse strand, counting down.
GGTCAATTCGCCGCCGCTTTTCGCGAGTTGTTCGACTTCCTTGCGGAGTGCGGCGTACGCGGTAAGGCGCGCTTGTTCGAGTTCGCGAACGAACGCGTCGACCTGCGTTAATTTCTCTCCGACCGGGGCTACGAGTTCGGAGAGCTTTGCGGCGATACCGGCCTGCGTCGTCTCCAGCCGTTGCCCGGCGAGCGCGAGGAATTCGGCGCGCGAGGATTCGACGAGTTCGCGTTGCGTTGCGGCGAGATCGTTTTTCGCGCGCTCGAGCAGCAGCGCGAATTGCGCGACCGCATCGGGCACTTCGCCGGCGCCCCTGCGCGCGAGTGCGAACGTGACCGCCGCCGTTACGGCGACGGCGACGACGATGGCGAGAAGGACGAGCGAGGCGGGCATGGCGTCAGCGTTTCGGGATCAGGAGGTTTTTGAAGAACTCGAGCGTGCGTTTCCACGCGTCGCTCGCGGCCGCGGGAGCGTACGCCGATCTGCGGTCGTCGAAAAAATCGTGCCCGGCGGTTTGATAGACGCGAATATCGTTGGCTACGGTGAGGAGCGTGCGAAAGAAACGCACGTTATCGGCCGGGATGATGGAATCGTGTTCGCC
>JAJZVP010000036.1 GCA_021845615.1 bacterium | reverse complement strand
GTCGAGGCAACCACCGTGCCCTCGTTGACGACTTCGGTCAATCCCGTCGCCGATCCGAATGAGCCCGCCGTCTCTTCGATATAGGCGGGCGTCCCATCGATCGGAGCGTCGACCGGAACCGCGCCGAAATTGAAGACCGCGTAGCCCGGACCGAGCGCGCCGACGCCCTCGTAATTAATGTTATAGACTTGCACTCCGGCGGGATGCGCTTTCGAAAAATCGGCGACGAAGCTATTGGGACCGAGCACCTTCTGCACGACGACGACATCGTTATTGGTAAAATTCGTTGGGTCGATCTGTAACACTTCGCCCGCATAGAGCGGCTGAGCCGTTCCCGAAAGCGTCATCACCGCGACGCCGGCCGAGACGGCAGTAGCCGTAGTATCGTTGATAAATGCGTTGACGATGGAATTCGAGGCGAGCGCTTGCGAAAACGTTGCCGTCATCGTTCCGGCGGCGGGATCGGTGCCGAGCACGCGAACGACCGCGTTCCCGGAGGTAAAGACCATACCCGGAACGATGGAGGACGAACTCGTCACCTTCACGGTCTGGGGCGCCGTCGAGGCGAGCGCGTTCTGTTCGAGCGTGACCGTAAACGTCGGGTACGGCGGAAACGTATTCACCACCGCGCAGGCGAGGAGAAAAGCGCTCGCGCTCGTCGGCGTACCGGTCGGCCCGGCGGTAGCGAGGATCGAGTTTGCCGTCACGGTGAGCGAGGCGCTCTGTGCGGGCACGAAACCCGAGTGACTGCCGTCGAGCAGCGGGACACCGTTAAAATTCGTATTTTGAGAGATGCGATTCACTTCGAGCACGAGTTGATCGATCTCGGCCTGCAGGTTCGCTCGGTCGGTCGGGCTCTCGATCGCGCTCGCCGCCTCGACCGCGAGCGAGCGAATGCGCAAAAGGATCTGCGTGGTCGTCGAGAGCGCTCCATCGGCGACCATCGCCGCCTGCCGCGCGGTGTGAATGTTGGTTGCCGCCTGATTGAAGGCATCGACCCGGGTCTGCAGATCGGTAGCGATCGCGAGCCCCGACGGATCGTCGGCGGCATTGTTGATCCGCAGCCCCGAGGAAAGGTCGCGCGCCGCCGTCTCGAGCTTGCTCTGCTGAGCGGCGAGCTCGAAATTCGCGTTGTTTGCCGCAAGATTGCTTGCGATACTGAAATCCGACAGGTCGGCGTACCTCGGTCGTAGGAGTGCCTAACAGACGCCTGCTTCGCCGACGTTCGGCCGCTGCCCCGCGCCCGCCTCCGGCGCGATTCCTGGAGGAGAGAGTGGGATTCGAACCCACGGAACCCGTGAGGGTTCAGCGGTTTTCAAGACCGCCGCATTCAACCGCTCTGCCATCTCTCCGTCTCGGCCGTGCGCTTCTTCCGCGCCCACGGTGGAAGCCCCGCCGAAACGCCGACGCCCCGGAGGGAAACCTGCCCCTACTGTGCTAGCATGCAGCAGGGGGAGGGCACGCACTCAGGAGGGGCGAGCGATTTTTCCAGTAGGACGACCAACTGCGGCGTACGGCACGGAGGCCGTTGAATCCCTTTCCGGCATCGACCTGTTCGACCGGCGCGTCCTCGCGGAGATCGTCGATACAACGTTCGCGCAACTCGACTCCTGCGGGCCGGTCGCCGACATCCTCAGTCGTCTGAATGCCGACGAGTTCGCACACCTGAAGAATCAGCTCGTGGAGTATTTCGAGATGCTCGTCGACCCGAATCTCGAGGGAGCGACGCATAGCGCGCAAGCCCGCCGCGTGGGAGCGGTGCACGCATTCGTCGGCCTCGGGCCGCAATGGCTCGCCCATACCTACGCAATCGTCGAGGAACAGATCGCCGAGCGACTCGGCGCACTGCCGATCGAACGCTCGGCCCGCGCCGAACGAACGCTCCATCAGCGCGTCTTGCTCGATATCCGCGAACAGGCCGAGAGCTATGGAACGGTCGGCAGGAGCCTGACGGCGACGATCACCCAGATCGATCGCGGCATCGATGGCGCGGCGAATCTCTCCGATCTCATTCGCGGAGCCTTCGAAGCGATGGGCACCATCGAAGGTTTGCTCGCCGGAATGTTTCTCCGCTCCGATCCCTCCGGCGAACTTCAGGTCGAAGCGACCTTCGGTCTCGGACGGCGCTATCACCAAGCGATGGAGGAGGGGTGCATCCCCAAGATTCACACCGATGCGAGCCGAGCCGCGGGGCGCGGTCCCGGCGGGCGGGCCTGGCGCAGCGCCGAGATCGTGGTGGCGCACGATTGGATGGCCGGCGAGGACCGTACGCCGTGGCGTTCGATCTCCGGGGAATTGGGGTTCCGCGCGGGCGCGGCGATTCCGCTCCTCGACGAATCGGGGCGAACGATCGCGCTGATCATGCTCTACAGCCACTATCCCGGATTTTTTGCCAGCAACCGCATCGAGAAATTTCTGATTCACCTTCAACTCGTCCTCGGGCGTGAAGTCGCGCGGCGCATCCGTGCGCCGATCGTTCCGATGAGCGAGAGCAACGGCTATCGTCGCCTCCTCGACATGCAGAGCGTCGCGGTTCTCTATCAGCCGATCGTCGATCTGCGCGACGGAAGGTTGGTAAAAATCGAAGCGCTGGCGCGTTTGATCGACGAACGCGGCGAGATGATTCCGGCGCATCGCTTCCTGCCGGCGTTCGGTGAATCCGATCTCCTCCAGCTCTTCGAAGCGGTGCTTCGCATCGCGTGCCGCGACTGCGTCATGCTGGAACGCGCCGGTCTACGGACGAATATTGCGGTGAATATTCCGGCACCCGCACTCGCCGATCTCCGCTATCGCGAAGTCTTGTTCGCGATCCTTACGGGGAACGGGCTCGCGCCGAATCGGCTCACACTCGAAATGCTCGAAACCCCCGAAGACGCCGCCGACCTCACGCGGCACGAACGCGCGATCTCGCAATTGCGCGCCGATGGGATCGAGATCGAACAGGACGATCTCGGCTCGGCGCACAGTTCGCTCGTTCGCCTCGATCGCTATCCATTCGACGGTGTAAAAATCGATCAAGCGTTGGTGCGAGGAGCGCGACGCCACCCCCAACGCGCGCTCGAATTCATCCTCCATCTCACGCGGCTCGCGCACGCGCTCGACATCCCGGTGACCGTCGAGGGGCTCGAAAACTATGGAACCATCGAAGCGGCGACGATTCTCGGAGCGGATCGCGGGCAGGGCTACGGCATCGCCCGGCCGATGCCGTCGACGGACTTGCTGCGGTGGCATGCGGATTTTCAACATCGCATCGATCCGCAGACGCCGCAGACCTCCCTTGGAGCGATGGCCGGCTTTCTCTTATGGGATCTCCAACTCGCCGAACTCGCCCGCTGGCCGAACATGCTCGCCGAATTCACCCGTAGCGACAGCGTCGTCGAACGATATCGACGCGCGCACGCCGCCGCAGATGCCCGCCTCGAAGAGCTGCTCGCGCGGACGCGCGCCGAAGCCGGCCGCGGCGCGGACCACGAGCATTATCGTCACGCGCGCGAAGAGGTAATGAAACAGCTTCACGAACACTGGACATCGATGCAATAACGATAGAGCGAGAACCGCACCGTCAGGAGGGCGAGCCCGAGTATGACCGAGATCGAGATACGACGCCAGGTCGCCTGCCCGTACACGCGGGCGAAGGAACTTCTTCGCGACCGGCTCCAGCCGCTCGCCGCAGCGGGGACGAGCATCGCGCAGCGGCTCTCGATCGCCGTTCGCGATCGAGATTTGGGGAAAGAGGTCGCGATGCAATTTGCGGTCGCGCACGATCCGATGCATTTCGACGAGCCGTGGGATGTATCGTGGGAGCCGGAGATCGGCGGGATCTATCCACGTTTTCACGGATCGCTGAGCGTCCGCGCGAGCGATACCTACGAACGCGCGCGCCTCGAACTCCGCGGGAGCTACGAACCTCCGCTCGGCGCGATCGGAAAAGCTTTCGATAGCGTCCTTGGGAAACGCATCGCCGAGGCGACGGGAGAGCGTTTCCTCGACGAGATCGCCTCGGCGATCGAGGAACGGCACCGCGCCGAAGAAGCCGCGAAGCCTACCGGCGGTTAATACGCCGCATAGTAGGCAAAGGAGAAGCGCCGCATGCTCCGGATCGCAGCGACCGTCGTTACCGCCGTAAAGACCGACGCCGAAACGACGAGCCCCGCGACCATCGACTCCTGGGGAAGATGAGCGACGAGCGCCCACCCGCAGGTCGCGATCGCCGCGCAGGTGCCGAGCGCCGTGCCGATAACGGGCGCGCGCGGACGGCTCAGGAAAAAGAGCAACTGCGTGTTGAGAAGGCCGAGCATGACGAGACCGTACGCCGGAATCGCCCAGCGCAGCACGGCGAGCGAGAGCGCCGCATCCCCACTCGCGCCGAGACGCGCCGAAAGAATCATGCGCGCGCCGACGAGTTCGCCGAGCACGGCGGCAAAGCCGGTCGTCGCGGCCACCACAAGAATTCCCAGAGCGTAAAAGCGGAGCATCGAGCGATCGAAGGCCGCTAAATCGCGGATCGCTCCCTCGGCGCCGCGGAGAATACGGCGCGGCAACGCCTCGAGCATGACGTTCATCACTCCGACGACCGGAAGAATCGCCAGCAACGCGATATCGGTGCCGAGTTCGTACGCCGAGGCGTACGCGAACCCCCGACCATGCGCCGCCGCGATTCCCGCGGCGATCCGGTCGATGAGAATCGAAGTGAAATAGAGCGCGCCGAAGAGCGCGTAGGGCAGGGTCGAGCGAACGATCGAAGCGAGTGCGGGAGGAACCGGCGCGCTCGTCGCCGCCGCGCGACGCGCGAGCCAATGCATGGTGATCGCGAGGACCGCCGCCCCGAGCAAGCCGACCTCCGCCGCCAGGGTCGCCGGCTCCCAAGGAACGTTCACCTGCCGGTGAAAGAACAGGAGGAACGTGCCACCCGTCACGACGCTGGCGAACGCCGCCAACGCCACGATCCAGCCGAAACGCCGCAGGGTATAGAGCGGCGCGAGCGAGAGTTGAAAGAGCGCCGTCCCCGCGCAGAACGAAGCCGCGAGCCAGGCGTCGGAGCTTCCGACGAAAGCGACGAGCCCCAAAAACACCAACAGCGAAACGAGCGCGGTCGCCGCTACGCCGGCGATGACGAAGCGCCGTAAGGTCCAGGCCATTAAGGCATCGTTCGATTGCAGAAAATAAAACGTCAACCGGCGCGCGATCGCCTGCGAGAAAAACCCGGTCACGATCTGCGCCGCGTAGACGCCGAGAGCGATCGCCGTTGCGAGGTGCAGGGGCGTCGAGAGGCTCGACCATAACGAAGCGCCAAAAATCGCCAGCCCGATGACCGCGATGATCCACGGGGCCGAATAGAGCGATCCGACGGCGTAGTCGCGACACGCCTGCGTGAACCAGTCGAGCGTCGGTGGTTCGCGACGCTCTTCGTCGGTCACGTACCGATTCACCGCCGCGCTGACGTCGCGCGCGAGAGCAAAGAGATCGGGATACCAGAGTTCGGCGACGACCTCGGGACTGTACCCCAGCGACTCGAGGAGGATCGCTACTTCATCGATCCCCTTGGGGCGCCAACCGATGCCGAATCGGTCGCGGCGCGAGAGGGCGACGATGGTACGCGCCGCCGACTCGACCGCCTGCTCTCGCCGTTCGAACGGCTCGAATGGATCGCCGGTACCGATCATACGCTCGCACCGAGGTTCGTCGGCGACGCCATGTTGGCATACAGCACGCGATAGTTCGTCAAGCAGCCATCGAGTGTGAAGAGCTCCAACGCTCGCGCCCGCGCTTTTTTCCCCAGTGCCACGGCCTCCTCCGGACGCGCAAGCAGATCGCAGAGTGCCTCGGCGAGGCGCTGGGGACGCTTCGGAGGAACGACGGTGCCGCAATCGCCGATCGCTTCGCGCGCACCGCCGACGTCGGTCGCGACGACGGGCTTCGCACACATCATCGCCTCGATCACCGAATACGGAAAACCTTCGGAGATCGAGGAGAGCGCGACGACGCTCGCCTCGGCATACGCCGCCGCCGGATCGGAGGTGGAGCCTCGAAAACGGATGCACGATTCCAGGCCCAACGCGCGCACGAGCTCGAGAACGCGCAGGTTATAGGCTTCATCGTGAACCGGACCCCAAATATCGAAGACGACGTCCGGGAAGCGCTCGCGCACGAACGGCGCGCTCGCCACGAGCGTCTCGAGATCTTTAAGTGGATCGATACGTACCATCGCGGTCACGGTCGGTCGTTCTGGGCGATGGTTGCGGTCGTCGAAGCGCGTCTGGTCGACGCCGTTGTAGATCACCAGAATGCGATCTTCTGGAACGCCGTAGAACCGTTCCCAGGTCGCGTTGTAGCTGCAGACCGGAGCGATCACGTCGGCAACAGCGTACGTCGCACGCGCGATCGCCGAGAAGAGATTCTTCTTAATCGATCGGTCCGAAAATGGGAAACCCGCCCGGGCGAGTTCGAGGACGCGTTCGCGAAGGTAGACGCCGTGCTCGGTGAGCACCACGGGAATGCCAAGCGCGCTCTTCGCAGCGACCGCCACGAGTCCGCAGAGCCCAGCAGCGCTGGTATGCACGATATCGCTCGCCGGTATTTCGATGGCGAGCGGCGCCAAATACCGATAGAACGAACGCGTCAGCTCGATCGCCTCCAACGCCGACATAAACCGGTCGTGCCACGCGCTCGCGCGAAACTGTGCGAGGGTGACGTTCCAGACCTCCTCGCGCCGCATCGTCCAGTCGTAATCGTGCTTGCGAAAGTAGGTGTAGATACCCCCGATCGCATCGACCAAACGCTGCGGATGGGCGCTCTCCATACCGCGAACGATCTCATCGAGAAATGCGGCGAAGAGCGGTACGAACTCCTCGCGCAGCGCTCGCGGATCGCGTCGCAGCTCCGAACGAAGATCGGCACCGCTGTACTCTTCCATACGTTCGTGTCCCCAGAGGGGCAGCGCGATGGTACGAACGACGTTCGTCGGAATTTCGTACTCCGTCGCGTTCGACGGGTTGCCGACGAGCGCGAAAACCATAAAATCGACCTCCGAGAGCCCCGAGATCAAGAGGTGGCACCACGTCGAGACCCCACCGCGGACGTAGGGGTAGGTCCCTTCGGTTACTAACAGCGAGCGCACGAGTTACGAGAGCGACGAGGGACGATCGTCGGCGATCACCGACGTCATCGACTCGGCGATCGAGACCGATTTTTTAGCGAGTTGTAAATTCCCGGCAAGCAAAAAACATTTCGCCGCGTTCACGTAGGCGTCGGCGATATCGTGCCCTTGTTTCGAATCCTCCGCCAACGTCAGATACATCTTTCCGGCGAGTCGAAGTAATTTATTCGAGAGATCGGCGTGCTGTTGCCTCCCCGCCATCGCCGAGGCGCTGCGAAAGGCGATTGCGGCGCGCGCGTACTGCGCGCGATGTTCGGCGCGCTCCGCTTCTTCGAGATAGAGGCTTAATGCGTCGGCGTGGCGCCCGAGTTGTTCGGCATGCGCGGCGGCGATCCAAAGCGCGTCCTCGCCGGTATCGGCCGGGCTTCGCGTCGCGGAAGTCGCTTCCGCTGAAGGCGCGACGGGTTCCGGCGTGGGATCGGCCACGACCTGTTCGGGCGATGCGGCGGCCTCGGCGAAAAAGCTCCGCCAACGCAGATGGCTCGCGATGCGCGCGACGAGTTCATCCGGATCGAACGGTTTCGTCATGTAATCTTGCGCGCCGGCCTCCAACGCCGCCACCTTCTCTTCCGTTCCGCTCTGTGCGGTGACCATGATTATTGGAATGTCGCGCGTGCGAGGATCGGAGCGCAGCCGTTCGGCGGTCTCTCGGCCGTCGAGAATCGGCATGCGATAATCGAGCAAGATGAGATCGGGGTGCTCGGCGGCCGCGCGCTCGCAGGCATCGGCGCCGTTCCCGACCGCGGTCGCGCGAAATCCACGGCGCCCGAGCAGCGCGAGCAGCAGGCGACGGATATTGGCGTCGTCGTCGGCGATGAGGATCGATCCGCGATCCGGCGACTCCATATCGTGAGCGACCCGCTCCGCCGACAACGCGAGCGCGATATCGTCGCTCCACGCCTCCAATTGAGCGGCGATGCCGAGCGAGATTTTCCCCACGTTGAAGAACTCGACGTATCCAAACGGGCCGTTGGCACCGACGAGCGGCGTACCCAAACGCTCGCCTTCCAACACCGGAACCGCGGCGACGATGCGGTCGCGAATCTGCGCCGGCGACGATCCCAATGCGACGTCGGGATCGTTCTCGGCGCGCGCGGCGAGCGAGGGCAACGCACCCGGTTCGCCGCTGCGCCAGATATCGAGCTGCCGCAAACCGAACTTCGCGAGCGCCTCTCGCGCTCGCTCCGCGAGATCGATCAAATATTTACTCCATAGCTGATGGTGGGGCGAAAATCGATGTAATTTTTGGAGACGCCGATCGGCAGGAGATTTCCCCGCAGGTAGGTTCCGGAGACGCCGCCGAGTTCGATCGCCGGCCCGCGCAGACCGAACGGCGTCAAGCGTACACCGAGCGTGAGCTCTGCATAATTACCGTAAAAGTACGGGTGCGTATCGAGCGCGAGCACCGCGCGGGCGAAGACGCTGACCGGATGTCGCTCGTTCGGCGGCGTGCTTCCGATCTCCAATTGTTCGTAGAACTGAAGATCGTGGTAGCGACTGTAATAGATACCGTCGCCGAAAAAGTTTCCGTAGGCGGCCTTCGCCGCGCCGCCCCACTCGCGATAATATTCGAGACCGCCGCGAAGATCGCCGCCGGAGGGAGTTGCGGCGATAGAACCGATCTTCGTCGTCACTCCAGCCTGAGCGAAGGCACGGAGCCCCTGCGGATTGGTGTACTGCATTCCGAGTGCGAGCCCGGCATAGTTATCGTTGAGCGTTTGCGGAACGACTCCGCCGCCGGTTCGCGTATCGTCGTTGGCGAAGAGATCGACGAAGGGGCGCACCGCGCTCGCGCGCGAGCCGAACGGCTTGTAGGCATCGACGGAGAAGACGGTATCGCGATAGAGCGAGGTACGCTCGAGATAGGTATAGAGGAAGCCCGCTCGGTCCGGTGCGACCGAGGCTTGCGCGGCGGGGGCGGGGCTCGACGTCGCAACGGGTGCGGCCTCGGCGGCGAGCGCGCGCTCGCCCTGCATCGCGACCAAAAGGACGAAACACGCGAGCACTCGCTTCATTTGCTTTTTGCCGTTCCCATCGTATAGATGCGAAACATGTGCCGTGCGGTGTCCCAGCGGCTCACGAAGAGGTCGTTCCCCTCCAGCGCGAGCGATCGTACGTCACCGCGGAGCGCTCCGGCCGCGCGGATCGTTCCCCGTGGTGTGACGAGCAGAATGCGCTGCATCCTTCGGTCGTAGGTGATGAGCGCGCCATCTCCTGCAACCAACCCCGCAAATCGTCCGCCCTGGTAGGAGGCGCCGTGGACGATCGCTCCGACCCGCCGAGCCCGTAGCACGTCGAAAATCTCGCCCCCGTCGTCGATGCCGTAAAGGTTCCCGTCGAGCCAGGCGATGCCGACGAGCCAACTCATGGCGGCGGGGAGCATGCGCCGCGACTCGATACGCGGAGCCCCGTGAAGCAGAGAAAATTCGCTCAGAACGGGGGCGGCACGCCCTCCGACGACGGCCTGCTGCGCGACCCAAAGGCGATGCTTTTCCACGGCGAGCGCTCCGATCGCGGCGGGCGCGCCGGCGCGGCCGCGTTCGAGTGCGGGCTCGCGGAAGGCGGCGATGCGCCGACCGTGCCGATCCAAGAGGTAGATCAACGGCCGCGTCGTCGCGGCGGCATAGAGATGGCCTCCATCGAGAGCGATCGGCGCGACGGCGGTGAACTGCCCGTCCTCGATCTCGGGAAATTCGATGCCTTTGGTTTCGAGCGAGTCCATCGAGCGCAGATCCTGCGCGACCGAGGCGCTCGCGGAGAAGCCGATGCGCGGCAGTGCGTAGAGATTGTCGCTCCGCGAAGCAAAATGAACGTGTCCCGGATCGTAGACGGAGAATGCGGCGACGAAGCCGGCGTTCTTGAGCGCGCGAAAAATCGACGGCGTCAGGTTCGGCACATTCGAGTGGCCCGCTTGCGTATTCGTTTGCGGATTCGCACCAGGCGGGAGTGCCGCATTTTGCCCGTACTCACCGCTCGGATAGGCAAAGAGGTCGATACGAGCGCCGGTGACCGGTTCGAAGGCGTGCCTAAAATGCACGAGGTCGTTTTGAACGCGTCGTTCGAATTCGGCTATCGTCTCGAAGCGCCGTTCCCGCGAAAGCCACTGCAGGTTCGCGTACCAATAGGGCGAGAGCTCGCCGTGCGGACCGACGAGGAGATCGGAGTGCCCGGCGAATCCGTGCGACTGTAAGGACCAGATGCCGGAGCGCGCCATCGCGCGGAGATCGGCGTCGTCGAGTCGGCCGTGAATGCTGCCGGTCGCGTGCCCCTCGAAGAACATCGTGGCGCTCGCATGATACCGCCGCAAAATCGGCGTCGCCTCGGTCCACGCCGAGCGATAGCCATCGTCGAAGGTCAACGTCACCGATCGGCGCGGGAGACTCCCGGCCGAGAGTCGCCCGGAGAGAAAAGCCACCGTCTCCTGCATCGTGATGAAGTGATACCCGCGTTGCGCGAGCGCATGCAAGAGATCGTTGAAGCGCTGCGGCGCCATCCACGGGGTGCCGATGCCGACGTTGGGTTCGATGGGGTGATTGGAGACCTGATGGAACATCAGGATGCGCACCGTCGGCTCGCGGACGAGGGTGAGGACGAGTTTTTTCGGCGCTACCGCAGCGGGCGCCGCGCTCCCGGGGGCGAGCCCCAACAGGACGCCGATCGCGACGATGGAGAGGGCGAGATTGCGCATCCCCCCCTCTTCCATTCGAGCCTCGTCGCATCCGCTATCGACGGGGTTTCGAGCGGGCTACGGCGATTGAAAGAAAAACGCCGCGAATTTTTTGCTCTTGGTATCGATAGCAATGGTCAATTTTAGCATTGTCGCCTTAAAGCGAACCAAGTACACGTACTTCGTCGCATCCGGCACCGCCGAACTTCCACGAAAGATGAACGCCGTCGGCGGACCGAGCACGGCGAACTGCTTGGCGACCTGTTTGACCGTCGCATCGCTCAACGATTTCGAAGCTTTCGCCGTAATCTGCGAGCGTTCGAGATGTCCGCGCAGCAATGAATCGATGAACGCCTCCACGCGCGACGTCACGCCGACGTTCTCGCCCCGGGCGGGGGCGTTCGCTTTGAAGGCGAGGCGCGGGTGAAGCGCTTCGAATATATCGTTTACGATGGCACCCGCCGGACCGTTCTCGCTATCGGTCAGTGCGACGACAGTCAAATGTTGCGCGGGAAAGTATGCTCCATCGCTGACGAAACCGAACGTCCCGCCGTTGTGCCATATCCTCTCCTGCCCGTCGAAACGGTCGCGGATCAAGCCGAACCCATATCCTCCGGAGGATCCGACCGCGACGCGCACCGGGGTCGTCATCTCTCGGTAATCGCGTCGCGTGACGATCTTTCCGCTCCGCAAAGCCTCGTTCCAGCGCACGAGATCGCCGACCGTACTGACGATCGCTCCCGCCGACCAGGCCCATCGGTCGCGCAAGGGAAATGCCGGCGCGACGCCGCCGTTTTTTAGGGGACGGTAGCCGCGCGCCATATCGGAGAGATGGGGTTCGTCGGAGATCCAATGCGTGTGCGTCATCCCCGCAGGCACAAACTCGTGCCGATCGATATATCGTTCGTAGGGCTCGCGCGAGAGAACCTCCACGATGCGCCCGAGGATGATGTAGTTTGTATTCGAGTAACGCCAACGCGATCCGGGCTTGAATTCCAACGGCTTCTTGGCGATCGACGCGACGATTTTTTCGTAGGTTCCAGGGCGCGCCGCCATGCTAACGAATCCGGAGACGTTGGTGTAATTCGCCAGCCCACTCGTATGCGTCAGCAATTGACGAATCGTTATTTGATTCGCGTGCGGAGCGCCGGGGAGCACTTTTGAAATTTTTTCATCGAGCGAGAGTTTACCGGCATCGCGCAATTGGAGGATCGCCGCTGCGGTAAATTGTTTGGTCATCGATCCGATTTCGTAATGCGTGTTGACGTCGGCACCTTTTTTTGCCGCCACGTCGCGCAGTCCGTACCCACGCGCGTAAACGACACGGCCGTCCTCGGCAACGGCGATAGTGGCGCCCGGCGTCTTTAATGCGTGGAGCAACTGTCGTGCCTCGCGGTCGATCGCCGCCGCAGGCACGGGAGTGGTGGCGGCCGAGGCCGCCAGCGGGAGACAGAGCGCCGTTAGCGCTGCGAGCATAGGTGGTAGAGATTGTTTCATCGCCGGCATCTACGCAGGGACGCCTGCGTTTGTTTCATGGCTACGACGAAGGGGGAACGATAGATCACCGTGCCCCCTTTCGATCGAGACTCGCGAACTCGGCCGGCGCGTTATCGTCCGATATGCCAGCGGAACTGCAAGCGGAACGTGCGCGCCGCGGCCGGGATCAGCGGCGTGGGTATCGAACCGAGCCCGGCCGAGGACTCGCCGATCTGCGGGACGCCGAGATTATACTCGGGCAACCCGAAGAACACGTTCGTATCGAACAGGTTCTGGACCGAGAGCTGCACATCGAGCGTCCTGGTCACGGGGCGACGGACGGTCGCACTGAAAATCGTGAACGGCGGCTGATTGTAGGTATTATTCTTGCCTTCGAAATCGCCATCCAGGGCGTAGTACGTCCGGTCGGGCGCCACGTATTGAACGTGAAGGAACCCCTTGAGGTATGGAAGGCAGACTTCGGAGCCACCGTTACTACACTGCTGCTGGCCGTTCGCGGGCTGCACGTACGCCGTCGGCGAGGTATAGAACGACGCCGGAACGCCATTCACGATTGAACTGGAGAGCGTCCCGCTCAACGAATATCCGAGGCCGAGCGCTGGGGTGCGGCGATAGGTCGCCGTGAGCATGCGCGCGGCGAGCGAGGCAACGTTCGCCGGTTGCAGGACTGCGGAGTACTCCGGCGTTCCCTTCACCGGATCGATGGGGCCCGCGGTCGGAGTTACGATGGTTTCGAAGACGTTTCGTACGTTCGTTCCCAGCAAATCGAAGCTGAGTATCGCGTCGTTATGAAAGCGTCTGTCCATTCCCAAATCGAGACTCGTTGCCGTCTCCGGATCGAGCAACGGATTTTTGTTATCGAGCGTGCCGTACGGCGCGGTTGCCGAGCCGGGGGTGATGAACGGTATCCCGCTGACTTGCGAAGCAAAGGGATACGTCGCTGAACTTCCCACCGCGAGTCGGTACGAAAGGTTGCCGCGAGGTTGCAGAACGAAGGCGAGGTGAGGATCGAAGCGGGATACCGAACGGGAGGATGGGACCAGCGTAGGCTTTCCAGCGACGATCGGGCCGGATTGCTGCCCTCGCAACTGCCAATTCGTATCGTAAACCGCCGCGCGAATCGTCAGAGTCCGCGTCGCCGCGAAATCTCCAGAGAGCGAAATCGTATTGAACCGGGAAGTCGTATCGGGCGTATTTACAGCCGATGGGCTGCCGTAGTATGCAAACGTTTCATCGGAATGTTCATCATAATTTGCGGTCACGACGTTATTGCCGAATGGATGAACGAAGGAAAACGTCGTTCCGCGTAACTTATCGCTTTCGAGAAGGCTGAAGGGCGACTGCATCACCGCCACTCCGCCCGAAGTATAGTGATCCGGATAATTGGACTCTCCCGAACCATTAATGGAGCGCGAGATCGATCCGAGGTAGGGACGGACGAGGAGCGTGTTGTTCCCGATCGTCGTACGGAGTTGCGCGTCGAAGATCGGTTGGTTATTACTCACGACCGAACCCGGATAAAACACGTAGCCCGGAATCTGCGTTCCGATAAATCGCGCATCATTCGGGTTGCTGCACTGCTGCGACGTCCCCACCGTCATGCACGGAAGAACCGTTACCATGCCGCCGTATTGCCCGTACGCCGTACCCTGCGGATCGTACCCCGCCTGCGAGCCGACGAATCCCGTTTCGAGCGACGTCGATTTCGAGAAATCGTATTTGAATTTGACGATCTCTCCCTTCGTCGCGAGCGGGCCGCTGAGATCGCCGCAAAATTGAATGATACCGGCGGCGGCCGAAGTGTTGAGCGCTGGAAAGCTTTGCGGTTTGATGACGCAACCGTAATGCTGGAAGAATTGACCGTTCAGGCCTTGATAGCCGGCATCGAGCACGTAAGAAAGACGTCCGATCGAACCGGTCATCAATGCATTGGAATATTGCGATGCATAATTATCGGCGCCGTCGATAAATTCGAAGGTCGGCTTCGACGTGAACGTCGGCGTGAGCAAGTTCGCCGTTCCACCGATCGCCGAGGCGGCAAAGGGGGTCGTATTTCCAGGACCGGTATCGGCCTGGATGCCCTGTAGCATGAACGAGCTGAAAAACTGCGAGAACCAGACTCCGTATCTTCCACCCGAGAGCGGGTGCCCGTCGAGTAACACTTGCGTCTCGTACGGCTGGGCGCCGCCCAACGAAATCGAGGTGTTCGGCGAGCTCGACCCGCGTTCGATTCCGGCCCCTGGAATGCGTGCAACGACGTCGTTGATCTGCGGATTTGCGAGGTCGATCAGCGAACTGCGAGGCACGAACGCCGTTTGCGCTGCCCCGGTATTAATCGAACTGTTGCCGCCGGCCACTACGTGCGCGATTACTTGCAAAGAACTTGCCGATAGCGCCACGAGCCGCACCTGCAGGGAAAGGTCCTGCCCGGAGAATATCGCAACGTTGGTGCTGCGCGCAGGAAGAAAGCCCGCTTTCACAACGCTTACGGCATAGTAGCCTGCCGGTAACTCACGGAGCGCGAAGCGCCCCGATGCATCGGTCGTCGTGGAGCGTCGAACCGGCCCGCTGACACCAATGACGGCACCTGCGACCGGAGCTCCGGCGGCATCATGCACGCTCCCTATGAGCGAGCCGCCATTGCGAGGTGACGGGCTCGCAAGGGCGGGAAGAAAGCATACCAGCGCACATGCGCTGCTAAGAATGAGCGCGAATGACCAGCGCAAAATGACCGTCGTATTCACTGTCGGCAATCCTTATTCAATGAAAGCGAATGTACGACGCATGGTAGCATCGATTGTTTAACCGTGCTTTATCGAATTATTCGTGCCTTATGATTTTGCGCGCATTTTTGATTAATGATGCTTAAGCCGAAACTCACCCGCGCGCAAGAAAGCGCATGAATGCGGCGCGCGCTTCTTCAGAACGCATCGCTTCGGCAAACGCGGCGAACTCCGCACTCATCGCGGCGGCGAGCGCGGCTGCGTCGGCACCGCGGATCAGTCGCTTCGTCGTGCGCATCGCATTGGGGGGCAGCGCGGCGAGCTGCGCGGCCATCGCGCGCGCGCGCGCCTCGACCGCATCGTCGGGAACGATCTCCGCGATCAGCCCCATCGCCCGCGCCTCTTCGGCCGAAAAGCGCTCCCCCGAGAGCAGCAGCCACGAAGCGCGATTGCGCCCGACGACACGCGGAAGGAGCAGGCTCGATCCCGCCTCGGGCACGAGGCCGAGCGGAACGAACGGCAGCGCGAAACGCGCCGAGCCCCCGGCAACGACGCCGTCGCAGTGCAGGAGCAACGTGGTACCGATGCCGATCGCAACACCGTTCACCCCAGCGAGGACCGGCTTCTCGCAGGCGACCAGACGTTGCAAGAACCGTACGACCGGCAGATCCTCGATCTTCGCTTGCATCGCCCCCGCGGCGAGGAAATCCGCGATGTCGTTACCGGCGCTAAAATCCTGACGCCCGAGAAAGAGCAGCGCGCGCACCTCGGCATCCTCGGCGGCACGCTCCAACGCCTCGGCGGCCGCAGCGTACATCGCTGCGGTCATCGCGTTCTTCTTCTCCTGACGATCGAAGCGAATCGTCATCACCCCGTCGGTCGTATCGACGATCGTACTCATGGAATGGCCTTTCTGAACTCGACGAAGAGCCCGACGCCCGCATTTCGGTCTCCGGCGAGCCCGGTTGCGGTATATTTTGCCGAAAAATTCAGCGCCCGAAGGCCCACGAGCATCTCCCCGTAGGAGCGGTGAAAACCGATCGCCAGCGAGGCATCGATCTCGGCGGCCCGTTCGGCCTTCACCGTCGGCGGCGTTATCCCGTCGCTATAGACGTAGACGTCGCTGCCCCAAAGCGTGGGAACGACTCCGAGGTTTGCCTCGAGCGTGCGATGGGCGCGCAACGGTTCGGTGTAGCGAAACGCGTATCGGACCCCCGCAAGCCGCGAGGAGACGACTTGCTGCAAATTCGGCAACGGCGTTCGTTGATCGATCACCGTCTCGCCGACGCCGACGCTCAGCCGCGGAACGATGCGGTACCCAAGGGTAGCGTTGAAGATACCGATACTCGGCGTCGCCTGTCCGTAATACGCCGAGGCACGCTGCGGAATCGCAACCACCGGTATTCCTTCGAAGCGAAACGCGAGCCGCCGCCCACCGACGCGCGCTTGTAAAAGCGGGCCGAGCCCGGCGCCGTACTGCGTACCCGCCACATCCTTATGCACGCCGGCAACCGCGAAAAGCTGCAGCCCGACGTAGTTACGCTCGTGCGCTCGCGCCGTTCCGGAGCAGGCGAGGGCGACGGCGGCCGCGAGTACCGCCGAAGGAAATCCGCGAACGCGCATTATTTCGCCGCCTTACCGGCGTCGAGCATCACGATTGCGGTGCGCCCGGTCGCGTCGTGCGCGACCATATGCAGCGCGGCCACCGCACTGCCGATCGGCGTCCTCGGATCGAGGAGTTCGGAGGGCGAGATGCCGGTCTGCGCTTCGATTTTTTTATCGAGCGGCGCGCGCATGAACGACGGAATCGCCGTATAGTCTTTCAACAGGCCGAGAACGAGCCCGAGCTTGTTGCGAAAATGTCGAACGTCGATCGCGACGACCAAAATGCCGTTCGATCCACCGCCCGAAAAGGCGGCGGCATCGAGCCCCAGGTCGCGCATATGCATGGAGAAGCGGCGCTTCGAGAGTTCGTGGTATCCGGGCGGCAGGTGCTGCGCGAGCCCTTGCAACCACGCATCGGTACGCGCGAAACTCTCGCTGCTCGAGGCGATAACCTGACGCCCCGCGTACTGCCCCGGCGCGTCGATGATTCCCGTCAGACTCGGCGGTACGCTTTTAAAATCTTGTGACCAGCGCGAGACATCGAGCAGCGTTGCTTCCGGGGGAAAAGCGATCGGCAACGGGTTGTGCAGCGGCTTCGCGGGAGCACCGGAGGCGGCGCTTCGGGGCGACGCCGAGGCGCTCGCCGACGGCCCCGAGGCATGCCCCCCGGTTCCGCAGGCGGCGAGAAACGAACACGCAAGGACGGCGAAAAGACGACGCATGACTCGCACTTTTCGAGGGAAAGGCGTTCAACCCCCGTAAAACGGAGCCCATGAACGACGATGCATTCTGGCCTCGCTACCTGGCGGCCCATAGCGACCCGCGCACCCGCGCAATTCACACCGTCGGCACGATCGCGGCGACGACTTTGCTGGCAACGGCAGTCCTCCGGCGCGACCCGTGGCTCGCCCTCGCCGGCGTCGTTGCCGGGTACGGCCCCGCGTGGCTCTCGCATGCATTCATCGAGCGCAATAAGCCCGAGACGTTTCGCGCGCCGATTCGTTCGCTCGCCGCCGACTATCGGATGGCGTTCCACGTCCTCGCCGGAAGTATCGACGCCGAATACGAGCGGCTCGGGCTCGCCGCGCACCGATGAGCGAACGCTTAACCTACGGCTCGTACCTCAAGGTCGAGGAATTGCTCGCGCTCCAGAAGCCGCTCTCTGAGCCGGCTCACCACGACGAGTTGCTCTTTATCGTCATCCACCAAGTCTACGAACTCTGGTTCAAGCAACTGCTGCACGAACTCGATGCGTTCGTCGTCGCCTGCGACGCCGACGATCTCGTCCGTATGGGAAAAATATTTCGCCGCGTCCATGCGATTCAGCGCGTTCTCGAGGAACAGGTCGATATTCTCGAAACGATGACCCCGCAAGAATTCAATCGCTTCCGCGATCACCTCAATCCGGCGAGCGGATTCCAATCGCAGCAGTTTCGCGAACTCGAATTTCTCTGCGGTCTGCGCGACGAACGGCTCTTCGCGCACCTCGTGTTGACCGATCTCCAGCGCGAACGGCTGATGGTGCGCATGCACGCTCCCTCACTGCCCGAACATCTCGCGCGTTTTTTGGCACGCGCTGGCTTCTCGTGCGCGACGCATGACGAAACGATCGCTTCGTATCGGAACATCTACAACGACGAGCGGACCCATGCGGCACTCTACCTGCTGCTCGAGGACTGTATCGAGTTCGACGAACGCCTCTTGCTCTGGCGAGGGCGCCACGTGCGCATGGTGGAGCGTATGATCGGCCATAAGCGCGGAACGGGGGGCTCCTCGGGCGTGGGGTATCTCCAAACGACCTTAGAAAAGCGCATCTTTCCCGAGCTCTGGGAGGTTCGCACCTATTTAGGAAGTGAGAACTATGGTTGAAAGCTCCGCGGCTCCGCTATTGCGCGACCGCTTTCCGACGCTCGAACGTTCGACCTATCTCGTGAGCCATTCGATGGGCGCCGTGCCCGCGGCGGCGCGCGACGCGCTCGTCGCCTACGTCGACGAATGGATCGCCGACGGCCCCGAAGCCTGGAACCGCTGGTTACCGCGCATCGGCGAGATCGCCGACGGAATCGGCCGCTTGATCGGCGCTCCGCCCGGAAGCACGTTCCTCGGCCCTAACGTCTCGGTGCTGCAAGCGGCGATCGCCACGTCGATCGATTTCCGCGGCGAACGCAACGAAGTGCTCTACGAAGCGCTCCAGTTTCCATCGCTGACCTACGTTTGGAAAGAGTGGGAGCGCTACGGTGCGCGCACGCGAATCGTACCATCCGACGACGGGCGCACCATCCCCACCGAACGCATCTGCGCGGCGATCACCGAACGCACCGCGCTCGCGGTGATCTCGCACGCCTATTACGTCTCGGGAGCGCTCGCCGATATTGCGGCGATTCAGCGGCGCTGCACCGAGGTCGGCGCCCTGCTCTGCGTCGACGCCTACCAAACGACCGGCGTCGTTCCCTACGACGTCAGCGCACTCGGGCTCGATATCGTTACCGGCGGCAGCCACAAATGGCTCTGTGGCGGGCCGGGCTGCGGGTGGCTTTACGTACGTCCCGCACTGGTGGAGCGCTTGCGCCCGGCGGTGACCGGTTGGATGGCGC
>JAJZVP010000166.1 GCA_021845615.1 bacterium | reverse complement strand
ATCGAAGGCGAGCCGCAGTTGTTCCTCGTGCGACGCACCGCAAAGAGTGCGTTCGCACCCGACGCCTACGTTTTCCCCGGCGGCACGGTCGATCTCGCCGACACGCTTCCCGCGCTGCACGCGCGCATCGACGGCAGCGCCGCGCGCGAGACCGGCGCGCTCTTTCGCGAGACGCGCAGCGAGCTGCTGCCGACCGATGTCGAGCATCCCGGCCCGCTCGAGCGCGCCTCGATCGTCGCCGCGGCATTGCGCGAGCTCTTCGAAGAAGCAGGCATCCTCATGGCCTATCCGCGCGACGATGCCGCCGTTCCGCCGAGCGCGCAACAACGCGAGGAATGGCGCGCCGCCCTCCGTTCGGGAAGCGCGAGCTTCCTCGATATTCTCGAGAAAGGCGATCTGGTCGCGTCGGGGAGCGCGCTCGCGCTCTTCTCGCATTGGGTGACTCCGCCCGCCGAACCGCGGCGCTACGACACCTACTTTTTCATGGCGATCGCGCCGCCGAAGCAAGATGCGAGCGCCGATCGCAGCGAGACGCACGACGGGCGCTGGATATCGGCACGCGAAGCGCTCGAAGAGCACCGTCGCGGAGAGCTCACGCTCGTCTATCCGACGATCAAACATCTCGAACGCTTGCTCGGCTGCGAAGATAACTCCATCGCGATGCGCCTCGCGCTCAGCAAGCCCATCGTCACCATCCAGCCGACGATGCATCCCGACCGCGGATTCGTCATGCCCCCATCGCTCGAAAACGTGTGGTAGAGCGCGTCGCGCTGCTGCGCGCTCCCAATCCCTCGGCGATGACGCTCGACGGCACCAATACCTGGTTGTTGGCATCGCGCAACGGCGAGGCGCTCTGCATCGATCCCGGCCCCGCGATACCGGCGCACGTCGATCGTATCGTCGCGTACCTGCGCGAGAACGATCTGCGGTTGCGCTCCATTTTGCTCACGCACGGCCATCCCGACCACGCCCCCGCGGCACCGTTGCTCGCGGCGGCGACCGGCGCGCGCACGTTGGCGCATCGGTTTTCGGCGGCGCCGCACGACGACGTGCTGGAGGACGAGGCCGAACTTCGCGTCGGCGATATCGACCTGGTCGCGATCGACGCGCCGGGACATACGCTCGAACATCTCGTCTTTTACGAACGGGAGAGTGCCGCACTCTTCACCGGCGATACGATTCTCGGCACCGGCACCGTCGTCATCGCTCCTCCGGGCGGAGCGATGCGCCCGTATCAGGCGACGCTGCGGCGGCTCCTCGATGAATTCGGCGACGCGCGAACGATCTGTTGCGGGCACGGACCGATCGTTACGGCTCCGCGCGCGAAGATCGAAGAGTACGTCGAGCACCGCCAGCGACGCGAGGCGGAGCTGCTCGCGGCGCTCGCCGCCGGGCCGCAAACGATTCCCGATCTCGTCGAACGGATCTACCGCGACGCCGATATGCGCCTGTGGGCGGCGGCGGCGCGGCAGATGCTCGCCTATCTGCTCGCGCTCGAAGAAGAGCATCGCGTGCGCGCGCGGCGGCTCGAACGGCCGATGACCGAGCGCGAACACGCAATCCTGAATCCCGATTGGGTCAACGTCGTCGGTGCCGAACACGCACCGTTGGTGGAAGCCGAACTCGGCGCGCAATTACGGCTCGACACGATCTACGAGTATTCGCTCACTCCAGCGTAACGACGACCTTTCCGAAATTCGCTCCCGATTCCAACCGTTCGACCGCCGCAACGACCTGCGCGAGCGGATAGAGCGCGCCGACTACCGGTTCGATACGTTTCTCGGAAACGAGCGCGAGGAGATCGCGGAAATCCTCGGGGCTTCCCATCGACGATCCCAGCACGTCGAGTTGCTTCCAAAAGATCGAGAACGGACGAATTTTCGCGTCACCTCCCGTGCCCCCATATATCGCGACGCGCCCGCCCGGGCGGACGAGATCGAGGACGCGAGCGAACGTCTCACCCCCCGAGCCGTCGATCGCGACATCGATCGTCTCTCCGGACTTTAGCGATTTAAACCATTGCGGATCGCTCGCGTAGTTCACCGTCACGTCGGCGCCGAGCGCTCGCGCGCGCGCGAGTTTCTCGTCGCTGCTCGAAGTGACGACGGCGCGCGCGCCGACGGCTTTCGCAAGCAACAAGGCGAAACTTTGGACGCCGCTGCCGATGCCCGGAATCAAGACGGTCTCGCCGGCGCGCAACCTGGCGCGCGTTATCAACGCGCGATAGGCGGTGAGCCCGGCGAGCGGAAGCGCCGCGGCGTGCGCGATATCGAGGTGCGCCGGTTTGGCATGGACGTTCCGGGCCGGCACGCAGACGAATTGCGCGAGCGTACCCGGATGCGGCATGCCGAGAATCCCGCTCCCTTCTGCCCAAATGCGACGGTCGGGTCCCCAATCGAGCATCGGATCGATGACGACCTCAGTGCCGACGCGCGGGCCTTCGACGCCCGCCCCGAGCGCATCGACCACCCCGCAGCCGTCGGAGCCAGGCGTGCAGGGCAGGGCGATTCCGGGATAGAGCCCGCGCGTGATAAAGGCGTCGCGCCGATTCAGCGCTGCGGCGCGAACGCGCACGCGAATCTCGCCGGCGGCGGGTTCGGGGGTAGGGATCTCCTCTACGCGTAGGTGCGTCGGGTCCCCAATGCTATGCAGTTGAGCGGCAATCATACCCGCTCGCCCTACGCGCTCCCGGTCGCTCGTACCTATCGCAGGTCGCCCCGCCGGCCAGCGCCAACCCCGCAAAGGTATGAAGAAACGATCGTTCGATCTTCGCATCGGCGCGATGCGCGCGACCGGGGTGCCCGCGATTCTCCTCGGGGCCGCGGCGGTGGTACTTGCCGTCGGCGCGGCGCGTGCGTTGATGGCGGCGGGGGAGGCCCTTCCCGAAACGCTTCGCGAAGCGAAGGGGTTAGCACAGACGCTGCGCGATTCGCGCACCGCTCACCTCAACCCATAAGAGACTCGATGATCGATAACGCTTCCCTCACCGCGCTCGTGCGCGCCGCCATGCCCGACGCACGCGTCGTGATTCACGACCGGACCGGCACGATGGATCATTTCAACGTCGAGGTGACCTCGGCGAGCTTCGCCGGGCTCAACCCGCTCGACCGCCATCGCCTCGTCTATCGCGCGCTCGATGCCGCAATGAAAGATGGGCGCATTCACGCCCTCGAACTCACCACGAAACTTCCGGAGAACTAAACATGTCCGACGCACTGCATGGCGAGATCGCCGAAGAGATCGCCGCCCACAAAATTCTCGTTTACGGCAAGGGCACGAAAACGATGCCGCGTTGCGGCTTCACCCTGGAAACAATCGAGTTTTTCAATACCTTCGGCTACCCGTTCGAGGTGATCGACGTTCTCGAAAATATGCCGAAACGCGAGGCGTTGGCGAAGATGACCGATTGGCCGACGCTGCCGAAAGTCTTTATCGACGGCAAATTTTACGGCGACACCGATATTCTCGGGCCGATGGCCGAAAACGGCGAACTCGCGACGCTGCTCGAAAATGCGTTCGGCTATCGCGCGGAGAGCAAACCCGTCATCAA
>JAJZVP010000035.1 GCA_021845615.1 bacterium | reverse complement strand
ACCTCGTTTCAGGCCTGGCTCTATCGAATTATCACAAACTTGCATCGCGACGAACTTCGGCGACGAAAAGGACGTTATTACGATGAGATCCCAGAGGATAACGCACCGCAGGAATGGGGAGGCGAGCGCCCGCTCGCCGTGGAGCCGATCGAGGAGTACCTCGAAGGGCAGTACAGCGAAACCATGGCA
Organism: bacterium; assembly: GCA_021845615.1. GTDB lineage: Bacteria > Vulcanimicrobiota > Vulcanimicrobiia > Vulcanimicrobiales > Vulcanimicrobiaceae > JABEUX01. The sequence goes on along the minus strand of JAJZVP010000035.1, from coordinate 19,180 downwards.
AAAGCGCTCGAGGCGCTTTCCCCGGACCAGCGACAGGTGCTCACCCTCGCGGATATCGAGGAGTACAGTTATCAAGAAATCTCCGAGATCATGGGCTGCTCGATCGGCACGGTACGTTCGCGCTTGCACCGTGCTCGCAACCAACTCCGTCGCCTCGTGCTGAAATATTCAAACGTATGACTACCGATCGCCATCCAACTCGCGAAGAACTGATCGACTTCCAGCATCGCGCACTCGAACCCGGCGCCGATGCTGCCATTCTCGCGCATATCGAGCGCTGCGCGCCCTGCGCGGCGATCCACGACGAAGAAGCGCGCCTTACCGAACTCGTGCGCGCGCACGCACGCAGCGAATCGTTCGAACTACCGCTCGGCTTCGCCGCAGCGACGCTCGCCCGCGCGCGCGAGCGGGAACGCTCGCGTTTCTTCGAGGGCCTTCTGGCCTGGTGGCGCCCTGCAGTCGCGGTCCCGGCCGCGCTCTTTCTCGCGGTCGCCGCGTTTCTCGCGCCGGTCGTCCTCCCGCGCCTCCACCACCCCACCTCGCAGATCAACGCCCTCCACGATCTTCGCGATCACGCCGCGTTGATGGCGACCGAGCCGTTCGAGGAGAGTTCGCAAGCGCCGATCGTTCTCGCAAGCGATCGAGGGAATGCTACACCGTAACTTCGCGGCCGCCGCGGCCGCGAGCGCGCTGCTCCTGCCCGGGGCGGCCTTCGCCGCGCAATCCAACGCTACGCCGTTGCTTCGCGCGGCGCTTCGAGCGCCGCATACCGTCAGTTACGTCGGAGAGATCGAGAGCATTCGCTTCGGCTCGCACGGAACGCAGGCGACGGTTTTTCGCGTCGAACATCGCGCCCCCGATCTCACGCATCGCTGGTATATCGTCCCGCACTCGGCGTTCGGCGAGACCGAGATCGAGCACGGCGATACGACCTACGTGCTCGATCCGCAACACCGCCGCGTCCTCGTCGAACGCAATCGCGCGCTCGACGATCGCATCGTCATCGCCGATAACGTCGGACTCATGCTGCGCAACTATCGTCCGGTGCAACAAGGAACCGGTCACCTGCTCGGCTTTCCCGTCGACATCGTCGCACTCGTCAATACCTATACCGGGAATACGATGATGCGGCTCTGGCTCGACGCTCGCAGCCACCTCGTCCTCGAACGCAAGGTCTTCGGTGACGACGGCGCACTCCTCGGCGAGCAGCGCTTTGAAAATCTCAGCTACGCGAAGGACATTCCGGCGGGCGTCTTTGCCATTCCCAGCGACCTCAAACGCGTCGACCGCACGCTCCACCGCCGCCCGTCGAACGATATCGCCGCGGTCCTCCGCAGCCTGCCCTTCAAAGCACAGCGCCCCCATTATCTCCCCGATGGCTTCATCGCCGTCGCCGCCGACCGCACGACCGACGAGGGCGTTCCGCAGGCGCATCTCCTCTACTCGGACGGCATACGTATGATCTCGCTCTTCGAAAATGCGGGTGCCTCGCTCGATCTCGATGGCCTTCACGCGCGCACGCTGCGGGTCGGTAGCATCCCGGCAAAGCTCGCCTCGCGCGGATCGACCTCGCTCCTTTCGTGGTCGAAGAACGGGATGCACTACGTGCTCGTCGGCTCGCTCGACGCCAAGGAACTGACGAAAATCGCGGCCTCGGTCGCGCCCTAGTAGCCGCGCGTCACGCCCCGGAGAACGCTCGCTCCACCCGTTCGAGAATGCGTTGGAGCGGCGCGGGGACCGACTCGGCCGAAGCTCCACTCGCGCCCGCGGCGCCACGATCGTGCGCCACGGCGATATCGAGGATCGACGTAGTCACGTTCTCGATGTCGTAGCCGCCTTCGAGCACGTAGAGCAATGGCGCGCCGAGACTCCCGGCGAGCTGCGCGAAGACGCGCGCCAGCGCCCCCGCCGCACTCCGTTCGACGCCGAGATCTCCGACGGGGTCTCCGCGAACGTAATCGAACCCCGCGCTCACCACGATCGCCTCGGGGCGCACGTGCCGTTCGAGGAACGCGGCGACGCGTTCCCAGAGCGCGACGAAGCCTTCGGTAGAGATCCCGCGGGGATCGATCGGCAGACTGATCGATAGATCGCCGCTCGCCGTGCGCCCCTGCTCGGCGGGGCCGCCGCTCCCGGGATATGCGGGCCACGCGTGCGACGAAATATACGAAACGCCATCCCCGACGAGCGCCTGCGTTCCGTTGCCGTGGTGGTAATCGATATCGAGGATCGCGACGCGCGCGCCCGTTCTCGCATGGATGCTCCGCGCGACGACGCCGACGTTGTTGAAGATGCAAAATCCCATGCCGCGCGCGGGCTCGGCGTGATGCCCCGGCGGCCGCACGAGCGCGAAACACGGTGCGCCGTCGCGTTGCGTCCATTCGTACGCGCGGAGCGCGCTGCCCGCCGCCCGGCGCGCGACCGAGAACGAGCTCGCATCGACGAGCACGTCGCCGGTGGAGAGATCGCCGAAGCCCTCGGCAGCTTCGCATTCGCGCGCGACGAGATCGATATAGCGCTGGGGATGCACCAGGCACAGCGTCGCGTCGTCGGCTTCGACGGCTTCCTCGACCAGCGAAATATCGGGGTGGGCGCGGAGCGCCGCGGCGACGCGCTCCACGCGCTCGGGAGATTCCGGGTGCGAGCTACCGCGAAGGTGAGCTCCGAGCGCGATGTCGGTGACGACTCTCACGAACGGAGCGCTCTCACTTCTATCGGCGCGAACTCGGTTTCTTCGAGAGCGCCTTGAGACCGGCGAGCGCTCGTCGGTAACTCACCGAATTGCGAGCGACGACGCGCAGCACGCGCCGGTAGGCCTGGAGGGCCTTCGCTTTGTCGTTATTTCGCGCGTACGTCTCCGCAGCGACGAGCAACATATCGGGCTGGTGATCGAGATAGCCCGGAGCGTTGCTATCGAGGGCGTTAAAGATCTGCGCCGCTTCGCCGTAATTGCGGAGGTGATAGTCGGCACTCGCGATACACCCGAGCGTGTCGGGCTGGCGTTGGGCTTGGAAGCTCTGCTCGCAGGCGACGCGCGCCTTGCTGTAGAGCTTGCGGAAGAAATAAAGTTGACCGAGCATCGCGTAACTCTGTGCCGACGGGCGCACCTTTACCAATTTCGAGAGGTACGAGGTCGCCGCGACGACGTCGTGTCGGCCGAGTGCGTCTTGCGAGAGTCGCGCGAGAACTGCGGGGTTGTTCGGATCGATCTTCAGCGCGGCGAGCCATTGCGCGCGCGCATCGTTCATGTCCTTTTGTTGCGCGTAATAATCGCCGATCGCTCCGTGCGTCACGGCGCTATCGGGGTACTTCTTCAAGGCCTTTTGGAAGATCGCCAACGCCTGCGGGAATTTTTTCTCGCCGTTGAAGTACGCCGCTTCTTCCATGAGCACTTTTATGCGATCCGAATCGTTCGTCGCCGCGTATTCGGCATCGTCGTACGCCAAAACCGCCTTGGCGTCATCGTGCTGCTGGGCGTAGAGGGCGGCGCGGAAGAGCAGCAGGTTGAGATCGCCCGGGGAGATCGCGAGGGCGTTGCGAACCTGGGCGAGCGCTTTGGGAATCTGCTTCTGCTGTTGGTAGATACGCGCGCTCTGTAACGACGGCGTCGGATCCTTCGGATCGACCTTTTGCGCGATCGCGAACTCGGCGAGCGCTTTATCGTATTTTTGTTCGTCGGCGTAGACCGCGCCGAGCGCGACGTACGCCTGAGCGCTCTTTTTGTGGAAAACGATCGCGCGCTTGGCGACGCGTTCGGCGAGATCGAACTTTCCGCTGCGGGCGTAGAGGTCGGCGAGTTGCGAGAGAATACCGACGTTGGTCGGATCGAGATCGGAGGCGCTCTGGAAATCGGCGAGCGCCGCACCGGCGTTCCCGACGAGCTCCTGAGCGTACCCGTCGAGGTAATAGATGCGCGCGTCTTTATTGCCGGCTTGCAACAGTTGTTGCGTCAGCGAGAGCGCCCGCTCGGCCTGGCCGATGCTGAGATAGACGCCGGCGAGTTCCAGCGCGGCTTGGCGATCCGTCGGATGCGCCTTGAGGCGCGCGAGGAGGCGCGGAATAGCGATGCTCGGCGGTTCGGGCGTCGCGGTCGGCAGCGCGGAGGGGGATGGAGATGGGGTCGCGGCAGCCTTCTTATGGCCGAAGAGACCGGCGCTCGCCTGCGGCGTCGCCGCGAGGACGAGCGTTCCGAGGAAAAACGCTACGAGCGCGGCAATCCGCAGCGGCTTCACTGTTTCGCCGCCGTGACGAGTTTGGTCAACTCGGGAACGATCGCGAAGGCATCGCCGACGACGGTGAGATCTGCGAACTCCGCAATCGGCGCCGATGCATCTTTGTTGATCGCAACGATCGTTCCGGAGGCGCGCATTCCGACTTTATGTTGGATCGCACCCGAGATACCGACGGCGATGTAGAGCGGCGGGCTCACGGTCTTTCCCGTCTGCCCGATCTGCAAGCTGTAACTCACCCAGCCGGCGTCGGCCGCCGCGCGCGACGCGCCGACCGCGCCGCCGAAGGCGTCGGCGAGCGGTTTGAGCATCGAGGTGAACGGCTCCGCGCCGCCCATACCGCGCCCACCGGCGATGACGACCGGAGCTTCCTCGAGCGCCATCTCGCCCGAGCCCTCTTCGACGTCGCGTTCGATGGCGAGCGCGTACGTCGCATTCGAAACGTCGTGCCGTTCGATCTGCGCGCCGCTCCCACCCGGAGCCGCCGTGAAGGCGCCCGGCCGAATCGTCGCGATGCCGTAATCGCCGGCTCGCAGCACGCAATGCGTGACCAGCGCTCCGCCCAATTTCGGCGAAACGCACTCCACGCGCCCGTTCGTAACGACGATCTCGGTAACGTCGGCGGCGACGCCGGCATTCAAGCGCGCGAGCAGGCGGCCCGCGAGATCGCGCCCGGAGAGCGTGTTCGGAATGAGGATCAACGACGGTCCGACGTTCTTCGCCGCGAGTTCGACGTAATGCACGATCGGATCGAGCAAGAATTGCTCGACCGCGGGATCTTCGACGAGCTGGATCGCGTCGACCGGATAGCCTTTAATCTGTTCGGCGACCTGCGCGGCACCGGAGCCGAGCACGACGGCGACGGCGCGCCCGCCGAGCGCGTCGGCGATCTTTCGCGCTTCGGAGAGCATCTCGAAGGTGACCTTGCGGGTCGCGCCCTTCTTCTGTTCGACGTAAACGATGACGTTTTTCATTACACCAACTTTTTCTCTTGAAGGAACGCAAGGATCGTCGCAGCGCCTGCAGCGGGATCTTCGGGAGTAACGATTTTCCCCGCCCCACGCGCTGGCGGCGGCGCGAACGAGAGCAATTCGGTCTTGGAGGCCGCGGCGCCGACCGCATCGCCCGCTCCGATATCGGCGACGCTCAGCATCTCGATCGGCTTTTTCTTCGCGCCCATGATGCCTTTGAGCGACGGGTAGCGCGGCTCGCCGATCGTCAATGCGGTGGTGACCAACATCGGCAACGCTCCGGTTACTTCTTGGTAGCCGCCGTCGGTCTCGCGCTCGACGCGCACCTTCCCATCGGCGATATCGATCTTGCGCACGTTGGTCAGGCACGGCACTCCGAGAAATTCGGCGAGCGCGCCCGGTACCGCGCCGGTGCTGCCGTCGTCGGTCAGACCGCCGACGACGAGCAGGTCGAAGCCGATCCGTTTGAGCGCGAGGCTCATCGCATGCGCGCTCGCCCACACATCGCTGCCTTCCAACGCCGCATCGCTAAGCATCACCGCGCCGTCGGCGCCCATCGCCAAAGCTTTGCGCAACGACTCTTTCAGCGACTCGGGCGACATGCAGAAGACCGTCACCGTACTATCGCCGCCGACGCGCTCTTTCAGCTGCAATGCGGCTTCCAATGCGTACTCGTCGTACGGATTGATGACGGTTTCGACTCCCGCGCGCACCAATCGCTTGGTTGCGGGATCGATATTTTTTACGCCATTCGGGTCGGGAACCAACTTGACGGTGACCACGATTTTCACGTGTACGGCGTCCTCCTCAGATGAACGGGAAACGTATCGAAGCGATGCCTCATCTCACTACAAGGAGGCATTCCGTGCCATCCTACGAGCAGGGGAGACTCTTTCGCGCCTGCAAAGGTCGATGCGATGCTTTCGACATGTCGCGCGTTCGCCCTCGCCGCAACGCTGATTGCAACGCTGGGGGCGGCCGCGGCACCGAAGCCGGCGAGCCTCTGCGACGGGGGACTCCTCGCGATTCTCAACCGTCCGACCATCGGCTATTCCACCTGTGCGGTCGCCCCGCGTCATTTCGTCGGCGAGTTCGGTATGCAGAATACCGTCGATGCCGCCGGGAGCGATCTCAGCCTCGGACAGGGATTCCTGCGGTACGGGCTCGGGCACGGCTTCGAAGCCGATATCAACGCCCCCAACGTTATCGCCGGGAGCAGCGTGCCCTTCGCCGGGCTTCAGGATCTTGGGATCGGGCTCAAGTGGCAGTTCCTCGATCGGCCGACCCTCGGCGGAGCGTTCGATCTGCTCCAGAGTTTTCCGACCGCGCGAGCCGGGGTGAGCCTCGGAGCTCCCTCGACGACCCTCAACCTCGATCTCGCGACCGCCTTGGGCGCGCGCGCCGGGCTCGGCCTGACCCTCGCCGCACTCGATACGAGCGGCTTCGGGAACCGGGGGCGCCGGCGCTACATGGCCTTCCAGCCCTCGATGGCCCTCACCGATCTCCTTACCCCGCGCCTGCAGGTCTATCTTGAGGGCGTCGCCCTCTCACGCACCGCCCCCGACGCAACCGGGGCCTTCACGCTCGACGGCGGCTTCCAGTACGCCGCCACCCCGCGCCTCGAACTCGATATCGAAGCCGCACAATCGACGAGCGCCGGCATCCACGCCCATTATTTCGGGCTGGGTTTCGGTATCGCCGTCTGACGACCGCGCGCGTACTGCGGCGGCACGAAACTCTCGCCTCCCAACGTATCCGCGGCGTTCCAGAGCCAGCGCGGATCGCGCAGAAATCCGCGCGCGAGCGCGACGAAATCGGCCTCTCCATCGCGCACGATCCGTTCGGCGTACGCCGGATCGACGATCATCCCGACGGCGATCGTCGCCATCCCCGTCGCCGCCCGAATCGCCTTTGCAAAACCAACTTGATATCCCGGTGCGGGATGGATTTTCTGCAACGGCGAGAGCCCGCCACCGCTGACGTCGACGAAATCGCAACCGCGCTCCGCGAGCCGCTTCACCAAAACGACCGAGGATTCGAGATCCCAGCCACCTTCGACAAAATCGGTCGCCGAGATCCGAGCGCCGACGGGCATCTCCGCGGGCACCGCCTCGCGCACCGCTTGAAAGAGCTCCAACGGAAAACGCATGCGGTTCTCCAACGAGCCGCCGTATTCGTCGTCGCGATGATTGCTCAGCGGGGAGAGAAATTGATGCGCGAGGTAACCGTGCGCGAAATGCAGCTCGATCACTTCGACGCCGGCGCGTCGCGCGCGTTTCGCCGCGGCGACGAAATCTGCGGTCGCCTTCGCGATCCCGGCGCGGTCGAGCGCGATCGGTCGCGCCCAGCCTTCGTCGTACGCGAGCGCGCTCGGTGCGACCGGCGTCCAGAGTGCGGGATCGTTCGGCAGGTCGCCCGCCGGGAAGGGAGGCTTCGTTCCGCCTTTGCGCCCGGCGTGACCGAGTTGAATACCGACGCGACTCTTCGACCACGTTTTGAGAAAATCGACGACGCGTTTGAGCCCGCGTTCGTTCTCATCGTTATAAAGACCGAGGCAATGCGGCGTAATGCGCCCTTCCGGGTTGACGTGCGTCGCCTCAAAGAAAACCAATCCCGGCCCGGAGAGCGCGAGATGACCGAGATTGACGAGATGCCAATCCGAAGCGGTGCCGTCGAGTGCCGAATATTGGCACATCGGTGAGACGACGACGCGATTGGGAATCTCGATCGCGCGCAAAGAGAACGGTGAGAATATTGATGCCGACATACTCGGTCAAACCGTCGAGCGCGCGGGTTGGTTTCTTACGGATTTTTGTCGGAAGTATTTGGGAAGGCCGGGGCTTGAACCCGGATGCCCTTTCGAGCGGCAGATTTTAAGTCTGCTGTGTCTACCGATTCCACCACCCTCCCGCCCCGCCCTGATGCCGCGCGGCCGCCAGCGCATCCTGCTGCTGCAGGAGAAAGCCGAGCAGGAGATCCCCCGCCGTCACCGTCGCACGCTCCATCTTCAAACACTCCAACGCGGTCGAGAGAATCAGCACGCCCGCCGGTAAAATATCGGCGCGTTGCGCTTTGACGCCTTCGAGCGCTCGGCGTTCCTCGATACCGAGCGCGGTGAGGCGCATGAAGGTGGCATCGAGAAGTTCGCGCGTGAGTTCGAAGCGCTCGATGCGTCCGCGCTTCGCGCGGATCACCGAGGCCGCACTCGTCGCGCTCCCACCGACCAATGCGATGCGTCGCGCGCCGTGCAGCGCGCCCAACGGCGCGAGCCGTTCGGCGGCGATCGCTCGTGCGCGTTCGAGCGAGGCTGCGTCGACCGGGCCGCGATGGCCGCCGAGTTGCGGCACTTCCTCGGTAAGCCGCACCGCGCCGATCTCTACCGAGAGCGAGCGTTCGGGCAGGTTTCCTTCGCCGATCGCATATTCGGTGCTCCCCCCTCCAACGTCGATCGCTCCGGTGATCGTCTCCGGGCTCGGCGGAAGGCTTGCGAGCGCGCCGCGAAACGAAGCCGCCGCCTCTTCTTCACCCGAGAGCACGCGGAGCGGAACGCCGGTGATGCGTTCGACCGCGCGCGAAAACGCCTCGCGATTCGTCGCCCTGCGCACCGCGCTCGTCGCGATCGCATAGAGACGCAAGTAATGGCCGCGCACGCTGCCGACGTGGACGCGCACCGCTTCGAGCGTTCGCTCCATCGGTTCCTCGCCGAGCATCCCGCTCTCGCCGATCCCTTCGCCGAGGCGCGTGCCGATCGATCGCTCGACGGCGACGTGCGGCCGCCCGTCGATCGCTTCGGCGAGCAACACGCGCGTCGAATTCGTTCCGATGGAAATGACGGCGAGATACTCGCTCAAGGCTGGATGTCGTCGCGTTTTTTGGGAACGAAGCGTCGGCGGCGCCGAGGCGATGCGTGGGCATCTCCCTCCGCGCGTTCGCCCTCATCGCTTTGATTGAAACGCAGCAAACGCTCTTCGAACGCGTCGTCGCGCTGGGCCGGAACGACCTTCGCTTCCAAACGTCGGTCGCGCCGCACGATCTCCAATTCGATCTCGCGCTCGCTCTGAATCGCGCGCTCGAGGAATTTTCGATACGCCGCTACCTCGGTTTCGTTGATGCTCGCGAGTTCGCCGTTCTCGAGACGCACGAGCGCACCGTGTGCATGAATCTGCACCACGGTTCCGCGGCGTTTACCCGATGGGTTCAATGGACGGCGGGCGAGGGGGGAGGTTCGACGAGGATCATCCGTTCGTTTGGTGCGAGCATCCGCAGCCGTTCGTGAATTTCGGGAATCGCTCCGCGTGCGGTGCGTAAGCGCGCGATGCGCCGACGCAAACGAACGTCGCGCCGTTCGTACGCCGCGATATGCGTGCGGGTCTGGCGGAGCTCCGATTCGAGTTTGATATCGGTTCCGACGACGCGCGCGAACTGCGCCGCCACCAACAGCACGACCACCGATCCCACGGCGAGCGCCGCGAGGCGTCGCGCCGAGCGAACGAACGGATGGCGCGCGAGGCGGACGATCACGTTGCGCCGTCCGAACCGGCGACCGCATCGCGCCAACTTCCCAAGCGGCGATACTTGTCATACCGCGCGGCGAGAAGATCGGCGAGCGAGTAGGCCTCCAAGAGATCGAGGATCGCCCCGATTCGGTCGAGCACGCGCGTCACCGTTCCCGCAGCATCGCGGTGCGCGCCGCCGAGGGGTTCGGGAATGATTTCGTCGACGATTCCGAAGCCGCGCAGATCCGATGCGGTCAATTTCAAATGCGCGGCGGCTTCATCGGCCTTGCTCGCATCGCCCCAAAGAATCGCCGCACATCCCTCCGGAGATGCGACGGAGTAGACGCTGTGTTCGAGCATCAACACGCGGTCGGCGATCGCAAGCGCCAACGCGCCGCCGGAGCCGCCTTCGCCGATCACGACGGCAAGCGTCGGCACTTTCAGGGCGGCAAAAACTTCGAGCGATGCGGCGATCGCTTCGGATTGTGCGTGCTCCTCGGAAAGAATCCCCGGGTCGGCGCCCTTGGTGTCGACGAAGGTGACCAGCGGAAGGTTGAAGCGTTCGGCGAGCAAGGCGAGACGCTCGCCCTTCCGATAGCCTTCCGGCGTCGACATCCCGAAATTGCGAGCGAGATTTTCTTTCATGTCGCGCCCGCGCTGCTGCCCGATCGCCACGATCGAGTGCCCGCCGAGGCGAGCGAATCCACCGACGATCGCCGGATCGTCGCGAAACATACGGTCACCGTGCAATTCGTCGAAGGAGTCCAACCCCGCGATATAATCGAGCGTCGTCGGGCGCCGCGGGTGGCGCGCCATATGGACCTTCTCCCACGGCGAGAGCGATCCGAAAACTTCGGCGAGTAATTGGCGATATTTGCTTTCGAGCGAGGCGATCTCCGCGGACATATCGATGCGCTGTCCTTCGTTCGCCGAACGCAAATCGTCGATACGGCGCTCGAGTTCCAGCAGCCCCTTCTCGCGTTCGAGCAACGGGTTCATGCCGAAAGCTCCGCGCGCTGACGGCGCTGCACGCCGGCACGCGCATAGCCGAGGATGCGTTCGAGCGTCGGTTTCACGTTGGGCCGATCGAGCACGCCGTCGATATGTCCGCGTTCCAGGAGAAACTCGGCGGTTTGGAACCGGTCGGGCAAGCGCTGCCGAATCGTCTGCTCGATCACTCGACGGCCGGCAAAGCCGATCATCGCGTTCCGCTCGGCGAGAATGATATCGGCCTGAAACGCGAACGAGGCCGAGACGCCGCCGGTCGTCGGATCGGTGAGCACGGTAACGAACGGCTGCGCGCTCGCTTTCAATCGCACCACCGCCGCCGTCGTCTTCGCCATCTGCATGAGTGCGAGCATACCCTCTTCCATGCGCGCTCCGCCCGAAGCCGTAAAAATCACGCAGGGAAGCCCCCGATCCGTCGCGGCTTCGATGAGGCGCGTCAAGCGTTCGCCGACGACCGAACCCATCGTGCCGCCCCGGAAGTGAAAGTCCATCACGCCGAGCGCGAGATCGTACCCGCCGATGCGCCCGAAGCCGCAGAGCACCGCTTCGTCCATCCCGCTCTTCGCCGCATCGGCGGCGAGTTTTTGCGGGTAGCTCTTTTTATCGCTCCACGCGAGCGGATCGGCGGGAAGCACGCCGCGCGCGATCTCTTCAAAATCGCCGTCGACCAACGAGAGAATGCGGTCGTGCGCGTGCATGCGGAAGTGATGCGAGCAACGCGAGCAGACGTCGAGGTTCGCCGAAAGGTCGGGGCGATAGAGCACCTCGCCGCAGCTGGGGCACTTCACCCACTGCGCCGCGTCGTCGCGCATTTTCTCACGATTGCGGCCGCCGCGCAGCCAATCCGCCATCGGCATTACCGGGCCTTCGCTCCGGTCAGGCGACGGCGATAGAGCCGGCTCAATTGCTTGAGATAGTTGGTAATCTCGCTCTGATTGAGCTTCGACTCGCCGACGATACGGTCGGTAAAGACGTACGGGATCTCGATCGCTCGCCCGTAACGCGCCTTGGCGATGACCTCGAGACCGATCTTAAAGCCGATTGGGTCGAGCTCCACGCCCTCGAGCGCCTCGCGTTTCACCAAGAAAAATCCGCTCGTAACATCGGCGATCGGCGTCAACGGGCGCGCGAGCATGCAGGCGACGCGCGAGGTAAAGACGCGCTTGGCCGGCCAATTGGCGATCCCCCCACCCGGCACGTAGCGGCTTCCGACCGCGAGGCCGTACTCCCCGGAGGCGAGCGCCTCGACCATCTTGGGAATGATGCGAATATCGTGGCTAAAATCGGCGTCCATCGCACCCAGCGCGCGCGACTCCGGGCGCGCGGCCTTCCAGCCGTCGATCACGCCGCTCGAGAGCCCCATCTTTCCCGGACGGTGCAGGCACCGGACCGGAAGCTCTGCCGCGAGCCGATCGACGATCTCACCGGTGCCATCGGGCGAGTTATCGTCGACCACGACGATTTCGCCATCGAGGGCGGCTCCCCGAAAAACGTCGACGGCTCCCCGAAGGAGCCGTTCGATGCCACCGGCTTCGTTGTAGGTCGGGACCACGATGGTAAAGGGCAGGGCGCTCATATATCCTGCATTCCTACGACGTCGAGCGCAATTGTTCCGCCCCGTCGGAGCGACGCGACCGGGCGCGCTTTCGGGAGTACATCGCCGCGTCGGCCTGTTCGATGAGCCGGGCGGTATCGGTCGCATCGTTGGGAAAGAGCGCTATGCCGACGCTCGCGCCGATGGGGATCGAAAGATCGCGCGCTTCGACGGGCCTGGCGAGCGCCTCGGCGATCCGTCGTTCGAGCCGTTCGATGGAGAGATCGGTCGCATCGCTCTGAATGACGGCGAACTCATCGCCGCCGATGCGGGCGATCGTGTCGGAGGCGCGCACGACGCCGTCGAAGCGACGCGCGACTTCGAGCAACACCTCGTCGCCGACGCCGTGTCCGTAGGCGTCGTTGACCTCTTTGAAGCCGTCGAGATCGATATAAAAGAGCGCGACCTGCGCGTTGGAGCGCGTCGCACGCGTGATTTCCCGGCGGAGGGACTCCGCAAAATTACTGCGATTCGGCAACGAGGTGAGCGGATCGTAAAAAGCGAGCTCGCCCATTCGTTTCACTTGCAGATCGCGCTCCATCGCCGAACCGAGCAGCGCGGCGAGCAAACGCATGAAATCGCGATCGGCATCGTCGAAACGCATCGCGCCGGTGCGCGGGCGACGCGATTCGAACGAGACGGTTCCGAACGGCACGCCTTCCACCCAGATCGTCGCGAGCAGAACGCTGCGCCAGCCCTGCCAATCGGTCGCCGGATCGAGACGCCAGTTTCCTCCCTGCGTGTCGTCGATCGCCAGCACGACGTCGGTGCCGTACGCCTCGCGGCTGAACGTTCTTCCGAACGCGATCTCCATGCCGACGGGGATCTCGGTCGCGCCGACGCAGCGTTCCACGACCACCGCATCGCCCTTCACGTGCGTCACGAAACACGCATCGGCGCCAAGCGATTCGATACCGAAACGCATGACGCGCTCGATTTGCGCGTCGAACTCGAGTCCCGAGGCGGCGGCGAGCGCGAGCAACTCGCGCATGCGTTCGCTGCGCATGCGCTCTCGATGCGCGAGATCGCGCATCTCGGAGATATCTTCGAGCGTGAGGTAGGCGCCGTCGATCGAACGGTCGACGACGATCGGCGAGAACGAACAGCGCATCGTGACGCTCTCGCCGCTCGTCCGTACGACGTTGAGTTCGACCTGCGGGTGCTCTCCCAACATCACGCGCGCGAACGCCGTGCGCAACGTCGTGATATCGTTTGGCGCGACGTCCTCCTCGAAGAGCCGGAACGTACTCGCGTGCGCGGCGCCGCCGAAGCGTTCGAAGGCGGGATTCACGCGTTTGTAACGCCCCTGCCCGTCGAGTTCGATCAACGGCGATGCGTGCCCGTCGAAGAGCGCGTCGAACCGTTGCTCGAGCTGCGCGCTGCTCGCTTCGAGCGGGACGACCTGCCGCAAATCACGCGCGGTGGCGAGAACGGCGACCGGATTCCCATCTTCGACCACCGGTGAGACGGTTGCCAACACGTCGAGTCGGCCGCCGTTCGCGTCGATAAAGCGCGTGACGAGATACTCGGTCGATCCCGCAACGGCTCGTTCGAAGGCGGCGGAGGTTTCGTCGATCGACTCCGGAGCGATGTGCGTTGCGAAGTGTCGCCCGAGCATCTCGCCGGGTGCGTAGCCTAGAAATGCGAGCGCGGCGGGGTTGCCGTGGAGCAGCCGCCCCTCCAAATCGTAGCTCGCAATCGCGTCGGGGCTGCGGTCGTAGAGCGCGGCAAAGCGCGCGCGGAGCTGAAGGTATTTCCGGCGCCCGGTTCCCAGGCGCGCGACGAGTCTCCGGCGCTCGAGCTCCATCGCGGCCGCTGCGATGAGGAACGCGAGCGCGAGAACGGCGAGGACGATCGTGGCGAGGTTCGGGGACACGTTACGGAACCCCGGCGACGCGGCGCGACTGCTTGGTTCGATACATTTTCGCATCGGCGGCGGCGAGCAACGCACTCGGATCGTTGCCGTCGATTCCGAAGACCGCCGAACCGATGGAGACGCCGATCGGCAGATCGACCTCCGGAAACGCTTTGGTAAAGGTCTGCTGGATGCGCTCGGAGCAGCGTTCGAGACTATCGCCGTGCAGGTCGTTCAAAACCACGATGAACTCGTCGCCACCGATCCGCGCGACGAGTTCGTCACCGCGCACGACGCTGCCGAGACGATGCGCCACTTCGGCGAGGAGTCGATCCCCGACGGCATGGCCGAAACGATCGTTGACGTTCTTAAATCCGTCGAGATCGAGAAAGAGAATACCCAACTCCCCACCATTGCGCTTCGCATGCGCGATTTCCCGTTCCAGGCACTGCGCGAGCATCGTTCGGTTCGCGAGCCCGGTGAGAGGATCGCGCAGGGCGAGGTCGCCGAGGGTTCGCGCCCGCCGGTCGCGCTCGAAGGCGCTTCCCAGCAACGCCGCCATCAATCTTACAAAATCGACATCGTTCGCATCGAACGGAGCCTCGCGCAGATAGTTCGAGGAGAACACCACCCCGCCGAAGCGGATGCCCTCCACCGAGATCGGCGCGCCCAAGAAGCACCTCCACGCCTCGCCGTCGGCCGCAACCTCTTCCCGAAACGAGCTCTCGCGAATATCGTTGATCACGAGCGGCGCATCGCTCTCCAAAAGATGGCGCGAGATCGCCCGTGCGATCGGCACGCGTGCGCCGATCTCGAAACGCCCCGAGCCACCCTGCGCGCGGATGACGAAATCGTCGCCATCGATCCCGAGGACGTAGCCGATCTCCATGCCTAACATGCGACGCCCGAAGTCGAGCACGCGCGCGAGCAACGGCTCGAGCTCTTCCTGCGGCACCGTCGCCAAACGATAGAGCTCGCGCAATTTTTCCCGCGTCAATTCCTCGCGCCGCTCGAAGGCACGCTGCGCGCTGAGATCTCGCATGACGAGGTAATACCCCTCGATCTCGGTCCCATGCGCCATCGGAATCAGCGCAAGCATGACCGGAAGAACGCGGCCGTCTTTGCAGCGCAGCTGCGACTCCGCTTCAAAGGACTCGCCCGCCATCACCCGGCGATACGCCGCTTCGCGCGCCTCTTCCGAGCCGGGAAGCGAGAAGAGCGTGGAGGTGCCGCCGAGGAGCTCTCCGCTTCCGAATCCCGAAATGCGCTCGAACGCCGCATTCGCGCGTAAGATCCGCCGATCCGCGCCGAGTTGGAGCATCGGTTCGTGATTGATATCGAAGAGCGAGCGAAAGCGTTCGGTCTCGACCAAGACCTCGCGTTCTAGGTTTCGCAATGGACGGAGATCTTTTCCGATCCAGAAAACGCCGACCACCTTGCCGCCGGCGAGGATCGGCACGAACGTCGCCCAGACCGGGATCCGTTGCCCCTTCGCCCCTTCGGCGACGCTCTCGAAATCGACGACCTCACCCTCGAGCGCGCGCGCGAAATAGCGGGCGACGGAATCGCGCTGTTCGGTGACGACGCATGCTGCGAGCGGGCGTCCGAGGCAGTCTTCGTGCCCGTCGTCGAAGAGTTCGTGCGCCACCGCATTGACCTGACGCGCGATTCCCTCGGCATCGTAGATGATGCCGATGTCGGGAATCTTTGTGAACAACCGTTCGAATCGCTCGCGTTCGAGATCGAGAGCCGCAGCGTACGCAGAGAAACGACGGAGCGTCGGCAGCATCATCCAGCGCCAGATCGCCAGAAGCACCAGCACGATCGTCACCTCGGCGATGATGATGGCGAGCGCCGCGAGGTGATGGAGCGGCCAGGCGACCACCGCTGCTACCGTCGAGAAGAGCCCCGTCGCAAAGGCGGCGAGACCGAACGCGCGCGAGGAGAAGGCGAAAAAGCGCCTTTCCTCCCGATTCGGAGCTTCGGGTAGGAGCATCCCTCCGAGCATACGCAAGCCCCCCCCAGGCCGTCAACTCGCGGCTTTTAGAGCACCGTAAGAAGTACGGCAGCGGAGAGCACGAGTCCGGCCGTCTCGGTCCGTAATATCCGCGACCCGAAGCGCAGCATCCGGGCACCCGCCTCCGCCGCCCGCTCGGCCTCCCCGCTGCTGAAACCGCCCTCCGGGCCGACGAGTCCGAGCGCGCTCTCCGCTCCCGCGAGGGCATCGCGAAGAAGCGGCAACGGCGACTCCAGCGGTGCCAACTCCCAGGGCAGCAGGATCGCATCGTACGCCGAGCTCTCGCTCATGAGTCGCTCCAGGGCGATCGGCTCCGCGATCTCCATCGGCTCGGCGCGCCCGCATTGAAGCGCCGCCGCCCGGGCGAGACGTCGCCACCGTTCGAGCTTGCCGGGCGAGCATTCGCGGGCGATGCAACGCTCCGTCAGGAGCGGCACCAGCCGCGCGACGCCGAGTTCGCTCGCCTTCTCGACGACGTAATCCATCTTGCTGCCCTTGGGTATCCCCTGCGCGAGCGTGAACCGGAGGTTGCGCGCCGGCGTCGGCTCGGCGAGTCGCTCGCGCGGCACCACGAGCGCGTCGCGTTCGAGCCGTTCGATCGTGCAGCGATAGCGAGCTCCCGAGGAATCCAATATTTCGACGTCGTCGCCGGTGCGGGCGCGCAGGACGAGCTTCAGTTTGCGCGCGTCCTCGCCGGCGATCTCGCAGGTTTCGCCGATGCGAACGAGCCCTTCGACGAAAAAGCGCGCCATCGGCTATTCCGGGCGAAACGCTTCTTTGAGTCGTTCGAAGAACGAGCGCTCTTCTATTTCGTCGCCGCCGAGCTTCGCGAACTCTTCGAGTAATTCGCGCTGTTTTTTCGAGACGCGCGTCGGCGTGACCACGTGAACGGTGACGTGATGATCCCCGCGTTGCCCGCCGCGGACGCTGGGCATGCCGTGGCCGCGCATACGTAGCGTCGTCCCCGTCTGCGTGCCGGGCGGGATCGTCAGATCGAGCTCTCCCTCCAACGAAGGGACGCGTAACGTCGCGCCGAGCGCGGCATGCGTGAATGCGATCGGAATATCGACCGCAGTGTCCATCCCTTCGCGCCGGAAACGCTCGTGACGTCGCACGCTGAGATAGACGAAGAGATCCCCCGCGGCGCCGCCGCGGATGCCGCCTTCGCCGCTCCCGGCGATGCGAATGCGCGCGCCGTCGTCGACGCCGGCGGGGATTTTCACCGTGAGTTTGCGCTCGCTCTCCTTGCGCCCGCGCCCGCCGCAACTCTCGCACGGGCGAGCGACCATCTGTCCGTCGCCTCCGCAGCGCGGGCAGGTGCTCTGCGTGACGAACTGTCCGAGCGGCGTCTGGCGCGCGACGCGCACGACGCCGGTTCCCGCGCATTGAACGCACGGCGCGACGGTGCTGCCTTCGGCGGCGCCGCTGCCCGAGCAACTCTCGCATTGACCGAGATGCGTGAACGTGAGCTCGCGAGTCGTGCCGCTAAACGCCTCTTCGAGCGAGATGTCGAGATCGTAGCGCAGGTCGCTTCCACGTTGCGGCCCGGAACGACGCTGTTGCCCTCCGTTGCGCATCTCGCTGAAGAACATGTCGAAGATATCGCCGAATCCGCCGCCGCCGAACGGCGAGCCCGTAAATCCCTCGTTGGGATCGGCGCTGCCGTAGCGATCGTACCGCGCGCGCTTTTCGGGATTCGAAAGCACCTCGTAGGCTTCGTTGATCTCTTTGAAGCGCGTCTCGGCGTTCGCTTTATCGGAAGCGACGTCGGGATGATGCTGTCGCGCCAATTGGCGATAGGCACGTTTGATCGCTTCGGGTGCCGCATCGCGAGCAACGCCTAAAACTTCGTAATAATCTACGCTGGGCATGGGTGTGTTGCTGTACGTTCCTTATTTCACTTCGACATCGTGGAGGCGTTCGGAGAGCGTCTCGGCGGTTCCCGAGGCGAGCGCTAAGAGCCGAGCGTACGGCATGCGACGCGGGCCGAGAATCGAGAGCATGCCGACCGCGCGCTCGCCGAAGCGATAGGGAACCGTCACGAGCGAGAGATCCGCAAGCTCTTCGCTGCCGAGTTCGTGGCCGATCTTCACGCTCGCCGACGGGCTGTCGAAGGCATCGGCGACGAGATCGTAGAGCGTTCGCTGCTCTTCGAGAATGCGAAGGATCGATCGCAGCTTCCGGACGTCGCGAAACTCCGGCTGGTCGAGCAGATGTTGCGCGCCCGAGGCCGAGATGCCGGGTTGTTCTTGGGTTCGCGCGCCGACGAATGCGGCGCGGACCGCAGCCGCCATATCGTCGCCGAAGCCGCAGCTCTTCGTCAACGCGGAGAGCGAGCGTTCGTCGCAGTCGCGTAGGAGGCGACCGGCGAAATGCGCGTTGAGTGCGTTGGAGAGCCGCGTCAGATCGTCGGGCGTCACGTCGTTACGCAATTCGAAGAGCGACTGCGACGCGACGCCGAGCGAGGTGACGATGATGGCGATGCCCGAGCGTTCGGCGATCCAGATGAGTTGCGCGTAGCGGAAACTCTGCGTATCGCTCTGCGGCTTGGTTACGAACGCGAGATTCCCGGCGAGGCGCCCTAAGAGCCGGCTGCTCTGCTCGACGATTTCGTCGAGTTGCGCGCGCGCGTCGCGCATCTCGTCGCGGATGCGTCGCCGTTCGTCCGCGCCGAGTTCTTCGGGCGACATCAGCGCATCGACGTAGGTTCGGTATCCGGCATCGGAGGGCACCCGTCCGGCGGAGGTGTGCGGTTGTTCGAGGTATCCGCCCGCTTCGAGGTCGGCCATTTCGTTGCGAACGGTCGCCGAGCTCACGCCGAGATTGTATTTTTGCGTGAGCGCCTGCGAGCCCACCGGCTCCCCGGTCGCGATATACTCGTATACGACCGTGGCGAGGATGTAGGCTTTGCGCTTATCCAGACCGTCGACCTCGTTCTCCATCCCTCGTAGTTTAGCACTCCGAGCAAGCGAGTGCGAAGGCCCGGCGCCAGGGCGACAAAGGTCGACCG
>JAJZVP010000165.1 GCA_021845615.1 bacterium | reverse complement strand
AGTTCGACGCTCGTCGCATCGAGTCGGGTGAGGGTTGAGGTCGTCACGGGATCCTTACTCACTTGGTTGGGGTCGGCGCGCCGCGATGGAGCGGAAGACGAGATTCGAACTCGCGACCCTCGCCTTGGCAAGGCGATGCTCTACCACTGAGCTACTTCCGCATCGAACGGCCCGCCGCGCGCGGGATGGTGGGCAAGCAGAGACTCGAACTCTGACGGGTCTCCCCACTGGAACCTAAATCCAGCGCGTCTACCAGTTTCGCCACTTGCCCTCAGGCGAACGCCCCATACTATAACGAGAACCCACCAAATCCTGCGCCGCCGAGCTACCGGCAAGAGAAAAGTTTGGTGCACCGCGAGGGACTTGAACCCCCAACCAAGTGATTAAGAGTCACCTGCTCTACCAATTGAGCTAGCGGTGCACGTTTTGCGCCCTCTGGGACTCGAACCCAGGACCAACGGATTAAAAGTCCGCTGCTCTACCGACTGAGCTAAAGGCGCAGAGGCGCGTATCAGTGTAAACGGCCGCCCAGGCTTTTGCAAGCGAAAAAGGTGCGCCTTTCGTTACGTACCGGTCGCGGCCATCGAGGAGAGATTTTCGGCTTGGGCGACCAGGCGCTCGCGAAACTCCGCGGCCGTGAGCGGCTCGGCGAAGAGAAAGCCCTGCGCGTCGATGCACCCGGCGGCGATGAGGACCTCGCGCTGCCGTTCGGTCTCCACGCCCTCGGCGACGACGCGGACGCCGAATGCCTCCGAGAGCCGGACGAGCGTGTGGACGATCGGCTCGCTGGCGATCTCGCCGTTCGCGCCGGCGACGAAGCCCTTATCGATTTTGATGGCGTCGATCTTAAAGTGCTGCATGTAGCGCATCGAGGAGTACCCGGTCCCGAAATCGTCGATGCAGACGGCGAAACCGCGTTCGCGCACCCGTTCGATTCGCTCCATCGCCAAGTCCGTATCGTCGAGCATGGAGTTCTCGGTGATCTCGATCGCGAGGTTGCTCGGTTTGAGGGCGTATTCGTCGATCGCCGCGCTGAGCGTGCGGTCGAAGCCCGGTTCGAGCAGCTCCGTCGGCGTGGCGTTGAAATGCAACGTGAAATTGGAGATATCGATCCCGGCGCGGCGCCACGCCGCGAGCTGCGAACACCCGGTGTCGAGCACGAAGGCACCGATGCTCCGAGCGAAACCACCGCGCTCGGCGAGCGGAATGAAGAGCATCGGCGAGATGACGCCGCGCGTGGGATGATCCCAGCGCAGGAGCGCCTCGGCTCCCTTAATCGCTCCGGTCCGAAGGTCGACGACCGGTTGATAGAGCACACGGAATTCGCGGCGTTCCACGGCGAAGCGAAGATCCGCGGCGAGCGCGACGCGCTCGGCAGCCGCCGTCTGCATCTCGGAATCGAAGACCGCGAAGCGTTCGCGCCCGACCGTTTTCGCGTATTGCATCGCGATCTCGGCGTCGCGTAACACTTCGTCGCCGCGCTCGTATTTCTCCGGGCCGATCGCGATGCCGATGCTCGCGCCGAGGAAGATCGGGCGTCCCTCGACGAGGAACGGTTTGGAGAGATTTTCGAGTAGCCGGCGCGCGAGCGATTCGACGTGGATCACGTCGCCGAGGGTTCCGACGAGAATTGCAAATTCGTCGCTTCCCAGGCGAGCGACGGTATCGTCGGCATTTAACGAGCCGCGCAGACGGGTCGAGATCTGGCGAAGCACCGCATCTCCACCCGAGTGGCCGAGACTTTCGTTGACGTCTTTGAAATGTTCGAGATCGACGAAAATGACCGAAAAGAGTGCGCCGGCTTCGCCGCGAGCGTGCTCGAAGCGCACCGCAAGCTGCTCTTCGAAGGCCTGGCGATTCGGCAGCCCGGTCAGCGCGTCGTGGAGGCGCTGGAAGTTCAGCCGCCGCTCCTGCTGCTTGATCGTCGTCTTATCGGCAAACGTGCACATGGCGAATGGGTGCTCGCCATTCGAATCGGTCACGCCGGAGATGGTGACGTCGACCCACATCTCTTCGCTCAGACCGGAGATCCGCCGTTCGACCGTAAACGCATCGCGCGCGCCGCTCATCACTTCGGCGAACTCGCTTTCGTGACCGTCGAGTAGGTGGTGGTGCACGTCGATCACGCTACGGTAGACGGCGTTCGCGTCGATCGCTTTCCCTCGACGATCGAGAATCGCGATCCCCATCGTCGAACCATCGAAGACCGCGCGGAACTGCGCCTCGCTCAGATGGAGCGCGCGCTCCGCGTCCTGGCGTGCGAGTTCGCTCGCGAGCCGCTCCCGTTCGCGCTGCGCTTCATCGAGCGCTCGCTGCGCCCGCCCGTTCGCAATCGACCAAGCCAGTAGGAGCGCTCCGAAGAGCACGATGAGGATGCCGAGCACCGTGAGGAAACGCGCTCGCTGCGCGCTGGCATAGTTCGCTTCGCGGTTATGAAGATCGGCGAAGAGCAAGGTTGCGACCGACCCGTAGAGCGCGTCGGTGCTCCGGGAGGCGGCGAGGCTCAGCGATGAGATGTTCCGCTCCGTCGCGCGGTCGATTCGCGGGAGCAACGCCGCGCTCGCGAGCGCGTTGGAGAGCGCGTTTCCCGCCGCGATGTAGCTCTTCGCACGCGCCACGAAGCGGTCGATCGCGGGAGTATCGCCGCGCGGCAACGACGAGCGCAACTGCGCGGCCGTATGCGTGATGTGGTCCTGCGTGAGGCTGTACGAGTCGCTTACCGACGTCGATATGCCGTTGAAACCGATGCGAACCGGGAGCGCGAAGGTGCGAGCGTCGAGGAGGTGCCTCACCTCCAAGGTCGCACGCCGCGGGAACATCAACGAACTCGGCAGGTCGTTGAATGCAATATCCGCGAGATTCTGCGATACGTGCGAACGCTCGTAACTGAAATTCGACGTATCGCCGAGGTTCTGGATTAAATTCAGGAGCGGCAATAACGGCCCGCTAACCGCATCGATCCCCTTCCAGCCCATCGGCGCGCGTTGCGCCTTCACCCATCCCGCTTCGAGCGAGGCGACCGAGCTGGCGGCGTCGAGCGCGCGCGCGTTCGGCGCGAGCAGCAACGCCTTCATCGCGGCCATCTCCCTACCGACGATTTTTCCCGCTCGCGCGCGTGCGGCGGCGTTACCGGCGACGGTCGCATCGCGATATGCGAGTGCGGCATTTGCGAGCGGTTGCGATAGTCGAAACGCTTCGATCGCGATACGCTCGCGCGAGGAAATCGAGGGCGCGGTTCCCAACGAAATAAAGCGTGCGTAAGCCAGCAACTGTGAAACCGCAAGTGCGATTCCGACCAGAAGCAGCACGATCGCGAGGATGCTGGGAACCCGATGTCCCCATCGCGTACGCTCGGCCATGGGACGAGCATACGACGGCGAGCGCCGAATAACTCCTTCCCCAACGCGAGACGGCCCCACTTTTTCAAGCGGGGCCGCGGAGCGAGTCAAAATGGGGTGACTGACCGGGTTCGAACCGGCGACCTCCTGAGTCACAGTCAGGCGCTCTAACCAGCTGAGCTACAATCACCACGCATGCGCATCGAAACGCGCCCGGAGGGACTCGAACC
>JAJZVP010000034.1 GCA_021845615.1 bacterium | reverse complement strand
CTCGGTCACCTCGGGCTTGGAGAAGATCGTCCCGAAGAGCACGATCGCAAACGCGATCACGCTGAGGAAGATCACCATCCCCCCGCCCGCCGCGAGTAACGAGTACGGCTGCCACGCGGCGGCGATCGCCGAGCCGCCGTAGGTGTAGTGCTCGACGCGGCGCGGAGCGCCCATCAGCCCCTCGGTGTGCATCGCGAACGACATCACGGCCATCCCGACGAACCAGAGCCAAACCTGCGCGCGGGCGAGCCCGATGCTGAAGAGCGGCTTGCCCGTGAGCGCTGGGAGCAAGCGCCACGTCGCCGCGAGTAAGGTCAACGCGACCGGGCCGCCGACGGTGATATGGAAATGCCCGACCACCCACATCGTGTTATGAATCGTGCTATCGAGCGTGTATGATGCGTTGAGAATGCCGCCGATGCCCCCGAAAATAAAGAGCAACATCGCGAGCGCGATCCCCGCAAAAGCGGGATCGCCCCAAGGCAGCGAGCCGACGATTCCGAAGAATCCGGTCTTCCCGAGTTTCGCGGCGTACTCTTCAAAGGTTGCGAAGAGCGCGAATGCCGTCATCAACGATGGAACGACGACCATCAGCGTCAGACCGGTCTGCAGTAATTTCCAGCGATCCGCGATTCCCGGATCGGAGAACTCGTGGTGGATACCGACCGGAAGCGAGAGGATGATGAAGAGAATAAACGCGAGCCTCGTGAGCGAGTCCGAAAAGATCGGAACCTTCAGAATCGCCGGGACGACGCCGTACCACACGAGGTAGGCGCCGAGCAGCCAAAAGTAGACTAGCGGGTGCCCGAAGTACCAGAAGAGCATCCGCGTCAGGAGCACGTCGACTCCCGGAACCCACCCGAAGGCCCAAGGAATCAGCATGAAGATCACTTCGATCGCCACGCCGATCGTCGCGAGAAACCACATGATGTAATTGGCGAGCACCATGAACGCCGGCAGCGGCGTACGCTCGCCGGGATGGTCGCGACGCCACGCGCCCGTGACCAACAGCCACTCGAGCAATGCGACCCACGTGCCGACGATCAGCAGCGCCGCGCCGACGTAGAACCACGGGCTGGCCTTGAGCGGGGCGTAAAACGTGTAGAGCACCGATGCGTTGCCGGCGAGGATTTCGTAGGCGGCCATCACCGTGCCGACGGTCATGAGCCAGAAGGCGATCCATCCTAACGCGATGCTTCGATGGGGATAGTTTTCGGTCTGATAGACCGCGAGATGCGAGAGACCGGTAATAAAGAAGGTCGTAAACACCAATGCCAGCAGGACGCCGTGCGCCGTGAGCATTCGGTAATAGTCGAACCAGGGCGGCATCTGCACGGCATTCGCATGCGAGAGCGCTTGCAGGACGCCGAAAAACGTGCCGATGAAGAGCGCCGCGAAGGCGACCGTCAGATGCGCGAAAATCAACCGACGTTGCGCCGAGGTCGTGGCCGTATTCATCCGATCGAGAACCATCATGCGTCTTCTCTCCTCACTTCACCACAATGTGCGCGAACATATCGGCATGACCGGCGCCGCAGTATTGATCGCAGACGATTAAATGGTCGCCGGGATGGCGAAAAACATGCGTCGCCGTGCTCACCCAGCCGGGCATCACTTCGAGATTCACATCGGTGTGTTCGATGAGAAAACCGTGGACGACGTCGGTCGACGTTACGTAGAAACGTACTTTCGCTCCGAGCGGAACCGTCAGCGTCGAGGGTTGCCAAAAGAAGACCTGGCCGACGTAATAGGCCTCGTAGGAGCCGTCGGCCCGCTTGCGGAGACCGGGGTGGTCGAAAGGCGGGGTCGAGGCAACCTTCGTCGGGTCGATCGTCATGCTGCTCGCCGGCGGTTTGAAGCTCTCCCCAACCTGCAGAGCGATGAGGATCAGGAAAAAGGCCACGAGCGTGATAACGCCGAGGCCGAGAAAGATTCGTTCGAGTCGATGGATGTGCATCGCCTACCACCTCGATTGGGAGAGCGCGAGCAAGGCTACCCAAGAGATGACGATCAAACCGAGGATGACGAGCACAAACCCGAAGGTCGTACGGTAGCTTGGTTCGTTCATGCCCTTCAGTGTACCGATGGGCTGGGCGCCTGCTATGAAGAAAAAATCGGGCGGTCTTCTCGACTTCTTCTCAACTCAGATCGCGGGTGGCTACCCGACGCTCTCGAGGTGCTCCACGCGCGTTTCGAGGCGACCGAGCCGACGATCGAGGGTCTCGAGGCGAACGTCGATGCGGTCGAAGCGCCGGTCGTGTTCGTCGAAGCGCCGGTCGTGTTCGTCGAAGCGCCGGTCGTGTTCGTCGAAGCGCCGGTCGATTGCGGCAAAATGCAGCTCGACCGCTTCGCGAAAGTCGAGCAGCGCATTGAGGATATCTCGGGTCGTCGGTTCGTCGTTCATCGCGCTATCGTAGCCTATCATCGTTGCCGCAGTATTGCTATCCGCCTGCGACCCAGCGAGCGAAGAGAAAGGCGACTCCCGATGCGACGCCGCCGATCGCGAGCGTCTGAAGGGCGGCGAGCCAGGGAGCGATGCCGGTCAGTCGCCCCTTGACCGCGCCGAAGATCGCCAGCGCGATTCCGGTCAGCAACGCCGAGACGACGAACGCTTCGTTCGATTGGGCGATCAAGGCGTAGGGAGCGAGCGGGATCACGCCGCCGACGACGTACGAGAACCCGATCGTGATGCCGGAGAGAATGGCGCGATGCTTCTCCGGGCGCTCCAAGCCGAGTTCGAAGCGCATCATAAATTCCACCCAGCGCTCGCGATCCGAACAGATGGTATCGACCGTTTGTTGCAACAACTCGTCGCTCAGACCGTAGTGGGAGAGCACCTCGGCGACCTCAGCTCGCTCGGTCTCGGGAAGATGCTCTGCCTCGTAGTACTCGCGTGCCAGCTCGTTCTCGTAGTGATCTCGATCCGTTCGCGTGGCGAGATAGCCGCCGAGCCCCATCGAGATACCCCCGGCGGCGAGTTCGGCAACGCCGGCGGTAACGACGATATGCGACGCTGCCAGCGCTCCTGCAATGCCGGCGGCGAGCGCAAACGGCACCGTCAGTCCGTCGGACATCCCGATAACGACATCGCGCAACGTCGCGGTTGACGTGAGGTGACGCTCGGGGTGTTCGGGTTTAGAGAGCATGGCCGCCCGCTTGGCGTCGGCGTTCGCCGTCGCCTGCCGTTTAGTCGCGCCAAAATTTGTAGCGAGCAAAGCGATGACGCTCTGTCCTTTTCACGCTTGACGCCCGGGCAATACTGTGAGAGAAGCAGAACGAGAGGCTCGTGCCGCTCGAAGGATGACGCGAAGAATGACGGCTGCGTTCCCCACCTACGATACGATGATCGCCGCACTCGAGCTCGTGCGCGCCGCGCCGCTTCCGCTCGCGGTCGCCGATGCAGGCGAACGCCACGTTCTCGAGGCTGCCTGTGCGGCGCGCCGCGCGGGGTTGATCGAACCGATCTTCGTCGGCAATCCCGCAGCGATCGAAGCGTTTTTACGCGAACGCGGCGAGCGCGACGCGCGCATCGTCCCCGCAGAAAGTGAGGCCGATGCCGCCGAGCGGAGCGTCGATGAGGTCGTTTCCGGGAGAGCTCGTGCGTTGATGAAGGGGCATCTTCATACCGACACGTTTTTGCACCCGATTCTCGCCGCCTTACGCACGACGCAACGGCTCTCGCACGTCTTCGTTATTGAAATGCAGCGCTACGGCAAGCCGCTCTTGCTCACCGACGGCGCGATCAACGTCGCGCCCGATCTCGCCACGAAGGCGGCACTGATCGAAAACGTCGTCGCATTCGCCGTCACGATGGGGATCGCCGCGCCGAAGGTCGCGTTGCTCTCCGCCGTCGAGATCGTGAAAGCGACGATTCCCTCGACGCTCGATGCCGCCGCACTGATGGAGATGGCCGCCGGAGGAGCCTTCGCTCCCGCAATCCTCGCCGGTCCCCTCGCCTTCGATTGCGTGCTCTCGCGCGAAGCGAGCGCCGTGAAGGGATTGAGCGGGCCGGTCCCCGGCGATGCCGATATCGTCCTCGTCCCCGAGATCGTCGCCGGGAACGCGGTCGCCAAAGCGTTGGAGTACGGCGCCGGCGCGACGCTCGCTGGCATCGTCCTCGGCGCGCGCGTGCCCGTCGTGCTTACATCGCGCGCCGATTCGCTGCAGACGCGCATGCACTCGGTCGCGTTGGCGGCCTATCACCACCATCGCTGCGGCGCGGGCGCGGAACGCGTGGAGAGCGCGCGGTGACGCAGTGGAGCGCGGGGCTCACCTCGGTCGAGGCGCAGGCGCGCCTCGCTCGCGACGGCCCGAACGAGATCGCGCCGATTCGCTCGCACCCTCTCCTCGATCTCCTGCGAAAATTTTGGGCGCCAATTCCGTGGCTTCTCGAAGCAACCATTTTCCTCGCGCTCGCGACCGGACGTTCGAAGGACGCCGGCGCCGTCGCTCTTCTGCTCTTCTTTAACGTCTTTTTAGCCTTCGCCCAAGAACGCCGCGCGCAACACGCGCTCGATCTCCTACGAGCGCGCATCGTCGTCCATGCCAAAGCGTTACGCGACGGCACGTGGGGAAGGCTCGCATCGCGCGAGCTCGTCGTCGACGACCTCGTGCGACTCGTCGTCGGCGATGTCGTACCCGCCGATATGTGTATCGACGAAGGGGAGGTCCAGGTCGATCGTTCGGTGCTCACCGGCGAATCGGTCCCCGAAGAAGTGGTAGCGACGGAGTGCGTCTATGCAGGTTCGACGATCACGCGCGGCGATGCAACCGGGCACGTCGTCGCAACGGGCGAGCGCACGAAATTCGGAAAGACCGCCGGGCTCATGCGCGATATTCAGAGCATCGGCAGCGTGCAACGCCTGGTCTTGGGGATCGTCCGCTCGCTTGCGATCGCCGGAGCCATCGTCGTGCTCGGCGTCTCGGCATTCGCGCTCTCGCAGCAGATAGCACGACCGGAGATCGTCGTTTTCGCATTCGTCGTCATGCTCGCTGCAATACCGGTCGCATTACCCGCCGCCTTTACGCTCGCGACGGCGCTGGGGGCGCTCGAACTCTCGCGCAACGGCGTTCTCGTGACGCACCTTACGGCGATGGAGGATGCCGCATCGATGGACGTCCTCTGTTGCGATAAAACGGGGACGCTCACCCTCAATGCGATTCGCGTCGACCAGACGACGCCGTACGCACCGCACACCCGCGAGGAACTCTTGCGTTTTGCAGCCGCAACCTGCGACGCCGCCGGCCAGGATCCGATCGATCTGGCGATCCTCGCAGCCGCGCCCCCGCACGCGGCGAGCGATCCGCAGGTCGAACGTTTGATACCATTCGATCCGCAGACGAAGAGCGCGCAGGCAATCGTTCGGTTCCCCGACGGGACGCACGCGATCCTCGCGAAGGGTGCGCCGAGTTTTCTCGGCGTACCCTTCCCTTCGATCGACGACCTTGCGGCAAAGGGGGAGCGCGCGATCGGCGTCACGATCGCACGGAGCGCCGTCACGCTCGCCGTCGGTGCGATCGGTCTCGCCGACCCGCCGCGCCCCGATGCAGCGCAACTCGTCGCCGCCATCGCCGAGCGAGGCGTCGAGTTGCGCATGATCACCGGCGACGGCCCGGAAACCGCATTGCACGTAGCAGCGGAGATCGGCATCCCGTCGCTTTCGGTCGACGCCTCCGTTTTTCCCGATCAAAAACTTCAAATCGTGCAACGCGAACAGAAAAAGGGACGTATCGTCGGCATGACCGGCGACGGCGTGAATGACGCGCCTTCGTTGCGAGCGGCGAACGTCGGCATCGCGGTCTCTAACGCTACCGACGTTGCAAAGGCCGCTGCGAGCATTATTCTCACGCAGCCCGGCCTCGTGGGAGTGCTCTCCGCAATCGATACGAGCCGAAAAATCTATCAGCGTATGCTGACGTACGTCGTGGCAAAAATCGTAAAATACTTTGAAATCGTTTTCGTCACCAGCGTAGGCTTCTTCATTTTCCGGCATTTCGTTCTCTCGCCGACGCTCATGGTGGCACTCCTAATCCTCAACGATTTCGCATCGCTCTCCATCGCAACCGATCGCGTCGCCCCCTCGCGCGGCTTCGACGCTTGGCGCATCGGTCGCCTGGTCGCCGCAGCGGCTTCGCTCGCGCTCTTTACCGCTGCAGCGATCGTCGCATTGACCATCTTCGAACGGAACACCGCCCACCTCGACCTCTCCCAACTCCGGGGGCTTACTTTTTTTTCGATGGTGGGAATGGGGCAGATCGCGCTGCTCGCTCTCCGCGAACGCGATGCGGTCTTTCACGAGGCTCCATCGCGCTTCTTGGTGGGAGCGGTCGGCTTTGCCATTTTCGCGGCGGCTGCGATGGCGCTTTTCGGAGTGCTCATGCCGCCGTTGCCGCCCGTAGTGGTCGGGGAGAGCCTCGCGCTCATCTTTATCGTAGGCGCCATCCTGCTGGCTATAAAGCTGCCGATCTACCATGCCTTCGGCTTCGGTCGGGAAGCATCCGTCCCGAGACCGCTGAAAGGAACTTCATGAACTTCTCCAAGGCTTTTCTCGAGGACGCGCTCGACACTGCCGAGATCGCCGCCATCGACGCCTACTGGCGGGCGGCAAATTATCTGAGCATCGGGCAGATCTACCTCCTCGATAATCCGCTCCTACGCGAACCGCTACGCCTCGATCATATAAAAAAGCGACTGCTCGGCCATTGGGGAACCTCGCCAGGACTGAATTTCATCTACGCACACATGAATCGTCTTATTCGGCGACACGACCTCGACGCGATATATATTACGGGTCCGGGCCACGGCGGGCCGGCGGTCGTCGCCAACGCCTATCTCGAAGGAACCTATACGGAGCGCTATCCGGCAATTACCCGCGATACCGAGGGCCTGCGCAAGCTCTTTCGCCAGTTTTCTTTTCCCGGAGGGATCCCCAGCCACGCCTCACCGGATGCTCCCGGATCGATTCACGAAGGCGGCGAGCTCGGCTATAGCCTCCTCCACGCCTTCGGTGCCGCCTTCGACAACCCGAATCTCTTCGTCTGTTGCGTCATTGGCGACGGCGAGGCCGAGACCGGTGCGCTTGCCACGAGCTGGCACGGGAATAAATTCCTCAATCCCGTTCGCGACGGCGCCGTTCTTCCGATCCTTCACCTCAACGGCTATAAGCTTTCAGGGCCGACGGTGCTCGCACGAATCGGCGATGACGAGCTGTGCATGCTGTTGCGCGGATATGGCTACGAACCAGAGATCGTCGCCGGCGACGACCCGCAGGTAATGCACGGCGAACTAGCGCGCGCTCTCGAACGCGCGCTCGCGCGGATCCGTCACATTCAAAGCGATGCTCGAAAGCACGGCTTCGCGGAGCGTTCCGCGTGGCCCGCGATCGTCCTGAAAACACCGAAGGGATGGACGGGGCCGAAATTCGTCGACGGCATTCCGATCGAAGGAACGCAGCGCGCGCACCAAATTCCCATCGGCGATTTCGAAAAGCGTCCCGAGCATCTCGCGCAATTCGAATCTTGGATGCGCTCGTATCGTCCCGAGGAACTCTTCGACGAATCGGGCGCGCTTCGCGCCGAGCTCGCGGCGCTCGCGCCACAGGGCGAGCGCCGCATGAGCGCAAATCCGCACGCGAACGGCGGAGAACTCCTTCGCCCGCTCATCGTCCCCGCTTTTCGCAGCTACGCAGTTTCGGTGCCTTCACCGGGGCGAGCGCTCGGCGAGGCGACGCGAACGATCGGCGGCTTCATACGCGACATCCTGCGCGCGAACCCCGCGACGATGCGCTTGTTCGCGCCCGATGAAACGGCCTCGAACCGACTCGAGGCGGCCTTTGAAACGACCGATCGCTGCTCGACCGCTCGCATCCTTCCCGGCGACGACCACGTAGATCCCGACGGGCGCGTCATGGAGATCCTCAGCGAGCATGCATGCCAAGGTTGGTTGGAGGGATATCTCCTCACCGGGCGGCACGGACTCTTTACGAGCTACGAAGCCTTCGTACACGTCATCGATTCGATGTTCAATCAGCATGCAAAGTGGATCGAAGCCTGCAAAGCGATTCCGTGGCGGCGCCCGATTGCATCGCTCAATTATCTCATTACCTCGCACGTCTGGCGACAGGACCATAACGGTTTCACTCACCAGGACCCGGGCTTTCTCGATATCGTCATGAATAAATCGGGCACCGTAACGCGCGTCTATCTCCCGCCCGATGCAAACACGCTGCTCTCGGTGATGGATCACTGTTTGCGCAGCACGAATTATATCAACGTCGTCGTTGCCGGAAAGCAACCCGAGCCGCAATGGTTGGATATCGAGGCCGCCGTCACGCATTGCACGCAAGGGCTCGGCATCTGGGAGTGGGCGAGCAACGACGGCGGAGAGAACCCCGATGTCGTCATGGCCTGCGCGGGCGACGTCCCGACCCTCGAAACCCTAGCCGCGGTCGCCTTTCTTCGCGAACATCTTCCCGAGATGCGCGCACGCGTCGTCAACGTCGTCGATCTGATGCGGCTGGAAGCGCACGAAAAACACCCGCACGGCCTGACGGATGCCGCATTCGATGCGATCTTTACCACCGACCGTCCGGTCATCTTCGCGTTCCACGGATACCCGGGCTTGATCCATCGCCTGACCTACCGCCGAACGAACCATGCAAATTTCCACGTTCACGGCTACCAAGAGCGCGGCACGACGACCACCCCGTTCGATATGACCGTTCTCAACGAGCTCGACCGCTTCCACCTCGCCGGCGATGCGATCGACCGCGTCACGCGACTCCGCGAGCGTGCGGCGCACGTCCAACAATTCATACGAGACAAACTCGTCGAACATCGGCGCTATATCACCGAATACGGTGAAGATATGCCCGAAATTCGCGAATGGGAATGGCCGGGGCGAGCGACAACGTGAACGTCCTCACCTTTAACGCCGGGTCTTCCTCGCTCAAGGTCGGCATCTACGGCGTCGATGGCGAACGTGCACGCCCGCTCTTCGCGCGGACGCTCTCGATGGAGCCGACGGCCGCCGGCGCGACCGCCGCCGTCGATGCAACGCTCGAGAGCGGGCTCCCAAGCGAGATCGCATTCGATGCAGTCGGGCACCGCATGGTGTTCGGCGGACCCGAGGATGCGCCGGCGTTCGCATCGCCGGAGCTCTTCAATCGGCTCGCGCGCTACGAGCGGCTCGATCCTCTGCACGCGCCCGCTGCGCTCGCGGCACTCCGCACGACGCATCAACGCCTCGGACACCTTCCCAACGTCCTTTGCTTCGATACCGCATTTTTTCTCGATCTTCCCGAACGCGCGCGCATCCTTCCGATCGAAAATCCCGAACCTCTTTTTTTGCGTCGCTATGGGTTTCACGGCCTCTCCTACGAGTACGTGCGCGCGACGTTAGGGCAGCGACTCGGCAGTCGCGCGATTCTCGCGCATCTCGGAAGCGGCGCGAGCTTGGCGGCGTTGCAGGATGGGAAGCCGATCGAGAGCACGATGGGCTTTAGCCCGCTCGGAGGGATTCTCATGGCAACGCGCCCCGGCGACCTCGACCCCGGCGTCCTACTCTACCTGTTGGAAGAACGACGGCAAAGCCCGGCGCATCTGCGAGAGCTGCTCGAAGAACACAGCGGGCTACGCGCACTCTCCGGTGGAGAACGAGATCTCCGACGCTTGCTCGAGCGCGCCGACGACCCACGCGCCGTTCTCGCCGTCGACGCATTTTGTTCGTCGGTGGTAAAAGCGGCCGGCGCGCTCGCGGCGCTCCTCGGTGGGCTCGATACCATGGTCTTTACCGGCGGCGTCGGCGAGCATCTGGCACCGATTCGTTCCTCCATCGCGGGCAGACTCGCGCTCTTCGGAATGAAGCTCGACGAGGATGCGAACGCGGTCCACGCCGACGTCATCTCCGCGCCCACATCCGCGGTTACCGTGCGCGTCGTCGCCACCGATGAAAACGCCACGATCGCGCGTGCGACCTCAGCACTCATACACGCCACGGCAGAAGGAACGGGATGAATCTCAAACACACGACGATCGCTCCCGGTGAATCGGTTGATTTGGAGCGCTACGATCCGGCGGATCGATGCGGCCTCAGTTCGAAGGAGGACTCCGAACAGCTTTTCCAAGCCAACATACGAGATCTCACCGCACTCCAGGAAATCTTTGCCGCGCGCAAGGAGCGAGCGCTTTTAATCGTCTTGCAGGGAATGGATGCCGCCGGCAAAGATGGGATCATCAAGCACGTCATGTCCGGCATCAATCCGCAAGGCGTCGACGTGCACGGCTTTCGGCAGCCGTCGGCGATAGAGCTCGCCCACGACTTTCTCTGGCGCGAGAGCAAGGTTCTGCCGCAGTTCGGACGGATCGGCATCTTCAATCGCTCGTACTACGAAGAAGTGCTCGTCGTTCGCGTGAAGCGCGAGGCACTCGGCGCCGAAGGCGTCGAAGCCGCCGAGGACTGGCGCGAGCGCTTCGAAGATATCAATGCCTTCGAGCGTCACCTCGTTCGCTGCGGCACGATCGTGCTCAAGTTTTTTCTCAATATCTCAAAAGAGGAGCAGCGCCAACGACTGCTCGCTCGCCTCGACAACGTCGATAAGCTCTGGAAGTTCTCCGACGCCGATCTCGACGGGCATCTCCATTGGGATGCCTATCGACGAGCGTACAGCGAGATGCTTCACGGCACCAATACGACCTGGGCGCCCTGGCATATCGTTCCCGCCGATAAGAAGTGGGTCGCCCGAGCGGTGGTGGGGAAGATCGTCCTCGCGACGCTGCAAACGCTTCCCTCGACGTATCCGAAAGCCGATAAGGAGCGTTTTGAAAAGGCTGCGCGGCTCGCGCGCGCGCTCGAGGCCGAGAGCCCCGATAACGGGAAACCTTCCGCATAACTTCTCGCTATCTTCCCGCCGCACTTGCTACCCTAGAACTACGAGGAGAGAGCAGCACCATGTTTACGCACATCTTAATGGCTTACGACGGGTCGCCGAACGCCGACCACGTTCTCGACGATGCGATCGATATCGCCGTCGAGCGGAAGGCGCGCCTGCTCGTGGTGAACGTCATCGAGGTGCAGCGCTATATCGCCCTCGCGGGATATGGCGGGGTCTACTCGCTCGACGCGATCGAGACCATGCGCGAGGGAGCGCTCTCAATTCTCAAACAAGCGACCGCGCGCGCGGTCGCGCGGGGCGTCGAAACGCAGAGCCTCGTGCTCGAAGGCGAAGCGGTCGACGAAATTCTTCGCGCCGCTCACGATTTCAAATGCGATCTCCTCGCGTTAGGAACGCAAGGGCGGAGCGGTTTGAGCCGGCTCATGCTCGGGAGTATCGCCGAAGGAGTCTTGCGTCGTTCCGACGTTCCGCTCTACATTCGGCGCGCCTCGCCAAAAGACACGAAGCAGAAATAAAGCGGTAGCGCCGCGTCGATCTTCATCGAGCACAATGGCTCGATG
This sequence comes from bacterium, assembly GCA_021845615.1. Classification (GTDB taxonomy): domain Bacteria; phylum Vulcanimicrobiota; class Vulcanimicrobiia; order Vulcanimicrobiales; family Vulcanimicrobiaceae; genus JABEUX01. Next base: position 8,052 of record JAJZVP010000034.1, on the reverse strand, counting down.
GACGACGCAATCGCTCTCGCTCGCCGCCTCTGCATCGCCGTCGGGGAACCGGAGAGCGAAGCGGAGATTGCGAGAACGCTCGCGCGCTTCGGCGCGCCGGCGCTGCGCTTCGCGCGCAAACACCGCATCGCCGTGCGGCCGCTGAGCCCGGGCGAGCGCTTCGATGCCGCCTCGGCCGCGTTGGTGCGGCTGCGCATCGATGTCGACGCCTGGCCCGCTCCGCCCGCGGGGCTCTTCGTCGTTGAGGAGCGTTGCGTCTATCTTCGTTCGCGCAGCCCGATGACCGTCGCACATGAATTCGGCCACGCGCTCGATTGCGCGCTCGGCGGCGGCGTCTACCGGTCGGGAATCGCGCCGGCGGTGCGCGAGGCATTCGCGCGCGCGACGCGCTTCGTAACGCCGTACGCAGCGACCGGACTCGACGAATACTTCGCCGAGGGGCTACGTGCGTTCGTCGAGATCAACGATGCGGGGTCTCCCTGGCCACGCGCGACCCGCGCGCGCCTGGCTACGATCGATCCCGGACTGCACGCCTACATCGCCGCGCTCTTTCGCGGCGGCTTCGAGGAAGAGGCTGCCTGAATCGGAGCGCTAGGCCGCGGCTTTATCGCGACCGTTCGCGCGGATAAAGCGCCTGGTCGCGCTGCGGCGGCGCGCGGAGACGAGCCGCATGCTGCGGCGGCCGGAGCGACGCGCCTGCTCCCACCACGCACCGATGGAGAGCGCGAGCAGACCGCCGGGTAACAGCATCGTCCAAAGCAACGCAGCGCTCTGCACTGCGTAGGGATGTGAGGGATGATGTCCGAGGCCGCCCATGACCGCTCCTTATGAATGCTTGGCGTATCAAGCGTATCGTAGCATAGGGGCGGCTCGCGTGTCAGCCCGCCCGAATGCTAAGAACCCGTTACGCCGCCCGCCGTTTCACCGCTCCTGGCGAGCGTCGCGCGCTCGAGGTCGCGGCGCGTGCCGGCGAGATAGGCGACGAAGCCGAGGATGCAGATCCCCCATCCGAGGCTCACCACCCCTTCACCCCAGCCGAGCCCACCCCAACTCTTCGGCTTTCCCATCCAGTCGGCGAAGGATGCGCCGAGCGGGCGCGTCACCACGTAGGCGAACCAGAACGCGAAGACCTCGCTCCAACCGAACCACCGACGGCCGAAGGTCGGGAGCGCGATAAGCGCGGCGAAGAGCAGCCCCGAAGCGAAATAGCCCCACCCAAGGGTCGTTGCGGTCATATCGCCGCCGGCGGTTCCAAGCGCGAACGTCGCCAGGATCGTCGCCCAGTAAAAGAGCTCCCGCGAGCCGCCGGTGATGGAGTGAATCGAGAGCGTCCGCTCCCGGCGGTGCCACGCGAAGAAGATCAGCGCGAGGATGACGGCATAGAACGCCGTCGAAACGAGATAGGGAACGCCGAGGACGACGTGGAGCACGTCGGCGGCCATCGTGCCGAAGACGCTGACCATTAGGACGGCAAACCAATACGTCGTCGCAAGATAGCGCCGCACGCGCAACTGCACGACGAGCGCAAGAGCGAACGTTCCGGCAGCAAGGAGCACCGCAAGCACCGGGTTGAGATGATGGACCAAAAAGTCGGAGCTGGTCTCACCCATGCCCGTCGTAAGAACCTTGAGGATCCAGAAGTAGGGCGTGATCTCCGGAACCTTCGAGCTCGCGCGCGGGGCTTCACGCGTCGGTGCGGGTATCGACATGGGGCGGGCCGATACCGCGCACCGTTACGGAGCCCCTTTCGAGGCGCCGTATGCTTCTCAGTCCTCGTCCTCCTCTTCGTCGTCGTCGGAATCGGCGGGAAGGTCCTGGCCTTCGAGGATTGCTGCAACGTTTTCCAGCATCTCGGGGGTCTCGGTCAAAGTGTCGTTCATGGTGTCGTCCTCCTTACCCGCACGATACCGCTCGCAGATAAAGGTTAGGTAACGGTGGCATTAACAACGATGAACGCAGAGGAGCACGAGAACAAATATCTCGGCATCATCACCTTTACGGTGATGCTCGGGCTCATCATGGCGATTATCGACACCACGATCGTCAACGTCGCCATCGACACCATCGGCGGTAACCTCGGCGCATCGGTCGATGAGGTCTCCTGGATCGCGACCGGATACATTCTCGCCAACGTCATCGTCATGCCGCTCAATGGGTGGCTCACGGCGATGTTCGGACGAAAGTTTTTTTATGCCGCGTCGCTCGGAATCTTTACCGTCGCTTCGTTTCTCTGCGGCACCGCGCACAGCATCGACGTCCTCATCTTCTATCGCGTCCTGCAAGGGATCGGCGGAGGCGCGTTGCAACCGACCGCACAGGCGATTCTCTTTGAATCCTATCCGCCGGCGCGGCGTGGTTTTGCAATGGCGATCTTCGGCCTCGGCGCGATGGTCGGCCCGGCGGTCGGACCGACGCTGGGAGGATACATCGTCGACAACGCGAGCTGGCCGCTGATTTTCTTCATCAACGTACCGATCGGCATCGCGGCGTTCATTCTGACGCTGGCGTATATTCCCGATTCGTCGCTGCACGAAAAGCCGAAGGGCGGCATCGATTTTCTCGGCCTCGGTTTGCTGACCGCCGGCCTCGCTTCGTTGCAATACGTCCTTGAGCGGGGAGAACACGACGACTGGTTTTCATCGACGACCATCATCACGCTCTCTGCGGTGGCGGTCATCTCGCTCGCCGTCTTTATCTACAAGTCGATACGCGATAAGTATCCACTCGTCGACGTGCACGTCTTCCGAATACCGAGTTTTACGATCGGGAGCATCATCGGCGTTATCAGCGGATTCGGTCTCTATGGGACGGCACTGATATTGCCGCTCTTCTTCCAAACCATGTTGGGGTTCACCGCATTCGATACCGGGCTCGCACTGATGCCCGGCGCCTTCGCCACCGCGATCTCGATGATGATCGTCGGACGAATGATCGGCAAGGTCGACCCGCGCATTCTCGTCGCGTGCGGGCTGCTCGTCTTCGGGTATTCGACCTGGATGCTCGGCGATCTCAACGCGATGGCGGGATATTGGGATGTCTTTTGGCCGCGCGTCATCCAAGGCTTCGCGCTCGGCTTCCTCTTCGTGCCGCTTTCGACGACCTCGCTCGGCGATATTCCGCGGCACGAACTCGCCGGCGCGACCGGCGTCTACACGCTCGTGCGCCAGCTGGGGGGAAGTTTCGGCATCGCGATTCTCACCACGCTACTCGCGCACGAAGGCGCGATCGCGTGGAACGTGCTGGCAGCGGGCGTCACGCAGACGCACGGGCTCTCGCGCCTCGCGCTCACCGCGATGGTCGCACAGCAAAGCACGATGATCGCCTACACCTACCTCTTCCGCCTCACGGCCATCGTCTTTGTCGTCGCGACGCCGCTGGTCTTCTTCATGAAGGCGAACCCTCCGACCGGCGGCGTCCCGGTCGCGGCGCTCGCCGAATAGGCGGCTTCCGCCACCCTCCAGGAAGCAGAGGCGCCGGGGCGAATCCCAGGCGCCTCTCAGTTTTCCGTCGGAGGCTCCATGCGTTTCTCTCGGCTTCTCTTTCCCGCGCTCGCTGCGAGCGCGCTTTTCATCTCAGCTTGCGGCGGAGGTGGGGGTGGAACTCCCCCGCCCCCACCGACCGCGCCGCCGACGGTGACGCCGACGCTCGCGCCCTCGCCAAGCGTCAGCCCGAGCGTCGTACCAAGTTCCTCGCCCTCGCAGGCGCCTTCGGCGAGCCAGGTTACGCTCGCCTGGACCGGAGCGTGGACGAGCAGTCTCGGCCCCAATAGCGGCTCCGCGCTCGATCCCGTCAATTTCCCCGGTACGGGGAACGGCGACGCCGTGACCGTGACGCCGACCGAACTGCAGTTTAGCGGCTCGTACGCGGCGACCCTGACCGCCCCACAGAGCGGCGGCGGTTGCGCCTCATTCGCCGTCACTCCATCATCGAGCACGACGACCTTCACCGTCACCGCAAATGCCGCGGGCGCGAGCTGTACGCTCACCGTCGCCGGCGCAGCGGGAACGACGAACGCCGTGCTCACCCTCAATGCTCCAGCCGCGATCAACGGAGGCGCGCAGTAACATGAATCGCACCATTATTCGCAGCATCGCCCTCGGCGGCGCCTGCGCACTCCTCCTTGCCGGCTGCCACGGCGGCGGCACCGGCTCCTCGCTCTCGGCGCTGCCGAGCGCGAAGGGCGTCTCCCGGCTAACCCTGACGGTGACGCGCGGAAGCGGCACGGCGACGGGCACGCAGCGCTCGCCGCAAACGATTCCGGCGGGGGCCATGTCGGTCTCGGCGCAGATCAACGTCGGCGGCGCGGGAGCGCCCGGAAGCACGATCGCGAGCCAGAGCTGCGCGACCTTCACCGGCACGACGCCGGTCACGCTCTCGCTCACCGCTCCCTACGGCACCGACACCCTCGTCGTTCAGTCGTGGAGCGGCCCCTGTAATGCCGGCAACACGCTCGGCACCGGCACGGTGCTGAGTACCTTCTCCGGCACCGGTACCGTTAGCACGCCGACCGGAGATGCGGGCGCGATCTTCAACGGCAAGACGGGCACGATCAACCTCAATACCGTTGCGCCGCTCTCCGCCGTTACGTTCACCAATCTCGGCCCGGTCTGGCAAAACGTCCTGAATAGCACGACGATCGGCGGCGATCTCGCAGGATCGGGAAAGATTCAGAGCGTCGCAGTCGATCCGAATAATGCGAGTACGATCTATATTGCGGGCGGCGACGGCACCGGATTCGAAGTCAACGTCTCCTCGGGAATCTACAAATCGACCGATAGCGGCACGACGTGGGCACCCGTCGGCTACGACAACGGGCTCAACGACACGCGCGTCAACGGTTTGATTGCGGTGAACGACGGCGGCAGCACGGTGCTGCTCGCAGCGACCGAGTTCGGCGGGATCTATCGTTCGACCGACGGCGGATCGTCCTGGACGCAGGTGGACACAACCGCACCCGCGATGCAGTTCGCACAACTCGGCAGCGATATCTACGTCGCCGACAGCGCCGGCGTCGAGGTCTCGACCGATTACGGCGCCACCTGGAACGCCGCAGGCACCGGGTTTATCTCCGCGGGGAACGCCTACGGCTCGGGAGCGAACAGCATCGCCGCCGCGCCGCCGAGCACGCTGATCGCTGGCGATTTCAACGGCTATACGTGGAGCTTTAATGGGACGAGTTGGACGAAGGGCGGGCAACTCGCCTCGACCGCGCTCGGCTGCAGCGGATCGGGGGGCAGCGCACCGGCCGCCGTCCATACGATCGCGATCGATCAGACGACGCCGAGCACGGTCTGGGCGACGGGCTGGTCCTGCACGCTCGGCGGCCAAGCCGTCTCGCAAGAGCTCTACCTTTCGAAGGATGGCGGCACGACGTGGACCGACGTTGCGACGCAAGCGAGCAGCAATGGAACCGGCGGAAACCCAGCCGGCTATTACGGTTCGCAAATGCTTGCAAACAGCATCAACGTCGCGCACACCATTTACATGGGCGCGGAGTTCACCGAATGGACCGCGACGCCAAATACGACGACGACTCCGCTGAGCGCAACCTACACGCCGGTGACCGGACAGACATCGAGGACGCAAGGCAACACCTACGGCGATATGCGCGGCCTCACGGTCGTCAACAACTCCGGGAAAGACGCCTGCTACATCGCCGCCGACCAAGGGCTTTATTACCAGAGCGATTGCGGGCAATCCGCCGGTCTCCCCACTCCGCTCACCGGCGGTCTCTCGACGAACTATCTCTACGGCTTCGGCGTCGGCGGTACAGTCGGCAGCGAGACCATTATGACGACGATCCAAGACTTCGGCCCGGCTGCGGCTGCGGTACCGGGGGGTGGCCTCTCGGCGTCGGATTGGACCGGTTCTTTCGGCGGAACGTCATCGCTCGGTGAAGGTGGCGACGCCGAGATCAGCCCCTTCAATCCGAAGGACTGCGTCGTCACGCAAACGTCGGCTCCCGCACTGAACTTCTCGACCGATGGCTGCCAATCGTTCAATCCTTCAACCCCGAGCACGCTTGCGAGCGTTTCGAGCCTCTCGTTCTCGCGCAAGACACCGGGACTGCTCTTCATCGCCGACGGAACCGGCGGACTCTATAAATCGACCGACGACGGGGCGACGGCGAGCGTCGTCACCGGGGCGAATGCGTTGCTCGGAGCGAGCGGAAGCGGCATCAGCTTCATCCGCGTCGATCCAGAGAACGACAACAATCTCTTCGCGATCGTGAGCAATGCGAACACCGGCGCGGGGACGATCTATTACTCGAGCAATGGTGGCGCAAACTGGACGGCGACGCAGACGACCTTCACCACGGCGCCGGCCGCGCTCGCTATCGATCCGCAGAACTCGATGGACATCGTCGCGGTCGGCGGCTTCGGGACGCTCACGATCTACACGTCGACGAACGGCGGGGTAACGTTTACGGGCGCAACACCCGGAGGGCTCTCGGTTGCACGGCAGGCGATGTCGGTGCTCGCACGGCGGCGCGAAACGCTCCCGCTGCGCTTCGCGCCTCCGCGCCCGCCGTGGCACCTCGGCAGCATCAACGGTCGCCTCTCGCCTCCGGTCGCACCGGAACGATGGGCTCAAGCCACCACTTCGCCGCAGTACGCGACCTCGCTAGAGTTCAATCCCGCGGCGCCGGCTGGGCAGGATCCGATTCTCGTATTGGCAACCGGATACGGCCTCTACGGCTCCGGCGATCTCGGGAATACGTGGACCCGTCTCGATGGCGGCACGAACTCGACGACGATCTCGCGTCGCTTCACCAAAGTGGAGTGGCTCGACGGATATCTCTACGCATCGACCGATGGGCAAGGGCTTCTCCGTTCGAGCGCACCGCTGCAGTAAAGCGCGACGACGGCGCATCGCATTGAAGCCGGGCTTGGCTTCCGTGGGCACTTCTCTCTTTCCGACGAGAACGTCCACGGAACCGGGCCGGCTTCAACGCGCACCGGCCTCGCCACGAAATCAGCTGTATCCTTTCTTGGATCGCCGGAGTATAGGAAAAGCATGAAAGCGTTTCTGAGCGACCTATGGTTTTCGATTCGCGTCTCCGCCGCTTCGATGGTCAGCTACCGGAAGGCCCGTCAGATGGTGAGCGATAGCGGCGAGTCCATCCCAGACGACGGTATCAACTACCTCCACGAGTTTTTCAGTGACTTATGGTTTTCGACGAAGGTTTCGTTCGTATCGTTTTATAGCGAGGCAAAGGCGCGGGAGATGGTGACGAAGCACCCGGTGCGCGAAGGTTGACGGGAACGGGGTTACGCAGCCATCTTTGCTGCGTGGACATCTCAGGCGCGTGCAGCGCGGGTGCGACGTGCGGCGCCTCGATACGCCGCTTTCAGCGGCTACTCGGCGTGAAACCGTTCGCCTACTCGGCGTGACAATGTTCCCCTACTCGGCGTGAAACCACGCGGCTACTCGGCGTAAAAGCGTTAGCGTCGCTGCGTCGAACGCGCACGCGCGTGCAGCGCGGACGCGACGGTCGTGACGAGCGCTTAAGCGAGCGGCGAGGACCCTGACATTGCTTGTCCGAGCCGCGAGCGTCTAGCGAGTTACGAGCGGCGTGGCCGTCGATGCACGCGCGTGCAGCGCGGGCGCGGCGTGCGGCGCCTCGATACGCCGCTTTCAGCGGCTACTCGGCGTGACAATGTTCCCCTACTCGGCGTGAAAATGTTCCCCTACTCGGCGTGACACCACGCGGCTACTCGGCGTGACAATGTTCCCCTACTCGGCGTGGCGCTCGTCGCCGAAGGCGCGTTCCATCTCGACGTGCACGATGCCGGCATCGAGAAATTCGGGGCCGTGCGCGGTGAACCCGGCTCTTTCGTAAAATCCGCGCGCGTGCGTTTGTGCGTGCAGAACGACGCGCGGATAACCGCGTCGTTTCGCCTCATCGACGAGCGCATCGAGAATCGCGCGGCCGTAGCCGAGCCCGCGAAACTCCGCGCGCACCGCCATGCGACCGATCTGCACGGCACCGTCGGCGCGCGTGAAGAAACGCCCGGCTGCAGCGGGGCGCCCCTCCCGCAGGAGCAGGGC
>JAJZVP010000033.1 GCA_021845615.1 bacterium | reverse complement strand
GTGCTGTCGGTCGCCAATCTCGATAACGGGCTCGGAGCCCGAGGGAGCCCCGGCGTGGCCGACAGGTTCTTCACCCCAGATTCGAGGCGAAGCCGCCGGATCTCCCGGCCAGCCCAACATATCAGGGGGCGACCCAACACTTTGAGCCCTTCGCGCATCTCTTCTACCGGAACGCTTGCCCCTAGGAAGGAAGAACGCCCCATGCCCGATCCCCCCAATCTCGCCTGCGTGCGAGCCGCCCAGGCGGGCGGCCGCGAGGCGCTCGACGCGCTCCTCACGGCGTGCTGGCCCGATGCCTACCGCATCGCGCGCGGCATTCTCGGCGAGAGCGGGCTCGCCGAGGAGAGCGCGCAGGAGGCCTGCGCGCAGCTCGTGCGCGCGCTTTCTGAGTTGCGCGAACCCGCTTCATTTCGCGGCTGGTTCTATCGACTCGTCGTGAACGCCGCACGCGCGACGATGCGCAGCGAACGTCGCCACCGCAATTCGCTCCCCCTCGACGAGCGGATCGAGCACGTCGCCCTCGATAGCGACGATGCAACGATCGATCGCCTCGGCATCGAACGCGCCCTGCTCGCGCTTCCCAGCATGCAACGCGAAGCTATCGTGCTGCACTTCTACGCGGATCTCACCAGCAAGGAGATCGCCCGCGTCGTCGGCGCCCCCGACGGAACGATTCGCTATCGATTGTTTCTCGCAAAGCGCCGGCTCCGGGCTCTGCTCGGAGAGCGGCGCGATGCGGCTCCAGCTATGACGGAGGTCAACGGACATGCCTAACGACACGATTTTGCGCGACCGCATTCGCGGAGCGCTCGCTTCCACTCCCGCGCCGAGTCTCGATCTCGCTGCGGTTCACCACCGCGCCGAGAACCCGGAGCGCGCCGCAGCGGCAGCGCCGCGCAAACGGCAGATCGCCGCCGTCGCGCTCGCCATCGCGATTCCGGCAGTCGCATTTGCAGCGACGCCGCACTCATTGATTCGCGCGACGCTGCAGCACCTCGCCGTCGCCTATTTTGGGCCGACGACCGCATCGCACCTCGCAGGGGCGTTGCCCAACGCGAGCCAGCAACGGCGCATCATGAAGGCGATCGAGCACCCGATCCCGCTAGCCGATGCGGTGCGAGCGGCATCACGCGAATTTCACGTTCTACTGCCGAAGCGTCTTCCCGCGGGAGCGAAGGTGATGCAGGCAATCTATGCCGACGGAACGCTCTCGTATGGGTATCGCCTGCAGGGCGGCGGTGTGTTCGACATTACGGTCAAACGCGCCACCGCCGAGAACAGCAAACCCGCGCAAAAACTCGGTGCGTTTACCGCCCGCTTCTCGGAGGACGGCCGGCTCATACGGTCGGCACGCGTCAATATCGTTCGCTTCGCCGTCGCTGACGAAATCATCGATTTCCAATCGGCACGCCTCTCGGAGGCACAGCTCGCGACGATCGGCAAGGCGATGGGCGGACGAGAACTCGGTAAATCGTAGTACAACGAAGACGATCCGACGTTAGTACCGGTGCCGCCATCCCTTCGGGGTGGCGGCTTCACCATACAAAAACATTGAGCGCGAGAACGTACGAATCAATCCTCGAATAGGTAGCCGATATGTTGTCGATTGCGCGAGCGAGGTCCGAGGCGTTCATGCGACGTTCGTGGGCACCCTCGCGGATGAGCAGCAGGCCTGCGTGGTCGTCGCGATCGGAAAGTAGCTCCGTAAAATCCGCGATATCCTTCGTCACTATCGCGCGCCGTTGCGCTATGGCGTACGAAACGACGTCCTCGTCTCTCGCCCCGGAGCCAACCGCGGCGACAACGGTTTCGACATCGTGACCGGCTGCGCGCAGGCGGGAGAGCAGCTCGGCTTGCGCACAATTCTCATCGATGAGCAGGCGCACGATGCGTCACGTGCGGCTCGGCGCGCCGCCACTCTTCCGCCGCCTCGGCCTCAACAAGGGAGCGATTGCGCGCAACATAGTCGACTGCCTCGGCGATGGCAAGCGCGTCGAGGGCGAGCTGCGACGCTGCCTCATCGATCGTCCAGTTGTTCGCTTCCATGCTCGCCACGAGTTGGCCGGCAGTGATGCGATGCCCCTTAATCGAGAGCTGTTTGCGCCATGGATGCGGCACGTGCGTGAGAAAGCGATAGCGCGATTCGGGGCGGAGCGCACTGGTTATGTCGGGCACCGCATCGACGGCCCGAGGATCGTCGCCGGGAAGAAACGAGACGACCGAGCCTTGGTCGATCGCCGCCGAGATCCTAGCAAAAAGAGCAAGCAGCGCCCGCCCCGTATCCGAGTCCCCTTCGGTCCCCAGAGCTCGCCGCGCTCGCTCGAGCGTGAGCTCGTCTTCGCTGCGCAGATCGATCTGCATCCGGCGCCTTTTCATGTCTCCATTTTACCTCCTATTTGGAGACAACGCAACTGGCGAAGCCCCCGTACCGGAGACCCCGCTCAATAGGCCGCCGCGCCGTTTGCCCCTCGGTCCAGAACTGTCATCGGTCCGACCGCGAAGCAACCTTAACAACGTCGGCTATTTCTGGATTGCGAATGTTTTCGAACCACTGACGATCGAAAAGACTCCATATCGGCATAGGGTTCAGTGCTACAAATAATGGTTTCGCTTTTTCGGGATCGTAAAAACGAGACATTTGTCCCGAAAACCAAAAATTGAACGCGTCTTCCTGTCGACTGCGCCACACAGCTAAAATTCCATATACAGCAAGACCAAAAGTCAGGAAGACAAAATACCGTAAAGCAACCATAATAATAAACTCGACGTGCGCGTATCGCCAACGACCATACCCGCCGGTACGGCGGCAGCGAGCAAAAGCGCCCCACAGTCGAAGCATGTCCTTGCGTTCATCCGGGAGCGCGCGCGCATTCCATAATGGCGGTCTTCCTCACCTTGCAGCACCGTCGCCCCCCATGGCGCGTGGCCGTACCCGTCTGGCGTAGACCCCTTTTCAGCCCAGATGAAGCTCCACCAGCTTAAGGCAATCGCTATCAGCGGCGTTCCAATCGCCACCCCAACCGCGAAAACGCTACGCATCACCGGACCGACGCGCGGTTACGCCGCGTCCCGGCACAGTAGCTCTGCCTGTTCGAGAACTTGGTCGGTCGCGTTTTCGGTAGCGTCGGGCGGATATTTGTATTTCCGCAGCAACTTCTTGATGCGGAGCCTCACCGCGGCGCGCACACCTTCACGAAGGCTCCAATCGATCGTCGCGTTCTCACGAATGCTCTTCAGCAGTTCGCGGGCGATGGTGCGCAACGTTTCGTCGCCAAGCACCTCTACAGCGCTCTTGCTCTGTGCGAGTGCGTCGTAGAACGCGAGTTCGTCCTCGCTGAGCCCCATCGCTTCGGCGCGCTTCGGCTCGTCGCGTAGCTCCTTTGCAAACTCGATGAGGTGTTCGATGAGCTGCACGGTCGTGAGCGATCGATTTTCGTAGCGTGCAATCGCCTCAGCCAGCATCTCGGAGAACTTTCGCGCCTGCACGGCATTTTGACGCGAGCGCACCTTAATCTCATCGCGAAGTAATCGTTCCAGCATCTCGCGGGCGAGGTTGCGCTGCTCGACGCCCGCAAGCTCATCGAGAAACTCATCGGAGAAGACCGAGATGTCGGGGCGCGCGATGCCCGATTGCGCGAGGACATCGACGATACCACGCGCACCGACCGCATCGGAAACGAGCTGCTGCAGCGCCAGGTCGATCTCTTCCAGGCTCTGCCCCGCGCCCCCCGAGGCCTTCACAATGGTAGCCCGCACGCCCCGGAAGAAGGCGACTTCGTCGGCGATGCCGCGGGCGTACGCCGAGGTCGACGCCAGCGAAAAGCCTTTTGCCAGGCTCGAACAGGCGCGTAAGTAGCGCACTCGGCCTTTATCCAGGCCCAAGATGTGATCCGCGCCCTTATTGAGCCCGAGCATCTTCGACGCCGTATTCCCCTCCAGATATGCCTGGTAGGGAAATCCATGGAACATCTCGCGCACGACCTCGTAATCGCGCTGCAGCACGGCGACCGCATCCTCTTCGTTGAGCACCGGGTCGCCCTTACCGCCGGAGTCCGCGTAGGTGGCGAGCGCGCTCTTCAGATCGGCCATAATGCCAAAGTAATCGACGACCAGCCCACCGGCTTTCGTCTTGAAGACGCGGTTGACGCGCGCGATCGCTTGAACGAGGCTGTGCCCCTTCATCGGTTTGTCGACGTACATCGTATGCAGCGCCGGGACATCGAAGCCGGTAAGCCAAATGTCGCGCACGATTACTAACTTTAGCGGATCGGCGGGATCCTTGAAACGCTTTTCAATATCGCGACGGCGCGCCTTGTTGCGGATATGCGGCTGCAGCTCCGGTTCGTCCGCCGCGCTCCCGGTCATCACCACCTTGAGGACGCCGCGCTCGTCGGAATCGTCGTGCCACGCCGGGCGCCGCGCCACAAGTGCCCGATAGAGTCGTGCGCAGATACGCCTGCTCATGCAGACGATCATCGCCTTCCCTTCGAAATCGAAGCCCTTTTGCCGCCGCTCGAAATGGTCGACGATATCGCCGGCGATCTCCTCGATCCGTGCGTCCGCACCGACGAGTGCCTCGATCTGCGACCAGCGGCTCGCCGCGCGGCGCTTCTCGTCTTCCTCTTGCCCCTCGGTAATATCCTCAAACTCTTCGTCGAGAAAAGAGACCTTTTTCGCGTCAAGATCGACCTTCACCACGCGCGCCTCGTAGTAGATGGGGACTGTCGCGCCATCGTCAACGGCACGGCGCACATCGTAGATATCGATATAATCGCCGAAGACGCTGCGCGTATTATGGTCGGTCTTCTCAACCGGTGTTCCCGTAAAACCGATGAACGAGGCGTTCGGCAATGCATCGTGCAGGTGGCGCGCGAAGCCATACGACAGCGCGCCGCTCTCCTCATCGATGCGGGCTGCAAACCCATACTGGCTACGATGCGCCTCATCGGCAATCACGATGACGTTGCGCCGCTCGGTGACCGCGGGATAGCGTTCGCCGGGTGTTTCAGGTAAGAATTTCTGGATGGTCGTGAAGATGATATGCCCCGAGGCGACCGCGAGCTTGGCGCGCAGCTCCTCGCGGTTCTCCGCTTGCTCCGGCGTCTGCCGTAAAAATTCCGTGCAACGCATGAACTGCCCGAAGAGCTGATCGTCGAGGTCGTTGCGGTCGGTAAGCACGACGAGCGTCGGGTTCTCCAACTCGGGCCGCTGGGCAATCTTCGAGGCATAGAACGTCATCGAAAGGCTCTTGCCGCTGCCCTGCGTGTGCCAGAAGACGCCGATTCGCCGATCGCCGCCCGCCGCAGTCGCCGCAATCGTTCGCTCGACGGCCTTGTTCACGCCGTAATACTGGTGATACGCGGCAAGAATTTTGTTCGCCGGCGTCGTGGTTTCGAAAAGGATGAAGGAGCGGATGATGTCAAGCAGACGGCGCTTCTCAAACACCTCGTTGACCAGCGATTCGAGCTCGACGGGAACCGCAGCCCCATCCTCACGCTTCCAGGCGCTGAAACGCTCCCACGCTGCGGTGAGCGAGCCAATGCGAGCATGCGTCCCGTCGGCGACAACGAGCAACTCGTTATATGCAAGCAGCCCGGGAAGATCGTGCTTATACGTCTGCAGTTGGTTGAAAGCGCTGAGGATGGTTGCTTTCGCGTCGGTCGGATTCTTGAACTCGAAGAGCGCAATCGGAAGGCCGTTAATGAAGACCATCAGATCGGGGCGACGTTCACCGGCCTCTTCTTTTATCGTGAATTGGTTGACGGCGAGCCAATCGTTCGCCTCGGGATCGGCGAAGTCGATGATCCGCGCCTTCGCGTACCGCACGCTGCCCGAGCCCTCGCTATACTCGACATCGACCCCTTCGATGAGGAAGCGGTGGAAGCGCTTGTTGTTGAGAACGAGATCGGTCGTTTCGTGTACGATGACTTTGCGCAGCGCATTTTCGCGCGCAGAGAGTGGCAGGTTCGGGTTGAGGCGCGAGATAGCCGCGCGAAGCCGGTCGACGAGGATAGCGTCTTTGAACGACCGACGCTCTTCGCGGGAACCGTCTGGCGCGATCTCACCACCAGGGAGATAGGCGTAGCCGAGCCCCGCGAGCATTTCAATCGCGTAGAGCTCGATGTCTTCTTCGTTGAGGTAGCCCGCCACTAGGGCGCTTTCTCCACAATGCGCTCTGCGTCGGGAACACGAATCTCGCCGGAGATGAGCTTCGGCAGAAGCGCATCACGAAGGAATGAGAGCGTACGAGATTCGTGTTCGGCCTTTGCATAGCGGTTGAGGAACAAGGATGCTATGTCGTCAAATATTCGTATCACATTTTCAGGCGCAAGCGAAACGGTGGTGGCACCAACAACCTCTGGCCGAATGGCGGGATACGCGCCGCCATCCGCAAGATGTCCTAGGCGTTCGAGGTTGTCTTTTGACGTTACCGCGAGATAAGTCAACGCAGCCGACCGTTTTGGGCGCAGCACCGCAAAGCCAGTGCTCCCAGTTAGCCCAGATTCCGATACCAGACCATAGGAGCCATTGTTCGGCCGCACCGTACCGACAATCGTATCACCAGGATAAAGTACGCGTTGCGCACGACTTGGCGAGTTCGCGCGCCCGCATACTCGAGGCGCCTCAAACTTGCCCCATTTTACGTTCGACAGATCGACGTAGCGAATAGTATTTGGTCGAGTCGCGTTGGACCATGACTCGGGATTCAACGACGCGACATCGAGGACGCTGCCCACACGCCACCCGGTTGGGATCTCGCCAAACTCGGTTTGAATGAAAGAGGCAGGGAACAGGTCGGCGATCTCCGGGGGCAAACCAGAGTCGCGACCTTCAGCTTTTGCGCGAACGGGGTCGAAGTCGACGAACCACGATTTGAACAGCGCCCGCGCCATCGCCTCAAGCGTCTCACTCATCTTCCGGTTCAGCTCAATCTTATCATCAAGGGCCCCGAGAACAGACGCGATGCTTGCTCTGGCCGCGGCACTGTCATGCCAGAAAATACTTTTTTTTGAAAGGTGCGAAATTGTTATCTGAGGTTGCGCTGAACCAGTTGTAACGTCCAAGAACGATTCATTGAGCAACGCGTAGTACATGTAACGAACGTCGCTCTCTAAGTTCGTCTTAGGCATTATCGACATCGCATTGTTTGAAATGTATGCTGCCGTCCCCGTCCACTGGACAAGCCCGCATCCGTTTCCACGACACGTTACGAGCGGCACGGCCTTATCGAAGGTCGCCTCCCTCGCGTACCCTAAAATTCCCCTCGCTCCCCAAACCGGTATCGCCGTATCGAATGCAGGTGACGGGGTCATAGCCTCGGGCGGAAGGTACCGTCCTTGACGAATCGTTGCAATTTCGCCGAGCGCTTCCTGCCTAATATTGCTGCCAACTCTAGAATCCCCAAGTTTGGATATCACAGCGATCTTGCTGGATTCGATGGCACGGCGAAATGGGGGCTTTGTCGTTGCCCAGTCGACAACATCGACTTTAAACGGCAGGTCCGATTCTTGAAAAGCATCCATTAATTCGGCCATGACATTAAGGCTCAGCGGTTCATTACCAATGATCGCGATATCGAGATCGGAGTATTCCTTCGCGGTCCACTTGGCGCGCGATCCGAACGCCCAGACCTCGCGATCCGGCACATACCGTTGTAATATATCGTGCACGATTCGCCAGTTCTCGGGGCTGAGATCGATGAGCGGCTGCTCGGGAATGGGTTTACGAATTTCTATTTTGCAGCTGCTTCAGCAGAAATTCTGCCTCCCTTAAAAACGCCGGAATACCTTCTACGACATCGAGCGCGACGCCCTCGTTGTACACATGGCTGGTCTTCCCGCGCATCGTTCGATAGCTTTTCCAACTCTCCCAATCGCCGACCAGGAGACCCTGCTCGTTTCCCGACCGAACGAGGTCGGCGAAGGCCATCCGGTCGACTTCTTCGGGCGAAGGGGAGACCGATTCGAGATAGCGCTTCAGCATTTTGTGACTGAGCTCGTAGGTAAACTCAAAGCGCTGAATCAAGCCGTCGCGAATCTGTGTATCGGCGACGGTTTTCTCGTAGCGAGCCAATCCCTCCCCGAGCCGTTGTACGGCGCTCTCCAAGGAAGTGAGGTCGAGCCGGTCATCCATTATAAAGGCACTTTCACCCCATAGTATCGTGTGCCTTTACTATGGCCCTCGCTCCAGCGCCATAGTAAACGCAGCGGGTACTATGGCCAAAAGCCGAGGCTCCTGAGGTTCGCGGCAATCGCGCTGTCCAGCTCGGCGCCCGCGGCCTGTTGCTCGCGCAGCAGGCCGGTCAGGCGCGCGATTTTCTCGGGGAAGGGCTCGCCGTCGTCTTCGATCTCCTCGGTTCCCACGTAGCGGCCCGGCGTGAGCACGTGCCCGTGCTTGCGGACCTCGTCGAGCGTTGCCGCCTTGCAGAAGCCTGGAACATCCGCGTAGCCGCCGTCCTTCCCCCGCCACGCGTGATAGACTCCGGCGATCTTCGCGATCTCCTCGTCGCGCAGCGTTTTGTGCGTTCGGTCCGTCATTTCGCCCATTTTGCGGGCATCGATAAACAGCACTTCGCCCGTGCGATCGCGGAACTTGTGATTGCGGCGATCTCGCGCGAGAATCCAAACGCAGACCGGAATTTGCGTTGTGTAAAACAACTGTCCAGGTAACGCAATCACGCAATCAACGAGGCCGCCGTTCCCCGCTTCGATCAGATTCTTACGGATCTCACCCTCGCCACTTTGGTTCGAGGACATCGAACCATTCGCCATAACGAAGGCAGCCACACCGGTCGGCGCAAGGTGATACACGAAGTGCTCGATCCACGCGTAGTTCGAGTTTCCCGCGGGCGGAATACCGAACTTCCAGCGTTTGTCGTCGCGCAAACCCTGCCCACCCCATTCACTGTCGTTAAAGGGCGGATTCGCGAGGATAAAATCGGCCTTAAGATCGGGAAAAGCGTCCTCCAGAAACGAGCCGCCTGCGTTCCAGGCAATATTCGCTTCGATGCCACGGATAGCGAGGTTCATCATTGCTAGGCGCCAGGTGGTGTGATTTGATTCCTGGCCGAAGATTGCGACATCGCCGATCCGCCCGCCATGCGCGAGAACGAACTGCTCGGACTGGACGAACATGCCGCCGGATCCGCAGCACGGATCGAAAACACGCCCTTTATACGGCTCGATCGCTTCGACGAGCAGGCGCACGATCGGGCGCGGCGTGTAGAACTCGCCGCCCGCCTTGCCTTCGGCGTTAGCAAAACGTCCGAGAAAGTATTCGTACACGCGACCGATCACGTCGTGCTTGCGCGCTTCGGCGTTGCCGAGGCCGATGCCGTTGACGAGATCGACGATTGCACCGAGGCGAGCCGACCCGAGCGACGGCTTTGCGTATTCTTTCGGCAGCACTCCGCGCAAGCGCGGATTGTCATGCTCGATCGCGATCATAGCGGTGTCGATGATCTCGCCGATCTGCGGGGATTTTGCCTGTGCGGCGATCTGCGACCAGCGCGCCGCAGCGGGAACCCAAAAGATGTTGCGCGCGGTGTATTCGTCGCGATCCTCCGCATCGGCCTCTGGGTCGCTCGCGAGTTCGGCATGCAATTCTTCGAATGCGTCGGAGATATATTTGAGGAAGATCAGTCCGAGGACCGGATGTTTGTACTCCGAGGCGTCCATCGAGCCGCGGAGTTGGTCCGCCATGGACCAAAGGCGCGCCTCGAAGTTGAGGTCACCGTCGCCGCTTTTCTGCTTTGCAGATTTCCCTTGGCCGCGTCTGGGGCCGCCATGAGTAACTGCGGCCGGATCTAATTCACGTGGCATTAGGCGATTAAGCCCTCTCTGAGCAATGACTGCCGAAAGGGGCCAGGTACACCGTCAGAGGCGATCACCCTCCCTTGCCCCCGGACGTTGCAGGCAATAGCTCGGACCGGCGGCCCTTAACATTTCGAAAACTACCGTCGGTGCTACCTATTGACGATTTCGGTAGTATTTAATACGCTATATGGTATGAAACTATCAATCAGCCTTTCCGACTCTCTGTTTGACAGGGCTGGTAGCTTCGCCGACAGGCTGACAGAGGGAAATCTTTCGCGCCTCGTGGCTCTTGCGCTTGAACACTTCCTTGCGAGTCCAGCAAGAGAGCTCGAGCAAATTGCTAGACGATCCCAATTCGAGCGCATGGCGGTAAGCAGGACCGGCTGGCAGGCCGCGTTTTGGGGCGCGCTGGGGGAAGAAATGGGGCGTGAGGATCGCATTGAAAACTGCTACGCCGCCCGCGATTATGGCGGGAATACCGTGGCGCTTCTACTGAATCGCGTAAACGCTCCCGATGAGGAAAGCGACCCTTTCCCTATCTACGTCGGAGTACGCATGCAGACTCAGGGGACCCCGCCCGGGCGCCAATGGACTTTCAGCCGTGCCCACTCGCCGGTGCGCGCAGCTTCGGAGGTCGCAGAATATCTCCGTACGCTGGGCTGGGCCCCATAGCTCTAAACACCCTCCTCGGAAAGCGGCTGTGCTTGGACGAGACGCGCTGAACGTCGGGACGCGCGCCAACCGACATCGCCCCGCATATGGTCTTGCCTTCTTCGGGCCAGCTTTCCTTGCGAGGAGGCCACCAAGAAAACATAAAGATTCCCGATCGTCATGGAAAATTTGAATTTAGCTGCGTGGGCTCAGGCCGTCGCGATCGTTGTTACGGGTGGTTTAGCAGCCCTGGTAGCGTACCTTCAGCTACGACGATTTAACAATAACGAGCGGGTCAAGACAACCCTCGATTACTTATCTCGCTACCACGGCGAGAAAGTTTTCTTTTATCTCTCTGCTGGAAATACTGAAAGCGCAACGGCGGCAAATGCGTTACCTTTTCTGCTTCAACCGAAAATACAATCGATCCTCCTTGAACAAGTTCCTTCAGCGTCGACTAGCGACGCGGATTCCCGACAACGATATTTAACCTACCTTGTAATTTTATCAAATTACTTCGCTTCCGCGACGAGCTTGCTACGTCGTCATCTTTTTGACGAGGACCTTTTTTTAGAACATCTCTTACCTCAGATACTCGATTACGGAACAATTCGGTCGGTTCTATCCACGCTCCCAGAACTTGGGAATACCGAATACGATTGGCTCGTTAGTCGAGCGCTTAAGTACAATCTTCATCAATCGCGCGGTAGCGCAAGAACACGATTGGGGCGTTGGGGATCGAGCGTGACCCTCTGGAGAAGATCGTGATTCAAATACCATCACAATTCGCCATTCACTTCGCACTTGATTTTTATTCCCGAACCCGAATTTTTGGCGGCAGAGCGAGCGAGGTGCCACTTTTTAGCGAAATGAAACGCAGCCTTCAATACGCGGCTGCGATTTCGAATGGCAGCAGCCTTTGTATCGAAAAGTATCACGGCAACTCACATCAGGTAATTTTTTCGCCCGCGACGCGAGGCTTACGCCCGACCTGCCGTTGCGAGCTCAGCGACCTTATGATTATTATTTTCTCTCCAACATTGAAACAAGCAAGACTTACATTTCTTCAAGCAAAATATGAAAAACAAATCAGGCCATTTCCCTGTTTAAATTCGTACGAAGCGAACATCGAGCAATGGGATCTTTTATCCAACAGGCCCAGCATTAAAGGCGCGCTTTCGTCCTTTTGTCCGCCCAGGGATCTTCTAAGCGCGGCAATTTTGCCATCGATCGGTACGTTCGCATTTTTTATTGAGCTCCCCAATAATAATTTTCAAATATTTTATGTGATCGCTAGCGAACTTTCACTGGCGCGATTTCCAGGCAACTCGAAGTACTGCAGGCTAAAGCCAAAAGCCTATCCGATATGTGGGACCCATAATTACTGTGCTTATTTTAGCGGCGGTCACTATTCCTCCAATTCAACAACGCCCGGGAGTCACAACGAATGCCTCGTTGCATGCGGAAATGTTGCGTTCGCCGACCAACTGTATCGCATGAAAATCGGATCGCCGATCGGGCAGCACAACAGTAGCACCGCGGGCACGAGAGAGTGGCTGGGACGAACGCTCTCCCATCTGATCGAAAGAAACGTAGCCCCCAATTTCGATGCTACACTTATTCGAGAATTTATGCGAACAATGGAAATTCCAGCAAGCGACGGGGGCCGAATAAACGACGAACAACAAGGCGCGCGCAGCTCCGGATTTGGAGCGCGATCTTTACTAATCTTGAAGTCAAACCTAGGCGAGGGATAACGCGATAACGGATTCAGCACGCCCGCATCGTGCGGCGGCCGACGATGCAGGCGACATTTTACTTGAGCCGACGAGTATCGCCTTCTTGCGCTATGCCTCCATTTTGGAAGGCTCCTAACTGGAACGGCCGCTACCCAGCAACGATTTTCGGTCGGCGCGGCCAACCTCGCGCTCTCGGAACTCGCCACACCTGCGCCCGCGCCCTTGCCCGCACAAGGCAAGCGAGCCTATACTAGCCGTATCGGCGTCGCCCGTGCGGCGGCCGCCCCAGCATCGAACCAGAGGAATAGGTGACCGTGAAAACTCTACCGCTACGCGCTACGCTACCGGTCCTTATCGCGTTGTTGCTCTCCGCACCCGCAGCTGCTGCCATCAAGAATGCGCCGCTGCACAAATACTTTCGCGCGGGGGTCATCAATCTCCGCATCGATAAAATCGAAACCTATCCATCGTCGGCGACGACGAACGTTCCCGTTCTCGAAGGGCAGGGTTTTAGCGGCCCCGGTTACGTCGTTATCACCGCGACCGAACAGAATCCCAGCGGCAACAACGACGTCGGCGTTCCGCACATGGAAGTCGGCTTCGAACTCAAAGACGGCTCGCAGATGAGCGAGAGCGCCCCCGACGCCATCAACGTACCGGGAACGAAAATTCTTGCGGCGACGAACCTGCACCCAAAACAACATATCGTCGTGAATTGGGTTCTCAGCGGCTGGACCGGCGCGGCGCCGACCAAACTCTTCCTCAAAGTGTGGAACCAGTCTGGCTATCCGGGACACTGGTTCCGCATCCAACTCAAGCCGAGCGACGTCACCGCTCACTGATGAAGAGGAATAGCCGCCTCTAGCCGCAACCGCCGCCGCATGACGCGTGCGGTGTTGGTTCTCGGTTTCGCGCAGATCGCCGTCGGTGCGGCGGCGATCTTCGCGCGCTACGCATTGATCGGCGGTACGCCGATCGGTGTCGCAGCGGCGCGGTTGAGCATCGCGGCGCTCGTCATGCTGCTGCTCGCCGCGCTGCGCCCGCAACCGCGCAGCGCGCGCCCGGACGCCGCAGCGAGCCGCATGCTCGCCTTCGCCGGCCTCGCACTCGCGGCGCATTTCGCGCTCTGGATCGCCTCGCTCGAATACACCTCGGTCGCAATTTCGACGTTGCTCGTCACGACGACGCCGATCTGGACCGCGCTCTACGATGCGTTCGTGTGCAAACGTCCGCTCTCGCGCTTGGCAACCATCGGGTTTATCGTCGGCGGGCTCGGCTTGCTGCTCGTCGTCGGCATCGACCGCACGCCCGCACCGATTCCCGGCCACGCGTTGCTCGGCGATGCGCTCGCATTGCTCGGAAGCATGGCGATCGGCGCCTACCTGCTCCTCGTCCGCGAGGTGCGCGCCGCGCTCACCACGCGCACCATCGTGACGCGCACCTTCAGCTGGGCCGCACTCACACTCGTCGTCGCCTCGCTCGTCGCGCATCAACCCGCTCCGCCGCTGCACGACGGCAGCGCGTGGGCGGGCATCCTTGCGATGGCGCTCATCTCGCAACTCCTCGGGCACACCGCGATCAACGCGAGCCTTCGGCACTTCACGCCGAACGCGGTCTCATTCGCGACCCTGCTCGAGCCGGTAATCGCCGGCGCCCTCGCGCTGGCCATCTTCGGCGAGCCGATCCCCGCGCTCGCGCTGCTCGGCGGGGTGCTGCTGCTCGGCGCGATCGGCGTCGTCCTCCGAGAGGAGCGGGTCGACCTGAGCGCGGTCGAAAATTTCTAGTATTGGCCCGCTCCTAGGCTGGAATTGGCGCGATCCACCAGCAGGAGATGGCCGCTCCCAGGGGTGACTCCGCGTGCATGGACGCTCTGCATGCACCTCAACCCGATCCCCAAGAGACGCTCGAATGGCGCGAGGCGCTTCGCGGCGTCCTCGCCGCCGAAGGCCCCGAGCGCGCCCGCGCGCTGCTCGAAACGCTCGTCTCCGAAGCGCAAGCCGGCGGCGCGCACGTTTCGCTCGGCCTCGAAAGCCCGTACGTCAACACGATCCCGCCGGAACGGCAGCCCGCCATGCCGGGCGATCGCGATATCGAAGCGCGCCTGCGCCACTACGTGCGCTGGAACGCCATGGCGACCGTCGTTCGCGCGAACAAAACCAGCAGCGAACTCGGCGGCCACGTTGCGAGCTTCGCTTCGGCGGCGACGCTCTACGATGTCGGCTTCAATCATTTTTTCCGCGCGCCATCCGAAAATTTCGGCGGCGACATGCTCTTCTTGCAAGGGCACTCCGCACCGGGCTTTTACGCGCGCGCATTTCTCGAAGGGCGCATCAGCGAAGAGCAGCTCCTGAATTTCCGCCAAGAAGTCGACGGGCATGGGCTCTCGTCCTATCCGCACCCGTGGTTGATGCCGGATTTCTGGCAGTACCCAACGGTCTCCATGGGTTTGGGGCCGATCATGTCGATCTACCAGGCGCGCTTCATGCGCTACCTGCACGATCGCGAGTTACAAGATAACGGCGACCGGAAAGTCTGGGCATTTCTCGGCGACGGCGAGATGGACGAGCCCGAATCGCTCGGCGCGATCTCGCTCGCCGGGCGCGAGAAACTCGATAACCTCATCTGGGTCGTCAATTGCAACCTGCAGCGGCTCGACGGCCCGGTGCGCGGCAACGGCAAGATCATTCAGGAGCTCGAGCGCTTCTTCAAAGGCGCGGGTTGGAACGTCATCAAGGTGATTTGGGGCAGCAAATGGGATCCGCTGCTCGCCGCCGATACCAACGGGCGTCTGCGCCAGCTGATGATGGAGTGCGTCGACGGCGATTACCAAACGTTCAAATCGCGCGACGGGAAATACGTTCGCGAGCAATTCTTCGGCCGTTATCCGGAAACGGCGGCGATGGTCGCCTCCTGGAGCGACGACGAGGTTTGGGCGCTGCAACGCGGCGGGCACGATCCGCTCAAGGTCTACGCCGCATACGCTTCGGCGTTCGCACAGAAGGGCGCGCCGACGGTGATTCTCGCAAAGACGATCAAGGGCTACGGCATGGGCGAGGCGGGCGAAGCGCGGAATATCGCCCACCAAGCCAAGAAAATGGACGTCGAGGAGATGCGCGCGTTCCGCGATCGCTTCTCCATTCCCATCCCCGACGCAAAGATCGACGAAATTCCGTTCTTTAAGCCCGACGAGAACTCGCCGGAGATGCGCTATCTCCGCGAACGCATGGCCGCGCAGGGGCACCTGCCCGCACGGCGGCGCAAATCGACGGCGCTGACGGTTCCTCCGCTCGAAGCGTTCGATGCGCAATTGCAGAGCACGGGCGATCGCGAGATCTCCACGACGATGGCGTTCGTACGCATTCTCAGCACGTTGGTTCGCGACGCCGAAATCGGGCCGCGCGTCGTGCCGATCGTCGCGGACGAATCGCGCACCTTCGGCATGGAAGGCATGTTTCGACAGCTCGGCATCTACTCGTCGGTCGGCCAGCTCTATCACCCGCAAGATGCCGAACAATTAATGTGGTATCGCGAAGATAAGCACGGCCAGATCCTCCAAGAAGGCATCTGCGAAGCGGGCGCGCTCTCGTCCTGGATCGCCGCCGGAACCGCGTATAGCAACCACAACCTGCCGATGATTCCGTTCTACATCTACTACTCGATGTTCGGTTTCCAACGCATCGGCGATCTCGCGTGGGCCGCCGGCGATTCGCGCACGCGCGGCTTCTTGCTCGGCGGCACCTCGGGGCGCACCACGCTCAACGGCGAGGGGCTCCAACACGAAGACGGGCACAGCCACGTTCACGCTTCGTTCATACCGAACTGCGTCGCCTACGATCCGACGTTTAGCTACGAAGTCGCGACGATCGTCCAGGACGGCATGCGCCGCATGCTCGCCGAACAAGAGGACGTCTATTACTACATCACCTTACTCAACGAAAACTACGCGCACCCCGCAATGCCCGAAGGCGCGCGCGAAGGGATTCTACGCGGCATGTATCTGTTGCGTTCGGGATCGGGCGGCAAGAAAACGCCGCGCGTTCAACTCTTTGGCTCGGGAGCGATCCTGCGCGAGGTGATCGCCGGCGCGGACCTGCTCGAAAAAGACTTCGAGATTGCGGCCGACGTTTGGAGCGTCACCTCGTTCTCGCAGTTGCAGCGCGACGGCGTCGAAGCGCATCGCTGGAATATGCTGCATCCTGAGGCGACGCCGCGTCGGTGCTTCGTCGAGCAGCAACTCGAAGGGCACGTCGGGCCGGCGATTGCGGCGACCGATTATATTCGCAGCTTCCCGGAGATGATTCGGCCCTTCCTCGAACGTTCGTACACGACGTTGGGAACCGATGGCTTTGGGCGCAGCGACTACCGCGCGAAATTGCGGGCGCATTTCGAAGTGGATCGGCGCTACGTCGCACTCGCGGCGCTCAGCGCGCTCGCTGCGGAGGGTACGATCCCCCGTAAACGCGTGAGCGAAGCGATCGCGAAGTACGCGATCGATACCGAAAAACCCAATCCGATACTCGCCTAACACCCATACCGAACAGAGGAGCACGCACAACGTGGCTATCGCAGAACTCCGGGTCCCCGACATCGGCGATTTCAAAGACGTACCGGTGATCGAGGTTTTGGTCAAACCCGGCGACCGCATCGCGCGCGATGCATCGGTGGTGGTGTTGGAGAGCGAAAAAGCATCGATGGAGGTGCCTGCGACCGTTGCGGGCGTCGTCCGAGAGGTGCGCGTGAAGGCCGGCGACCGCGTCTCTGAAGGAAGCGTGGTGCTGACGATCGAGAGCGAAGGCGCCGCCGATGCATCGACGCTCGCACCGGTCGCTGCGCCGACACCCGCAGCAACACCAACACCGGCCGCTGCACCGGCTCCGGCCCCGGCCCCGGCGCCTGCGCCCGCACCGATGCCGATCGCGGCTTCCGCCCCCGCGGCCGCTCCGTCGATGGCGAGTGCAACGGCCGAAGCGCCGCTCCATGCGAGCCCGGCGATTCGTCGCTTCTCGCGCGAGCTCGGCGTCGATCTGCACGGGGTTCGCGGAAGCGGCCCCAACGGACGCATCACGCGCGAGGACGTGCAGAGCCACGTGAAAGCCGCGCTCGCCTCGGGCGGCGGCACCTCGTTCGCCGGGCTTCCGCCATGGCCGACGCCGAATTTCGCCGCCTTCGGCGAGACCGAACGCGTCGAACTGCCGCGCATCAAACGGCTCTCGGGCCCGAACCTGCACCGCAACTGGGTGCAGATCCCGCATATCACCAACTACGATGAAGCCGACGTCACCGAACTTGAAGCTTTTCGCGAACGCGTGAACGCCGAGCAAAGCAAACGCGGCGGGGCGAAGCTCACCATGCTCGCCTTTCTCATCAAAGCCTGCGTCGCGGCGTTACAGCACTTTCCGGAATTCAATTCCTCGCTCGTCGGCGACTCGCTCGTCCTGAAACGTTATTACAATATCGGCTTTGCGGCCGACACCCCCGGTGGGCTCGTCGTACCGGTACTGAAAGGCGCCGATAAACTCGGCCTTCTCGACATTGCGACGCGCAGCGCGGAGCTCGCGACGAAAGCTCGCGATGGAAAACTCCCGCTCGCCGATATGCAGGGCGGCAGCTTTACGATCAGTTCGATCGGCAGCATCGGCGGCACGCAATTCACGCAGATCGTCAACGCACCCGAAGTCGCGATCCTCGGGGCGACGCGCGCGACGATGAAGCCCGTTTGGGACGGAAGCGCCTTCGTTCCGCGGCTCATCCAACCGATCAGCGTCAGCTACGATCACCGCGTCATCGACGGCGCGGGTGCGGCGCGTTTCTTGCGCTTCGTCGCCGATCTCCTCGGCGATTTCAAGCGCGTCGCGCTATAGAGCGCTTCATTAGCGGCATTAGGCTAGGTCGCGCTCTCGGCTCTCTCGCTGCCGATTCCGGAGGCGGCTCCAAAGCGGCAGCGGTCAGCCTTCTCCAAAGCCGAGCGCTATCGCCAATGGAATACAGATCGCGTTCGACGGGTTGCTCGTTCCTGCCAACAGTAATCCTACTGTACCCGCTTAATACGACAGGCTGCTTTTACGAACTTGCATGTACCGATTCGCGCGCACACGGACAGCATCAAACGATCAGGTTGCAACCTTGCTGCGACGGATTTTTGCCAGTAGGACTAATGCAAATCCGCCAACGGCTCCCATGAGCAGTGCAATAATGTTGTCTCCCCAGGCCACGTGCGACGTGTCAAGCAGCGTCTTCACAAATAGCAACGCCGGTATCACTAACAACAATGAAAACACCATACGTACGTAAGGTTTGCAATTTTTCATGCGGCTCCTAAACTCGCGGTGCTAACCGCTAAGGTAAGCGAGCGTTCGAACAACGCGCTCGTGGCATTCTCGTCGCATCGAGCGCGTGCCTTCTAAGCCGGGATTCCCCATCGCAAAAGGCTTCGAGACGGTGGACCAGGCAGGCGCTCGTCGCGGTCCATGCCCTACAGCGCGGAGGCCCCCAAGAGTTCGCGCGCGCGATCGTTATTATCGGTGCTGATGGCCACGACGGCGAAGCCTTCGTCGCGCCGCACGTGATGGAGCGAACGAATGTTGATCTCGGCATCGCCGAGCCGGCGGGAAACCGCGGCGAGCGCACCGGGGCGATCCTCGATGCGCGCGAGCAATACGTTATCGGTGACGGCGGGATGACCGGCATCGGCGAGCGCGGCAAGCGCTTCGTCGCCGCGCTCCACTTCCAGACGGACGAGTGCGGCACTCCCGTGCGATTCCACGACGATCGCGTGGATGTCGACGCCGCGTGCCGCGAGCACCTCCGTGATCTCCGCGAGGAGTCCGGGGCGATTCGGAACGATCGCTCTCAGGCTTTGCATGCATCCTCCGTACGCGCGTTCGCGAGGTCGGCGACGAACGTGTCGATCTGGTCGCGGCCGACGTTGGGAAGTACCAAGACGTGGGAGATATCCCCTGCGGTGGCGAGCTGCCAACGCTGCTGGATCCTCGCGTCGACGCGCGGAAGCACGACGGTAATCGCGTTGGAGTTCCGCCATGCGGGCACGCCGATCGCCACGAGTCGTTCGACCAAATAGGCCGCATTATCCAACGAACGTTGCAAGCGCTCGCGAAGGCCGCTCTCGCCGAGTTGCCGCAAACGGTACCACAACATCAGCGGCGAGAAGCCGCTCCTCGATCCCGTGATCGTCGTATCGAGGCTCCCGATATAATCGATCGAGCGGGCGATCCGCTGAACGTTGTGCTTTCTGGCAATGACGATGCCGCACGGGATCGGTGCGCCAAGAAATTTGTGCCCACTGATCGCCACGGAATCGGCTCCGTCGGCAAAATCCCACGCCGGGCGCGGATCGAGATAGGCGGCGTAGCCCCCGGCGAGGGCGGCGTCGGAATGAATGTATCGTTCGCGAATCGCCAAGCGATCCATCATCTCCACGATCCGTCCGATATCGTCGCGCGCCTCGGTCATCGTCGTGCCGATATTCGCAAAGATAATCGGCGGGCGATCGCGATGAATTTTCAGCGTTTCGAGGAGATCGTCGTAATCGATCTCGCCGTTCTCCTGCGACCGTATCGTGATGTGGCGCATGCCGAGGAAATGCAAGTTCTTCGCGACGCTGTAATGCGTCGCTTCGGAATAATAGACCATGCCGTCGGGATGCAGCTCGCGGGCGAGATAGAGCCCGTAGAGATTGCCCTCGGTGCCGCCATTGGTGACGTAGCCCCACCAGTCGTCTTGCGGAGCGCGCGTCGCCCCCGCAAA
>JAJZVP010000032.1 GCA_021845615.1 bacterium | reverse complement strand
TTGGCGCGAGGCGGTTCGCGCGGGCTCGACGATGCTGCGGATCGGGAGCACGCTCTTCGGCGCGCGACCGAGTACGTAAAGGAGGTGACGGGATGAGCGTCTTTCAAAAAATCGGTTCGTTCTTCTCCGTGCGCGAAGAAGAGGAAGAATATTTCGACGAAGAGCCGGCGCACCCGCGCGTCGTTCCCATCGCGCACGGCGCCCAGGCGCAGCGCCGCAACGGCACCGAGGTCAGCGTTTATTCGCCGCGTTCGTACCAAGACGTCGTCGAAATCGCCGACGCCCTGCGTTCGCGCCAAGTCGTTATCGTGAACCTCCAAAATGCCGACCGCGCGCTCTTACAACGCGTCGTCGATTTCACGTCCGGGGTCGCGTACACGATCGATGGGAAAATGCAGAAACTCGCCGAGGCGATGTACTTGATCGTGCCCGCGGGAATCACCGTCAACGCCGCCGGGTTGCGCGATTCGATGGCCGCCGACGGCGGACTCGACTTTATGGTGAATAGGGGATGAGCATGGAAAAAATCACACCGATCGATATCCAGCATAAAGAGTTCAAGCGAGCGCTGCAGGGATACGACCGCACCGATGTCGATCGCTTTCTCGACGAGGTGATCGAAACGCTCGAGGATTACGCTCAGGAGCGCGTCGCGTTGCAAGCGGAGATCGCCGACTTGAAAGAGCGCATCTCGCATTTCAAAGCGATGGAAGAATCGCTGCAGAACACGCTGGTGCTCGCGCAGCGAACCGCCGACGAAGTCAAAGCGTCGGCGCATAAGGAAGCCGATCTCATTCGCGCGCAGGCGCGCATGGCCGCCGAGCGCGAGATCGCCGGATTCAACGATGCGATCTCCGAGGTTCGCCGCGAAGAACAGCTCGCGCGCGATCACGCCGAGAAAGTGAAGAGCGAGCTCCGCAGCCTGCTGACGACGCACCTGGCGCTGCTCGAACGCACCCCGCAGAACGGAAGCAAGGCGGTCGTCGTCGCCGAGAGCATCTCGGTCGCCGTCGAGGATCCAGCGCCGCCGCGCGCCGACGATACCACCCGCATCACGGTCTATTAACCGTTGAAACCGACGATCGCCGTATTGCCCGGTGACGGCATCGGGCCTGAAGTCGTGCGCGAGGCGGTCCGCGTCCTCGCGATCGTCCGCCCGGATCTCGAGTGCAGCGAAGCACCGGTCGGCGGAGCCGCACTGCGGGCCGGGCTTCCCGCGCTTCCCGATGCGACGCGCGCGCTCTGCGAACGCGCCGACGCCATTCTTTTCGGCAGCGTCGGCCTGCCCGAGTACGACGGCAAGCCGCTCGACGCGCGCCCGGAGTACGCGCTCTTCCTGCTCCGTCGCGATTTCGAACTCTTCGCCAACGTGCGCCCGGTCCGCGTATTTTCGGGGCTCGAATTCGCGTCGACGCTGAAACCGGAGATCGTTAGCGGCCTCGACTGCACGATCGTGCGCGAACTTACCGGCGGCATCTATTACGGGCAACCGAAGGAGCAGCGCGTCGTCGACGGCGTCGAGTGCGCGGTCGACACGATGTATTACCGCACGCCGGAGATCGAACGTATTGCGCGCGTCGCCTTCGATCTCGCGCGGACCCGCCGCTCGCACGTCACCTCGGTCGACAAGCAGAATATCCTCGAGACCTCGCGGCTCTGGCGCCGGGTCGTCACTCGCGTCGCCGCGGAGTATCCCGACGTGCGGCTCGATCACCTGCTCGTCGATACGGCGGCGATGCAACTCGTTCGCAATCCGCGCGCCTTCGACGTGATGGTGATGGAGAATATGTTCGGCGATATTCTCTCCGACGAAGCGGCGATGCTCGCCGGCTCCATCGGCACGCTTCCCAGCGCGAGCCTCGGCACGCGCACGCACGCGCGCGGACGTTTCGGGCTCTACGAACCGATCAGCGGCAGCGCGCCCGATATCGCCGGAAAGGGAATCGCGAACCCCACCGCGGCGATTCTCTCCGCAGCGATGCTGCTGCGCACCAGCCTCGGCGACGAAGCGGGAGCGCTCCGTATCGAACGCGCGGTCGAAGCGACGTTCGCCGATGGAGCGCGCACCGTCGATCTCGGTACGCCGGCGTCGAGCACGACCGCGTTCGCCGATGCGGTGATCGCCCGGCTCCAGTCTACATGAGACTCTAGGTAAGTCGGCGACCCTTCTTGAGATCGGCCCATCGACTGCTGCGAAGTTAGGCGGCGCTCAGCAGCCGGCAATAGATCCATTGCAAACCGACATCCCGAGCCTATCGCGCAACCGACACCACGTTTGTCCGACTGACGAGAATCCCAGCAATTGCACGTATTGCCTCGTGCGATGATGCTATGCACGGAACCGCCACCGCGCTACTGCAATGGATTCGCTGGGCGAGCGCCAACGCGGCGGGTAAGGCTGAAGGAATAATATCGCTTATTAAGAGCGCGCTGCCTACCACTTCACGCAATGGCACCTTGAACGAGCCTACAATCGCCTGGGGTCGGGCGCATCACGCAGCGCCGATAT
Organism: bacterium; assembly: GCA_021845615.1. GTDB lineage: Bacteria > Vulcanimicrobiota > Vulcanimicrobiia > Vulcanimicrobiales > Vulcanimicrobiaceae > JABEUX01. Next base: position 17,785 of record JAJZVP010000032.1, on the reverse strand, counting down.
CACAACAGTCGACCGTGAAACACGCACTTCTTACGGCGAAATCGGGTTCAGAAAGGACGGGTTAAATTGAAGAACTTCGCCGTTTGCCAAAACTGCCGGTCCGGCTCCGCACAACATCCAATGAGGGTGGTGTCGGGGGCTACCGGGTGCACCTATGCCTCCGTCCGTCCAGATAACCGACCGCATTTCGTAGGGCTTGAGACCGAACAGAATGCCGTCTTCGTATGATCCGTCCCGGTCGACTTCAAAAGCGATGCGTGTGTAACGTAAATAATACGGAGTCTCATTCATGACGGTGACGCGAATCGTCTCGAAGTAGGTCGCCTCCGTCGTCCCCTCGTATGCAGCATCGCAAGAGAGCACGGCTACGGGTGCCTGTATATTATTTGCGGGGATACCATGCACAACTGGTCCGCCAAGCTTCACAACGTGTGACGACAACGTCCGAAAAGGTGAAGCGAACCGCCCCTGTGCGTCAACCGTAAGCGTGAATGGCATTCTTGCGTGCACCGGCCTCGGCGGAGTCGGCACCGCGCTGACGGATTCCGCCGCCGCGTACGCGCCCGAGGCAGGACGCACCACCGTCACCGCCAACGCTATCGCAACACAAACGAATGCACGTAGACGGATCACTGTGTCTCCTGTCTGGGAGGGGTTCTGCCGGCTAGATTCCTCGGATGAGGGATCATCTCCCGCGGCCATGCCCCTTGGCACGCGTATGAGACCGTTTCTTGCACCGCAAACGGGACCTAAACTCTGAAATTCATCTCAGAGCAGCGCCCTGCAAGAGACCGGAAGCCAGCATTCTACACTTGAAAGGACATTATGTTTCGCATCGCACCCCAACTCTCCGTGGTCGTCGCGCTCGTCATCTCACTCTCAATCCCGGGCTATGCATTAGCGCGACCCGCCCCGTTACCAAGCTCTGCTCTGAAAACCACGACGACACGTTTTCTCCTCGTTCCTTACCAAGAGCCGGGGAGCACCGATCCTCACGCGGCAGCGGTAACGGCAGATATCGCGACCGATCTTGCAGCCTTGGGAATCAAAGCAGTCGTAAGTACTCCAATGAATCATCTCCGCGCCGTCGCTGATGCCGGACGACTCTGCAGTAAACACCATATCCAGGAACTCTTGATCCCAGATGGGCGCTACGAGCAAACGATGAAACGTTTTAGCGTCACATTTTTTCTCACGATTCTACGCTACCCCACCCACGCAGCCCTTCGTTTGGATGAGATTCAATGTTCGGGACGCGTCCGTGCGAGTGCCGTCGCTACCGGTGACGATGCGCCATCGGGCGTTGATTCCGTCGGCAATCTCGGCGCTGCCGTCGATACCGCGTTCCGCATTGCGGCAAAACGCGTCGTAAGAAAAATCATCGGGGCCGGAATATCGACCACGTCTTCGCAACAGACCAGCTTGCCCTCACCGACCACGAATATCGCTTCTACTGCGGGCCCGCACTCGTATCTGGTGCTTCCATTCGGGCAGCCGGGAATTGCCGACCCGCGAGCAACCGATATCAGCAACGCCTTCATCAAGCGCCTAAAACGGCTCGGCTTCACGGTCAGGCTCGCGCCGCGTACCGACGACCTTCGCGTTATCGCCGGGGCCGTCCGGCTCTGCGCGAGCGATGCCGTTAACGGCATCATCGTACCAACGATTCGCGTTGAACAATCCGAGGTGACCGGAAGTTCGTACGCTTCGCTGCGCCTCTCCCTTGTTGGCTGTAGAGGCACGATCCGCAGGCAAGCCGAGGCTCATGCGCGGATTGGAAGTGCGCTGATCGTGAACTTTGGTGCAAAGGCGGTTGCCGTTGCCGAGCAAAGCATGAAACCGGCGATCGCCCAGCTCTTCCCAAATTCGCCCTCTACAACACCAACCGGAGGCACCCCTTAACGCTATCGTTCCCGGTGTTTTGCGAAACAATATTTCGGCAATAGCTCGCTAACGCGAGCGTAATCCCGAGCACCTAGGATTCCCGCATGACGGGAATTCGATGGGCGGCCGAAGCGATGGCCGCGGCAGAACGGCGGCTCGACATTGCGACGAGCAATCTCGCAAACGCTTCGAGCGATACCTTCCAACGAATGCGAGCGCACGGAACGATCGATCGTTCCGGCGTTCGCATTCGCGCGGTCGTCGACACGCGCCCCGGTGCGCTTCGCCCTACCGGGCGCCCCTTCGATCTCGCCGTCGGCGGCGGTACGCTGCAGCTGCGCGACGCGCGCGGAGCGATCGTCCGTCTCGCAAACGCGCGCCTCGCGCGCGATCGTTTCGGCGCCTTGCGCGACGAGCGCGGCCGCGTGTTGCTCGACGCATCGCAGCGACCGCTGCGCGTTCCTGCGGGCGCGCGCTTCGCGAGCGACGGCACGCTGCGCGTCGGCGAACGCACGTGCGGGCGCATCGCACTCGCGCCGCACGCCACGCTCGACGTCGGCTACGTGATGACGGCGAACGTCGATGCGATCTCCGAAATGGTCGACGTCCTCGCCGCACAGCGCTCCTTCGAGGGCGCGCAACGCACGATCGTACGGATCGAAGCGACACGAAAAAAGGCGACCGACCAAGTCGCGCAGCTCCAATAGGAGGGGGAGGATCGTGGACCGAGCACTCTACGCCGCTGCAACCGGAATGGCCGCGCAGCAAAAAAATCTCGATACCATCGCCGCGAATCTCGCGAACGCCGACGTCACCGGATTCAAGCGTTCGAGCATGCGTTTCGCCGCACTCGCCGCGGGCGACGGCGGAACGATCGGCGTCGCATCGATGGGGCGCCGCCTCGTCTTCGGGCAGGGGAAACTGCTGAAGACCGGCGGCCCGTTCGATTGCGCGATCTCGGGACCCGGCTTTTTTATCGTGAGCGACGACCGCGGCCGCCACGCCTACACGCGCGCCGGATCGTTCGAGCGCGCGGCGGATGGCTCGCTGCGCGATCGCCGCGGATGGCGGCTCGAAGGGATTCGCATTCCGGCCGACGCGCTCGACGTACGCGTCGCGCGGGACGGGCGCGTGAGCGCGAAGACGCCGTTGGGAACGCGTGCGCTCGGGCGGATTCGGCTCGCAACCTTTGCCGCCCCCGAACGCCTGCATCCGATCGCCGGCACGCTGCTCGCCGCGAGCCCGGAATCGGGCCCCGCGCGTGCGATCGACCCGGTCGCAATCGGAAAGCCGCAGATTCGCTTCGGGATGCTCGAAGCATCGAACGTCTCGGTGGTGCGAGAGATGATGGCGATTCTCGGCGCGCAACGGGCGTACGAAGCGAATGCGAAGGGCGTCCAAGCCGCCGACGAGATGCTGCGCATCGCGGATAATCTCAACCGTGGCTAGCGAGATTTCGGCGCCGGTTCTCGCAACGATGGAGAGCCTGTTGCTCGAAGACGCGCTCGCGCCGTTGGCGAAAACGCTCGGCCCACTGGGTTCGGCGATCTTGCAGCCCTTCGCCGAGGAAGTCGCGCGGCAGATGGGTGGCGCGCGATGACGAAACGCGATGCGACGATCCTCTCGCTCGTGCCGCTGGTGCGCCGGCTCGCGCGCCGCGTGAAGCGCGTGGTGCGCCAGGCCGAACACGAAGAGCTCCTCGGCGAAGGATATCTCGCGATCGTGCGCGCCGTCGATCGCTACGATACCGCGCTCGGCATTCCACTCGAAGGCTACGCGGCGAAGATCGTCTTCGGTTCGATGATCAATGCCTTGCGTCGGCGCGATCCGGTCGGCGAACGCGCGCGCCGCGTCCTGCGCGCCGTCGAACGCGAACGCTTCGTGCTCGCCGCGCGCGAGGGAGCGATGCCGAGCGAACGGAGGCTCGAGGAGCAATTTCCGCAGTATCGGGCGAGCGCCGCCGAGGTCGCCGAACGCAATCCGCTCTCGCTCGATTCGCCGCTCCCCAAGTACGTTCGCGTTCCGGTCGATTGGAGCGGCGACCCGCTCCTCGAAGTGCTGCGCAACGAACGCGATGCCGCCATCGAAGCGGGCATCGCGCAGCTCCCGCGGCGCAAGCGCACCGTGCTCCTTGACCATTACGTGCACGGGCAGACGCTCGCCACCGTCGGCTCTTCGTTAGGAATCACCCGGCAACGCGTTTCGCAACTCCATATCAGCGCGCTGCGCGAGCTGCGCGCGCACCCGAATCTCCATGCGCCGCATTGAGCGCGAAGCGCCGCAACGCGCCTCGGAGATCGCTTATAACGATCCGCTCGCCGCAATCGCTCCGCACCTCGCCGAGATCGAATTGGAGGCACCGCCCTTCTCGCCGGAGCGACCGGAGTGGGCGCGCGATGCGCTCACGCTCTCGCGGCGCGCGCGGGAGTATATCGCGCGATTGCGCCCGATCGCGCTGAAGGTGCTGACGTTCTGGGATCACGTGACGCGCAGCGTCGCCGTCGACGGCGCTCGCATCGCGATCGATGCGAGCGGAAGCTACCGCCTCGCGCGGTAACGCGAACGCGCGCTAGACGCGCATCAAGAAGCCGTCGATCAACTCCGCGAGCCGATCTCCGGCTTTCGCCGCCGCCGCGTTTACCGCGTCGTGCCCGGTCGCCGGCGCTCCGGCGTGATTGGTGATGACGCTGATGCCCAAGGTGTTGAGCCCGCGATATTTTGCGACGATCGCCTCGAGCACCGTCGACATGCCGACCGCGTCGGCGCCGATCGCGCGCAGCCAACGCGCCTCGGCAGGGGTCTCGTAGGTCGGCCCGAGCAATCCCGCGTAGACGCCTTCGTGGAGCGTCTGCGAACCCGCGGCGGCGCGCACGTGCGCGCGCAACCGTTCGCTATAGAGTTCGCTGCAATCGAGAAAGAGATTTTGCTGCGGCAGGGCGACGAGCGGATTGTGCCCGGTCAGATTGATCTGATCGGCGACGAGCATGAGATCGCCGGCGGCGTAACTTTCGTTGATCGCACCGGCGGCGTTGGTGAGCAGAATCGTTCCGGCGCCCGCTTCGGCGGCGAGCCGTACGGTCGCGGTTACTTGCTGCGCGGAGAATCCCTGGTAGAGGTGCACGCGTCCCGCGAACGCCGCAACGCGCTTCCCGCGCCAGACGCCGACCATCACTTCGCCCGCGTGTCCGAGCAGCGGCGCGACGGGAATCCCGAGCAACCGGTCGTAGGGCAGCGCGGTAAAACTCCAATGTTGGTGCAACGCCGTCGAGAGCCCGGTCCCGAGAACGATCGCCACGTCGATCGTGCCCCCGGCGAGTTGTTCGATCGTCGCGGCATCGCGCGAGAGCACTTTGTCGGATGGAGCGCGTCGGTCGATCATGTTCGTACCTCCTTGTGGTCGTGCGTTAGGGTTCGAGAAGAATCGTTCCGGTCATCTCCGCGGGCACGGGCAGGCCCATCAACGTCAGGAGCGTCGGCGCAACGTCGCCGAGTTTGCCGCCCTCGCGCAGCCCCGTCCCGAGATCCTCGGCGACCAAGATGAGCGGAACCGGATTGGTCGTGTGCGCGGTCAGCGGGTTGCCGGCCTCGTCGATCTTCTCTTCGGCATTTCCGTGGTCGGCCGTGATGGCGAGCAGCCCGCCCGCGGCGAGGACGCCCCGCGCGAGTTCGTCGATGCAGGCGTCGAGGATCTCGCACGCCTCGATCGTCGGTTCCCATTTGCCGGTGTGTCCGACCATGTCGGCGTTCGCGTAATTCATAACGATCGCGTCGAACGAGCCCGACGCGAGCGCGGCGAGCGCTTCGTCGGTAATCTCCCTCGCCTTCATGCGAGGTTCGAGATCGTAGGTGGCGACGCTACGATCGGAGGGCACCAACGTCCTTTCCTCGCCGGCGAAGATCTCTTCGCGTCCGCCGTTAAAAAAATAGGTGACGTGCGCGTATTTTTCCGTCTCGGCGAGCCGCAATTGCCGTAAGCCCGCGCGCGCGAGCACCTCGCCGAAGGTGTTCGTTTGCGGCCTCGGGCCGAAAAGGACCGGATTGGGAAACGACTCGTCGTATTTCGTCATCGTGACGAAGCGGAGATCGCGATAGCGTTCGTCCTTATCGAACATCGTCGTCAGCTGTCGCGCGCGGTCGGGACGAAAGTTAAAAAAGATGCAGGCGTCGCCGTCTTCGACCGCGCGCTCCTTGCCGATCGCCGAGGGAAGAACGAATTCATCGCTTTCGTCGCGCGCGTACGCGTACTCCAATGCATCGGCGGCGGTGGCGAAGCGGCGCTGCGTTGTTCCGAATGCGAGCAGATCGTAAGCCGCCTGCGTGCGTTCCCAACGAGAATCGCGATCCATCGCGTAAAAGCGGCCGGAGAGCGTCGCGATCGCACCTTCCGCTCCGAGCGCGGCGAGCCGGCTCTCGAGCGCATCGATGTAGCGGTGCGCCGAACGCGGCGGCGTGTCGCGGCCGTCGAGAAAGGCGTGAATCGCCAGCGGAACGCCGGCGGCGACCGCTTCGTCGACGATCGCGAACAGATGAGCGATCGAGCTATGAACCTGCCCGTCGGAGAGCAACCCGAGCAGGTGGAGCCGCCCGCCGGTGCGCCGGAGATGCGCGAAGGTTTCGACGAGCACGGGATTCCGCGTGAATTCTCCGCTCGCGATCTCGTGGTCGATCACCACGACGCCCTGCGGCACGACGCGCCCGCTTCCGAGATTGGTGTGCCCGACCTCGCTGTTGCCCATGATTCCTTTCGGCAAACCGACCGCTTCGCCGCTCGCATCGAGGAGCGTGTTGGGATAGCGCTCCAGCAACGCGTCGTAGTGGGGCAATCGCGAAGCGGCGATAGCGTTGCCGTGCCGCTCGGGGCGATAGCCCCACCCGTCGAGCACCGTCAACACGACCGGACGGTACTTCACGCGGCGACCGCCGCGGCGATAAGATCGGCGAACGATCTCGGGTCGAGCGAGGCTCCACCGACGAGCCCGCCGTCGATGTCGGGCATCTGCGTGTAGGACGCCGCATTATCGGGCTTCATGCTTCCTCCGTAGAGTATCGGAATCTCGGCGAACGCACTCCGTCGCCCTCGAATCGAACGCGCCATCTCTTGCGCCCGTTCGCAGTCGCAATTTTTACCGGTACCGATCGCCCAGACCGGTTCGTAGGCGACGACGAGTCGCGCGGCGCTCGCGTCGTCGAGAGCGCCGACCGCGCCGTCGATCTGCGCAAGAACGTGTTCGACGGCACGCCCTTCTTCGCGCACCGCCAAACTCTCGCCGACCGCGAGGATCGGCGTCATTCCCGCTGCGAGCGTCGCCCGCACCTTCGCTCCGATCTCCGCATCGCTCTCCCGCTGATAGAGCCGACGCTCGGAGTGGCCGAGAATAACGTGGGCGACGTCGAATTCGGCGAGCATCGAGGCGGCGATCTCGCCGGTATAGGCGCCCTCGGAAAATTCGCTGACGTTCTGTGCGGCGAGCGCGACGCGACGGCTCGGAGCGAGCGCCGAGGCGGCGCTAGCGAGCGCGGTGAACGGCGGCGCGATCGCGATGCGAATGCGCGACGGTATGGCATCGGCGAGTGGAAGGAACGACTCAATGAAGGAACGCGTTTGCGACGCGTTCTTGTTCATCTTCCAGTTGCCGACGAAGAGCGGCGTGCGGTGACTCATGCGCGCTCTAATGCCGCGATGCCCGGAAGCGTTCGCCCTTCGAGAAACTCCAAAGTCGCTCCGCCGCCGGTGCTAACGTGCGAGACGCGGTTGGCAAAACCAAGCAACATCGCCGCCGCAGCCGCATCGCCACCGCCGACGACCGTATAGCCACCCTTCTTGGTCGCACGCGCGATGGCGTCGCCGACCGCGCGCGTTCCGGCTCGATAGCTTTCTTTTTCGTAGACGCCCATCGGCCCGTTGAACACGATCGTCTTCGCGCGCGAGAGCTCATCGGCGTAGGCTTTCGCCGTCGCCGGACCGATATCGAGAATCATGTCGTCGCCGACATCGTCGATCGAGACGACGTGCGAGCGATCGTCGGCATCGAAGGCCGGGGCGACGACGGCGTCGCTGGGGAGCAGTATCCGCACGTTCTTTCCGTCGGCACGGACGAGAATCTCGCGCGCGGGATCGAGATCTTCGTCGCGCAGCGAACTGCCGACGCGCACGCCCTTTGCGGCGAGAAACGTGTTCGCCATACCGCCGCCGACGCAGAAGCCGTCGACGCGATCCATCAGGTGGGTGAAGAGTGCGACCTTATCGCGGACTTTCGCTCCGCCGATCGCGCAGATGAACGGACGTTCCGGCGAACCCAGAAGCCCCGAGAGCGCGCGAATCTCCGACTCCAGCAACGGCCCCGCGGCGCAGGGCAAAAGATGGGCGAGCGCCTCGGTCGATGCGTGCGCGCGATGCGCGGTCCCGAACGCGTCGTTGACGTAACAATCGCCGTTCTCCGCGAGGGCGCGCGCGAACTCCGCATCGTTGCTCTCTTCGCCGGGATGAAAGCGCACGTTTTCAAGCAGCGCGATGCCGCCGGGTTCGAGCGCCGCAACCGTCGAGCGCGCGGCCTCGCCGATGGAATCGGTGGCGAAAGCGACGGGGCACCCCAACCGTTTCGCCAGCGCCTCGGCGACGACGCGCAACGAATAGCGCTCGTCGACTTTGCCCTTCGGGCGCCCGAGATGCGAGAGCACGACCGTGCGCGCGCCCTTCGCTTGCAGGCGCCGCAACGTCGGCAACGCCGCGTCGATGCGCGTGTAATCGAGTATCGCCCCATCTTTAAGCGGAACGTTGAAGTCCTCGCGAAGGAGAACCCGTTTGCCGGCACAATCGAGATCGTCGAGCGTCGCAAAGGACATCGCGCTAGCCTTTGAGACTGTGCAGCACCAGCGACGTTAAGTCGGCAAGCCGGCACGAATAGCCCCATTCGTTATCGTACCAGGCGGCGAGTTGGATGAGGTCGCCGTTCGCGTTGTTCAGCGACGAATCGATAATCGAACTGTACGGCGATTTCTTGAAGTCGCTCGAAACGAGCTCTTCTTCGCAGTACTGCACGTACTCTTTCAGCTCGCCCTGCGCGGCTTTGCGCAGAATAGCGTTGAGTTCGTCTTTCGTCGTGGCTTTCTTCACCTGGGCGACGAGATAGATCATCGAGACCGTCGGTGTCGGAACGCGCAGGGCAAAACCGTCGAAGGTTCCCTGAATTTCGGGAATCGTGAGGTAAAGCGCCTTCGCGGCACCGGTGCTCGTCGGAACGATGTTGGTGGCGGCGTTTCGCGCGCGCCGGAGATCCTTATGCGGCGCGTCGAGAATGTTTTGGTCGTTGGTGTACGAGTGGATGGTGGTCATGAAGCCCTTCACCCATCCGAGCCCGTCGACGATCGGTTTGACCGCCGTTGCGAGACAGTTCGTGGTACACGATGCGTTGGAGATGATATGGTGCTTGCTCGGGTCGTACGATTTTTCGTTGACGCCGAGAACGACGGTCAGGTCCTCGCCCTTCGCCGGAGCGGAAATGATGACTTTCTTCGCGCCGCCGCCGTCGATATGCGCTCGCGCCTTCGCCGCGTCGGTAAAGAGGCCGGTCGATTCGATCACGACGTCGACGCCGTGCTGCTTCCAGGGCAGCTTCGCCGGATCGCGTTCGGCGATAACCGCGATCTTGCGTCCGTCGATCGTCATTTCGTTCGCCGTCGCGGTGACCTCACCGGGGAAGGTGCCGTAGTTACTGTCGTGCTTGAAGAGGTGCGCGCATTCGGCGGCGCTGGTTAGATCGTTCACCGCGACGATCTCGATCTCGGGGTGGCGCTCGATGAGCGCTTTCGTAAAGTTCCGTCCGATGCGGCCGAAGCCGTTAATGCCGATGCGCATGCGTTACTCCGTTGTAAAAGAAAGCACGTCCAGAGCGCCCGCTGCGAATGCGGCGAGCCGCCGACCCGTACTTCTACCGGGTCGCGAGCGGCCGCCCCTTCCTTTCCGCGCCGGCCTTCACGAAAGGAACGTCCTCAGTCGCCCTCGCCCTCGCCGCGCAGGCGTCCGAGATGACGCGCCAACGCCGAAAAACGGCTCTGGACCGTCGGTTTGGAGATCGGGGGCTCGCAGCGGGCGCCGAGTTCGGCGAGCGCCGCTTCGGGATATTTCAGCCGAAGCTCGGCGATCTCGCGTAAGGCCGGCGAGAGCGTCTTCAGGCCATGTTCGCGCGATATCTCCAAGATGAGTCGGCGTTGGCTCGCGGCGGCGCCGGCGCTGCGGTCGAGGTTGGCGGCTTCGGTATTGACGAGGCGATGGATGCGATTTTTCGTTTCCCGCATCGCGCGAATATCTTCGAGCGCGAGCACCGTGCGGTGCGCCCCAACGAGCGTTAGGAATTCGACGATCGTGTCGGAGTGCTTGTAGTAGAGCACGTCGCGCGTCTTTCGCTTCATGCGCTTGGGCCGATAACCCAGCGCGCCCAGCAGCGATGCGAGCCGCGTCGCGAGCGCCGCATCGTGCGGCGTCAATTCGAGATGGTACCCCGAGCTCTCCGCCGCGAGCGAACCGACGGCGAGAAACGCCGCGCGCGCCTCCATGATGCGGTCGCAACGGCGCGTCGGTTTGTGCATCGGAACGAGCAGTTCTTCGGGAATGCGAATGCTATAATCGACGCCGCCGCGCAGCCGTTTGACCGGCTGCGATTCGATGACGTAGGCCTTGCGGTCGGGAAGCAGCGACCAAAAGAGGCGCGCGACGGCATTTCGCTGCGTGTGAAACCGCCCTTTCACCGCCCCGTAGGTGACGAGCGCTTCGAGCAACGCGGCGCGACAGTGAACGGCACTCGGTATTTCGCGGGCGAGGGCGTCCTTCGCGTCGGTCGAAAGCGATGCGTTCATCGGAGCGATCTCAGATCCACTCGTCGGGTCGCTCGCGCCGCGTATCGAGAACTTCGTAGAGCGAGGCCGGAAGGAGCGAGGGCGTGACGCGAAGCGGAACGTCGAGAATGCGAACGGTAACGACGCGATTGACGTAATGGATTTCCAAAACGTCGCCGGCGACGACACGATAGCCCGGCTTTAATGTTTTCCCGTCGCGTAAAATACGGCCGTGTTCGAGCGCTTCGTGAGCTTCGCTGCGTCGTTTCGCAAGTCGGGCGACTTTCAGGAACTTATCGAGCCGCATAAACGGTAATGCGCGCCCGCTCGCGGATCACCTTTGCCGAAGGGGGTTCGCCGACAGACGCACGAACGCAGGGCCCATGGCTACGAGCGCTCCCAAACGCAGGGCGGGATTCGACCCGCTCGACGAGAGCAAACCGATGTGGCGAAGCCTCGCGATTTTTCTCGTACCGTTGATGTTGAGCAACATCATGCAGTCGGCATCGGGAACGTTCGGAAGCATCTTTCTCGGCCGCTTGATCGGGGTCGAAGCGCTCGCGGCGGTCTCGGCGGTCTTTCCACTCATGTTCGCGCTCTTTTCATTCCTCATCGGCATCGGTAGCGGAAGCACCGTCCTGATCGGGCAGGCCTACGGCGCCAAGGATCTGCACAAGGTCAAGCAAATTGCCGGAACCGTCCTCGGCGCAACGCTCGCGATGGGGATCGTCGTCGCCATCCTCGGCGAGATTTTTTCGCCGAGCATCCTCGCCGCGCTCGGAACTCCCGCGAGCATCCTCCACGACTCCGATCGCTACGCGCGCGTGCTCTTTCTATTCGCGCCGGTGCTCTTTCCCTACATCACCTACACGACGGTGATGCGCGGGGTCGGTGACGCTCAGACGCCGTTTTACGCGTTGACGTTCTCGACGATTCTCAGCATCGCGCTCGCCCCGGCGTTCATATTGGGTTGGTTCGGGCTGCCGCACCTCGGCGTGGTCAGCGTAGCGGTCGCGTCGATCATCGCCCAGAGCCTCGCGTTGACCGGCCTGCTCGTCGTCCTGCGCCTTCGCAACGATCCGCTGCAGCTCGATCGCGAGATGCTACGCGATTTTATCGTCGACTGGAAAATTTTCTGGACGGTGCTGCGCATCGGGATCCCCACCGGAATACAGGTCGTGCTCTTCGCACTCGCCGAGATCGCCGTCATAAGCTTCGTCAATCGGTTCGGGCCGTCGGCGACGGCGGCATACGGAGCGGTCAATCAAGTCGCGAGCTACGTCCAGTTCCCCGCCGTATCGCTCGGCATCGCCGCTTCGATTTTCGGCGCGCAGTGCATCGGGGCGCGCCGCGAGGATCGCCTTCGCAGCGTCGTGCGCGCAGCGGTCATGCTGAACTATATCATCGTCGGCTTCCTCGTCGTCGTTTGTTACATCTTCGCGCACGATATTTTGGGATGGTTTATCACCGATATTCCAACGCTCGAGATCGCCGCCGGCCTCCTCGCGATCACGCTTTGGAGCTACGTATTTTTCGGAAACTCGAGCGTCATTTCTGGTGTGGTGCGCTCGTCGGGGGACGTGATCGTGCCGATGTTCAATGGAATCGCATCGATTTGGCTTGTCGAGGTGCCGGCAGCCTATTTTCTCATGCAACGCTACGGCATCGACGGAATCTGGATGGGCTACGCACTCTCGTTCTGCGTCGTGCTCGCACTACAGTTCGGTTATTACGAGTTTTTCTGGAAGCGCCGCACCCACGCACGCTTAGTGTAATTCGGCGCCTCGATACCGCGCCTCGATACGGGCGGAGTTTACCCCGAGCTCGCCGAGGGGCCCTACTCGGCGTGACAACGATCGCGCTACTCGGCGTGACGGAATTCGCGCTAGCCGCAAATGAACGCCGTGCGACCGCGTGATGTCGGTGCACCCGACGAGCGCTTAAGCGAGCGGCGAGGACCCTGACATTGCTTGTCCGAGCCGCGAGCGTCTAGCGAGGAGCGGTGCGCCGCAGTCGCGCGGTCGCGCAAGAAGCAACGCGCCTCGATACGGCGCTTGCAGCGCCTACTCGGCGTGACAGAATTCGTGCTACTCGGCGTGAGAGCGATCGAACTACGAGACGAGCGGCCGCGCGATGTCGGTGCACCCGACGAGCGCTTAAGCGAGCGGCGAGGACCCTGACATTGCTTGTCCGAGACGCGAGCGTCTAGCTCGGATCGGTGCGCCGCAGTCGCGCGGGCGCGCAAGAAGCAACGCGCCTCGATACGGGCGCTAAAGCGCCCTACTCGGCGTGACAATGAGCGGCGCCTCGATACGGGCGGAGTTTACCCCGAGCTCGCCGAGGGGCGCTACTCGGCGTGACAATTCTCGCGCTACTCGGCGTGACAGTATTCGCGCTACTCGGCGTAACAGAGGTCGCGCTACTCGGTGCGACAGCGATCGCTACGGCGATGCTTTAGGCGACGGTGAGGGCGAGGGAGCGGGTGTCGGCGGCGTTACCAGTGCGAGCGGAATCGAAGCGGGAAATTTCATCGCCGAATAGGCGATCGTGGCGTCGCCGTGTTTTACCTGAATGCCGAACGTGTGAATCGCGATGGCGATCTTACTGTTGCGCACCATCCAGTACGGGCCGCTCTGCCCGAAGTTCATCTGCACGTAGCCACCGAGCGAGACCGCGACGATCGTTTCGAAGATATTGAAGCGCATCGAACATACGCGCATGTCGCTCGGATCGATCACGACGCGGCTCAGCGTGTGAACCGTGGGCTCGTAGCGCGCGGTCAGTCGAAGCACGTGCCCGGGAGATCCGTCGGGGCAGAGCGCCGCTCCGCCGTCGGCGATATGATACGCGCCGGGGCTCAAGGCCGAGACGACGGCGATCGTTTTGAGCCCGGAAGGCGGCGTCGCGACAGGACGCAGCGTTTTCGGAGCCGATGGCTTTCCGTCCCAGCCGAACCGTAAGAAATCGTACGCGCCGGGCCACGTCGGAACGAAGACGGGAGAGGAGCTGTAATACCGCTTCTTCTTCGCATCGACGTTGAGCGTGAAGTCGCCGTTCGCTCGCATCCACGTGCGATAGCGTCGATCGCCGAGCGATGCGGTATTGCCGCCCCACGTGACGTAGATCGCCGTGCGACCATCGCTCGACGGGCCGAACGAGAACGCGAGCCCGTGGGAAGAGAATGCCGTCGTAAAGATCGCGGCGGGCGGTTCGGGGAGACGCTCCATCGTCGCGATCGCCGCCTCGTAATATGCCGTCGCCGAGGGAACGGCGCTTCGCGCGGGTGCGCTTTCGAAGAGCGCGACGAGTGCGAGAAGCAAAAAAAACGAAACGCGCTTCAACATTCGCAGGATGATACGGCCCCGAACCTCGACCGGACGACGACTTAAACGTAAAGATACTGTAACGTTCATGAAGGATTCTGCTGAACGTCGTAGCCGCAGGACCAGGCGAAGAGGATCATCAGAGGCATCCCCTCCATCTTTCACAAGGAACCCTATGTTCGTTTCAATCGCGCGCCGTTCGGTCGGCGCCCTTTTCCTCGCCGCAATGCTCGCCCCCGGCCTCGCATCGGCCACGACGGTGAGCGCTTCGCTCGTCCCCGACGGCACTTACGTCGTCCAAGTCGAGGCCGTCAAGGACGCCCGGCACGCCCTCGTCCTCCTGCCCAACGGCATGGAGACCACGCTGACCGCCACCGGCAGCGCGAGCTTCGCCGCGGTCAAGCCGCACGAGCAGATCCGCGTCTCGATTATCGCCGGCAAGACGCCGGTGCTCGCGGTTACTCGCCGCTAGCGCCCTTCGCAGCCGGGCTCGGCGACGGGCCCGGCGCGAACTCCACCGCGGGAATCGCGGTGGGGGCGGTGATCTTTCGAAAGGCGACGCCGATGGTGAGCTGCGAAACCTGCATCCCGAAGGTTCGAAAGCCGATCACGAAGCGCGCGTCGCGCACGAGCCAATAGTCGGCGCTCTCGCCGAAATGCAAGGCGAGGTAGCCGGAGACGCCGACGGCGACGAGCGAATCGGCGACCGAAAAGCGCATTTCGCAAAAGCGACCGGTCGCGCTCTCGATCACCACGTGCGTCAGCAAACGGCGTTCTTTGTTGCGTAGCGCTTGCAAGTGCAATGCGTGTCCCGGCGCACCGTTCGGGCAGAGCGCGGCGCCGCGATCGCTGATGCGATAATCATCGGGCGCGACGGCGGTAACGATGGCGATGGTTTTTAAACCCTGCGGCAGATTCTTCGCGGGCGTCGTCGGTTTTTGCGTGCTCGAACTCTGCGCCTGCGCCATATCGAGCCCATACTGCACGATCTTGCTCACCCCAAGCCAGGTGGGATCGAGGCCGTCTTTTTCGCTCTCCCATTTCCCGTGCGGCAACTCGCGCGAGATCTCGCTTCCGTCCTTCGTGCGTAATTTATAGGCGTCGATCGTCGGCGGATGTCCGTGGAGCGAAAGGATCGTGCGGAAGGTCAGATAGGGTGGAACCGGCTGTCGCTCCATGATCGCGAGTGCGTCGCGATAGTATCGTGCGGCCGATGGCGGCGCGTCGGCCCGCGCGTACGGAACGCCCCCGGCGGCGAGAATCGCAACGCAGAGAAAAAACGAGCGGAGGATCGTCGTTACGCGCATCATCACGACGCTACTACGGCGCAACCGGGCTCCGAGTTTCAGGAGCCGAGGCTTCGATTTCAAAGGTGAGAAGGATCGCGTCGGGGGCCGACGTCGCGCGCGCGAGATCCGCGCGATCGGCGGCGTTCTCGGCGACCGCGAGCGTACCGCTCTCGAGCGAGAGCGCGCCGCAACCCACCCGGCCGCGAGCGACGAAGCAGAGCAGGGAGCGGAACCTCCCTTCGCGCGCGGCGGGAGGGGGCATCCCAACGGCGCGGTGCGCGAGCGCTCCGTCGCGCGTCATCACGTTGAACGCCTCGATCGCTCCGGCGGCGAGCACGGCGTTCGCGCGCTGCGAACCCGCGAAGGAGAACGGTTGGAAGGGTGGGATCGCGACCGCTTCGCGCTCGTCGAGGCGCAGCGAGAAACCGGCGCCGAGCGGGACGATCGTTCGCGACCAACCGCTGAAATCCGAGAAGGCCGCGCCGGTGCGCTCGAAGGCAACCGTGACGCGTAGATCGGGTTCGAGGTGCAATTCACGCGTCGTCCCTCCCCCGTTCCGCCACGGGACCTCGGGGCAATCGGCGAGCCGAACGATACGCACGGGGCGTTCTTTCGCCGATTGGCGAGCGAGCTCCGGCGACGCTTTACCGAGTGGATAAAGGCGGGGCGGGGCGATCGTGCCAACTCCGGGAGCATGAGTACCGAATTGCGTGAGTTCCTCACCCTCTCATACACCGAGCTCGAAGAGCTCAACCTTCGCGCCAAACAGCAGCGCAAGGATCGGGTCGCACCGGCGACGCTCCAAGCCGAACGCTTGGCGTATCTCCAGGAAGAGCACCGCATCAAAGCGGTTACCGTGCTCTTCAGCGATCTCGAGGGGCGCCTGCACATGCTCGACTACGACAAGAAGTTCTTGCTCAGGTCGCACGACAATCTCACCTTCGACGGCTCGTCCATCCGCGGATTCACCGCGCAACGCGAGAGCGATCTGCGCCTCTTCCTCGACTGGAGCGCGTTTTATTGGGCGCCCTCCGATATCTTCGGGCCGGGAAAGGTGTTGGTCTTCGCCGACGTAATCGACCGCAGCGGGAAGCCGTTCGTCGGCGACGTACGCGGCTCGTTGAAGAAATTCGCCACCGAACAATTTACGAAAAACGGATACACGCTCAACGCCGCCAACGAAATCGAAGGCTTTCTATTTCAAGGCCTCGACGCCGAGCGCCGTTATCACGAAACGGCGAAGTTCGAATACGTCAATACCGGCGGGTACTATCACTCGCTGCCCGGCGATTCGCTGCGGACGTTCATCGATACGGTCGCCGAAGTGCAGCGTGCGATGGGTTTCGAAAACGAAAAGGACCATCCCGAGGTCGCCCCTTCGCAATTCGAGATCAACTACGGATACGGCGAAGTCGTCGCCGCCGCCGACCAGATTCAGCTCTACAAACTCATCTGCCGTCAAGTGGCGACGCGCCTCGGCATGACCGCGAGCTTCCTGCCCAAGCCGGTGATCGGCGTGAACGGCAGCGGCATGCACACGAACGTCTCCGTCAAGAAAAACGGCAAAAATATCTTCTGGGATCCGAAGGGGCAAGAGAAGATCAGCACCTTCGCGTGGCAATTCATCGACCGGCTTCTCACGCATGGCAACGATATCTGCCTCGCGCTCAACGCCAGCGTGAACGCCTATCGTCGCCTCGACCCGCATTTCGAAGCGCCGAACCAAATCAAAGCCTCGGCGGTCGATCGCGGATCGATGATTCGCATTCCGATCGGAAACGAAGGGAGCGCGCGCGTAGAAGTTCGCTCGGTCGGCCCCGACGCCAACCCCTATATGGTGCTGCTCGCGGTCTTTAAGACCGGGCTCGAAGGGAGCACCAGCAAACTTCGCAACCTCCGCCAAGCGGAGCGCTACCTGCCCGACAATATCTACGACGCGATCGAGCATTTCCGCAAGTCGGAGTGGGTGACGAAGCTCTTCAGCGGCGACGTCCAAGAAAAATACGCCGATCTCAAACAAGCGAGCGCCGATCGCTGCCCGCGCCTCTTAGGAACGATCGTGAAACCGCAAGAGGTGCAATATCACCACGAAGTCTACAATCAGTTCCTCTGGAACCTCTTCTAACGCGCCGCCTTTGAGGAAGTAACCGCTCGCAGCGAGGCGAATCGGCAGGGAATGGAACGCAATCTGCAGATTCGCCTCGCGCGCCGCCCGGTCGGCGAACCGAGCGTCGACGATTTCCGGCTCGTTGAAGAAGCGATGCCGGCTCCTGGACCCGGCGAGGTACTCTTGCAAACGCTCTGGCTCTCGCTCGACCCCTACATGCGGGGTCGTATGAGCGAGGCCCGTTCGTACGTCGCTCCCGTCGCCATCGATGCGGTGATGGTCGGCGGAACCGTCGGCAAGGTGCTCGCTTCGAACGATCCGCGCTTCGCCGTCGGCGATCTCGCGCTGGG
>JAJZVP010000164.1 GCA_021845615.1 bacterium | reverse complement strand
AGGGGATGACCCCCTCCCCACGAAGCAGGCGCGCCAGCCCCCTTTCTCGGGGCCTTTCTCCTGTACCGAGGGCCTATCGTTGAACGACAAAGAAATCGTCCTTACCCGCGAGGGACTCGCAAAGCTCGAGCAAGAGCTCGACGAACTCAAGACCGTCCACCGCAAAGAGGTGAACGATCGTATTCGTCAGGCCAAAGAGTACGGCGACTTAAGCGAAAACGCGGAATACGAAGACGCCAAACAAGAACAGGCGTTTATCGAAGGGCGCATCATAAAGATCGAACAGATGATTCGCAATGCGAAACTGATCGACGAAACCGATTACGCCGCCGACGAAGTGCATCTGGGATGCACCGTTAAAGTGAAGGAGATGGGTTCCGGCGACATCTACGAATTTTCCATCGTCGGCTCGGCGGAGGCCGATCCGGTGAACCGCCGGCTCAGCAACGAATCGCCGTTGGGACGCGCGCTGATGGGCCACAAGAAAGGTGCGACGGTCGACGTTTCGACGCCGCGCGGATTGACGAAATACAAAATCGAACAGATCAGCCATAACGGCGGAGCGCCGGCGCAGAAAAAAGCCGCAAAGAAAGCCTCCTGATTGCACGACGATATCGGTAAGACCGAAGCATCGCTCGTCGCGGCCAGGAGAGATCACCTGGCCGCGTTGCGTTCCTCCGGTCGCGACCCGTTCTCGCAAACGCGTTTCGAGCGAAGCTCGCTGCGCGACGCCCTCGCGTCGGTCGAACCCGCTCTCGCCGCACCTACCGATTGCGACGAGGCGGCACTCGCCGTTCCGGTGACCTTCGCGCAGGTCGCCGAGCTCTTCGCCTACGTCGCCGCCGATCGACCGCTCGCGGATCAACGCCTGCGGCTCGCGGGGCGCGTGCTGACCCGGCGCGGCATGGGGAAGACCTCGTTCTTCGATCTCGCCGACGCGACGGCGAGCAAACTCCAGGTCTACGCACGCCGCGACGATCTCGGCGAGGAACCCTTCGCCGCGCTCTCCCACGTCGAACGCGGAGATATCGTCGGCGTCGAAGGCTATCTCTTCCGCTCGAAGATGGGCGAACTGACGCTGCACGCCACGGCGTTGGAGGTGCTGGGGAAAGCGCTCGCGCCGTTACCCGATAAGTGGCACGGGTTGCAGGACGTCGAGAAACGCTATCGCCAGCGCTACGTCGATCTCGTCGTCAATCCCGAGGTGCGCGCGACGTTCCTGACGCGCAGCAAAATCCTCTCGGAGATGCGACGCTTTATCGACGCGCGCGGGTTTCACGAAGTCGAGACCGCGACGTTGCTGCACGTTGCCGGTGGAGCGGCGGCCCGGCCTTTTCTCACGCACGTGAACGCGCTCGACGCGCAGATGCAGTTGCGTATCGCGACCGAGCTGAACCTCAAGCGCCTCATCGTCGGCGGCATGGAGCGCGTTTACGAAATCGGCCGAATTTTTCGCAACGAGGGGATCGACACCAGCCACAATCCCGAATTCACGATGCTCGAACTCTACGCGGCGTATTGGGACGTCGACGATATGCTCGCGTTCAACGAAGCGTTGATGGAACACCTCGCGCGCGTGGTGACCGGCGGCACGACGCTGCGCGTCGGCGAACACGAAATTTCGTTCGCACGTCCGTTCGACCGTATCGGCTATCTCGAGGGGATCGCGCGTTACTCGCACGGGCGGTTCACGCGCGAGCGCTTGCTCGATCCCGAAGGCGCCGCGGCGATTTTGAACGAGCTCGGCATGCCGCCCTCGCCGACGCACGGCCACGCGCTCGACAAAATTTTCGAGCGCGTCCTGGAACCGCACCTCGTCGCCCCCACCTTCGTAACCGAGTATCCGCTCGCTATCTCGCCGCTGGCCAAACGCGTTCCGGGCGACCCGGAGATGACGCAGCGCTACGAACTTTTCTGCGCGCAGATGGAGATCAGCAACGCCTTTTCGGAACTGAACGATCCCGACGATCAACGCGCGCGCTTCGAATCGCAGATCGCGCAGCGCGCGCAGGGCGACGAGGAGATTCCCGAACCCGATTGGGATTTCGTTCGGGCGCTCGAGACCGGAATGCCGCCGACGGCGGGAATCGGCATCGGCGTCGATCGTCTCGTCATGCTCCTCACCGGCGCGAGCAGCATTCGCGACGTCATCCTGTTCCCGCTCCAGCGGCAGCACGGGTAGCTGCGGCGCAACCCGGGCGGGACGGGCGGTGTTCACGCGGACATGGATCTTACAAAAACCTATCCCCGTAGCGTGCACGATAAAGTGCACGGGCTCGTGCAAATCGGACGCACGATCGATAAAGGCTACGCACTTGCGTTCGGCAATATCGGCGACTATCACTACAACTGCCCGATGGACCAGGCCGTTTTTGGCTTCCTCGGCATCGACCATGAAAAATTGCTCGAGCGCATCAAGCACGCGAAGAGCGTTGCCGAGATCGAGGCGTACGTCTCCGAAGAGTTTATCTCTAAGAAAAATACTGCCGAGATCGAGCAATGGAACCATCATTGGCTGAGCCACTCGCCGGAGGGGGAGTCGCTGACCTACTTCGTGGGCCTTCGCGACCAGATCGCGCCGGATCGTACGGACGTGACGACGTGGGCCGATCTCCTCGACCTCGACGAGAAGCGCACGGTTCCGAAGCGGGAGACCGCGAAAGCGTAACCATTCGCTGTGCCGTCGAATACGACGGCACCGAGTATTGCGGTTTTCAGCGGCAACCCACGCAACGTACCGTTGCCGGGGAGCTCGAAGTCGCGATCGCAGGATTGCTCGGCGAACCCGTCGCCCTGACGAGTGCGGGGCGCACCGATACTGGAGTTCATGCATGCGGGCAGGTCGTGAGTTTCACGACCTCCCGCATTGCTTTTCCGTGGGAGCGTTTCGCGCTCGCGCTCCATACGCGGCTTCCCAACGATATCCGCATTCGCGACGTCGCGTTGGTCGACGCCGATTTCTCCGCGCGCTTCTCGGCGCTGCGCCGCCGTTACGTCTACGCGCTGCTCGCGCGCCCGCTTCCTTCGGCGCTGCTGGCGCGCTACGCGTGGCACCTCTATCGGCCGCTCGATCTTGCGGCGATGCGCGCTGCGGCGTTGCCGTTGATCGGCGAGCACGATTTTCGTTCGTTTTGCGGAACGCTGCCGGAGAACGGGAACACCGTGCGCTGCATCGAGTCGCTCACGATCGAGCCGCAGGGAGAGTTGCTGGTCGTGCGCGTCGCCGCGAACGCATTTTTGCATCGGATGGTGCGCACGATCGTCGGGCTGCTCGCCGAGTGCGCGATGGGGCGTCGCGCTCCGAGCGACGTCGCCGCGATTCTTTCCGCTCGCGACCGCGCGGCGGCGGGAGTTACCGCGCCGGCGCGCGGGCTCTATTTCGCCGGAGTCGCCTATCCCGACGGCTACGATTCGTACCTCGAACCGCCGATCTGCCGAAGCTAGATCGCCTCGATACGCTGTGGCGATGTCACCCCGAGTAGCGACCCACTGTCACCTCGAGTAGCGACCCACTGTCACCCCGAGTAGCGCGAAGCGCGTATCGAGGGGCATTTCCGGCGCCTCGATACGGCGGCTTCGCCGCCTACTCGGCGTGACAAGGGCGCCCTACTCGGCGTGACACAAGAGCGATGCGCCGCGGCGACGTCACCCCGAGTAGCGACCTGGACTTGATTAGGTTTCGCGGACAAGAAGTTAAGATACTTTCTTCAACTCGAACGCGGCTGGGCTGAGATAGCCGAGCGTCGAGTGAAGGCGCTGGCGATTATACCAGGCTTCGATCCAGTTGAAA
>JAJZVP010000163.1 GCA_021845615.1 bacterium | reverse complement strand
GCATTGACAACGGCGTCGTTTTCGTGAACGGTGTTCGCATACATGAGCCATACGTCCACCTCCACGACACTCGCTCCATGCCGACGCTGGTCGTCCCGCCCGGCAAGCTCTTCGTGCTCGGCGACGATCGCCCGCACAGCGAAGATTCGCGTTTCTTCGGCCCGATCGCGGAGTCGCGCGTGATCGGCCGCGCCTGGTGGATTCTCTGGCCCTTCGCTCGTTTCGGGCCGCTATGAGCGATCCGCTCGACCGCGTCGTCCAATGGTATCCGGGGCACATGGTCAAGGCCATGCGCGGCATCGGCGAGCGCCTCGCGCTCGTCGATCTCGCCATCGAAGTCGTCGACGCGCGCGTCGCCTTCAGCGGGACGAATCCCGACCTCGCGCGCGTTCTCGCCGGCAAGCCGCGCATGGTGCTGCTCTCGCGCGCGGATCTCGCGAATCCGGCGATCACGCAAGAGTGGCTCGAGCGCTATCGCGAGCGCGGGCTGCACGCGCTCGCGTTCAACGCCGGGAGCCGCCGCGATTGCACCTTCGTTCGCGACGAGATCGTCCGTTTTGCAGAAAGCGTTCGCGGCACGACGCGTGCAATGATCGTGGGCATTCCGAACTCGGGGAAATCCACCGCGCTCAACGCGCTGCTCGGGCGTGCGGCGGCGCGCGTGCAAAATCGCGCCGGCATCACGCGTTCGTTGCAATGGTTCCGCCTCGCCCCGAACGTCGAGTTGATGGACACGCCGGGAATCCTCGTGCCGAAGATCCCCAATGCCGACGCCCAATGGCACCTCGCACTCTGCGGCGGCGTTCCCGTCGAACGCTACGATCCCGAGGAGATCGTCGAACGCTTTACCGCGTGGGCCGCACGGCTCGCACTCGAAGGCGTTCCCACGCTCGAGAATTTCGCGCGGAAGGGTGGGTTCGCGCGCAAAGGCGGCGAGTTCGATCTTCACAACGCCGCGCGTTCGTATATCAGTCGCTTCAACGATGGCGCCTTCGGCCGCATCTCGCTCGAGCGCCCTTCGGCGGAGCCCGCGTGAGCCGCGATCTCGAACTCGCAGCGCGCGAGATCGAACTCCGCCGCAGCGGGTTCACCATCGTCGCGGGGATCGATGAGGCGGGGCGGGGCCCACTCGCGGGCCCGGTCGTCGCGGCCTGTACGGTGCTGACGGCCCTGCTGCCGGTCAGCGGCATCGACGATTCGAAGCGTTTGAGCCCCAAGCGACGTGCCGAGCTCGCACTCGAGATTCGTCGCCATGCAGCCGCGTACGGCATTGGCCTCGCCGAGCCGGCGGAGATCGATGCACTGAACATCTATCGAGCGACCCAACTCGCGATGCGCCGCGCCCTCGAAGCGGCGGGGCTCCGCCCCGAGATCGTGCTCGTCGATGCGATGCCGCTCCCCGGGCTGGGGCTTCCCGTCGAATCGATCGTCGGCGGGGACGGGCGCTGCACCGCGATCGCCGCCGCCTCGATCCTCGCCAAAGAGCACCGCGACGCCCTCCTGCGCGAGCTCGACGCCCTCGACCCCCGCTACGGCTTCGCGCGCCACAAGGGCTACGGCACCCCGGAGCATCTCGACGCGTTGCGACGCTACGGCCCATCGCCGTACCATCGCCGGAGCTTCGCCCCCGTCGCCGCGGCGCTCGGATCGCTATGAGCCGTCGGCGGCAGGCGATCGGGCGCGGGGGTGAGGAGCGCGCTGAAGAGATGCTCGGCAAGGTCGGCTACCGCCTACTCGCCCGTAACCTCCGCTTGCCCGGGGGCGAGATCGACCTGCTCTTCCTGGATGGGAGCACTTTGGTTGTCGTAGAAGTGAAGCGACGTGAAAGCTCCGATTATGGCTCGGCGCTCGCGGCCGTCGGGCGCTCCAAGCGGGCGACCCTTCGTCGCATCGCCGCCGATTACGCACAGATCGTCGCGCCGCGCGCTCGCGTGCGTTTCGACGTCGTCGCGATCGACGGTGACCGTATGACCCATCACCGGAATGCATTTTAGGCTGTAGGAACGATTGCGTGGAACTCCAAGGACGGACTCTCGCAGGGCGCTACGAAATCGGCGAACTGCTCGGACGCGGCGGCACCGCAGATACCTATCGCGCCCTCGATAAAAAGTTGGGTCGCGAAGTTGCGGTTAAAGTTTTAATCGAGCGCTCGAGCGATACCATCGAACGGCTCCTCGGTGAGGCGCGCGCGATGGCGCGCCTGAACCACCCGCGCATCGTCGCCGTTTTCGACGCCGGCGAAGACGACGGGTACCCGTACATCATCATGGAGCTCATGCGCGGGCGCAACCTCGCCGATCTGCGCAGCGGCGAGTTGAAATACAAACAGGCGCTCGGGTTCATCTGCGACATTCTCGAAGGGCTCGATTACGCGCAATCGCAGGGGATCGTCCATCGAGATATCAAGCCGTCCAACGTCATGCTCGACGAAAATTCCGAACGCGTGAAACTCACCGATTTCGGGCTCGCGCGGCGCGCGAGCGACGTCACGCAGACGACGCGCACGGGGCAGATCATCGGCACGATCTCCTATCTCGCGCCGGAACGTTTTTTAAGCAAGCCCGCCGACGTGCGGTCCGATCTCTATTCGGTCGGCATTCTGATGTACGAAATTTTCACCGGGACGCTCCCCTTCCGGAACGACCGTGAAGATATCGTGGCGACGATGTATTCGCACGTCCACGATACGCCGACTCCGCCGCGCGAGATCAATCGAAACATTCCCGAAGCGCTCGAACGCGTGATCCTGCGCTCCATCGAAAAGGATCCCGGCAAACGCTACCAGACCGCGCGCGAGTTCTACATCGACGTCGACATGCTCCGAACCGGACAGGTCGCGCCCGCCGCGGCGCCGGTGCCGAGCCAGGCGGCGCGCCCGCCCCGCACCTTCGCCACCTCGCCGAATATCGCGAGCGATCCGGACCTGCGGCAGGCGATCGACCAGGCGCTCGCGCCGACCCGCAACCGTAGCGACGCGCTCGAGAACGTCCTCAAAGGGATGATCGCAACCCGCCGGAGGGATTACGATCAAGCGAGCGAGGCCTACGAGCTGGCCATGCACGAGTTGCAGGCCATCGGCAATCACGTTGAGTATGCCAAGACCGCAATCAAATATGCGTCGATGATCTTGCAGAAGAGCTCGGACGGTATGAGGGAACGCAACGAGTTACGCAATGCGGTCAACCGCCTCATGGACGCCCGCAAGATCTTTCGCGATTACGAATTGACCGACCAATTGGCCCAAGCGGAGTACACGATCAACGCGCTCGAACGTACTGCGATAGGCATCATTTTTTAGAAACGACTATGCCCGACAAACACCAACCCGAACTGAAACGCTCGGTCACGCCTTGGGGCTCTTTTTCCTGGGGCTATTCCGACGTCGGCGCCGATATCTTCGTCGGGCTCGGTCTGGTTTTGGGCGCCGCCGCGGGCGCCTCGAACGTCGCCTTTCTTTTCGCCGGCATCGTCTACGTCTGCATCGGGCTCGCCTACACCGAACTCGCGGCCACCTATCCCGTTGCGGGCGGCGGACAGTATTTCGTCATGCGCGGGCTCGGCGATTTTCTCGGCTTCATCGCGGGCTGGGCGGTACTACTCGACTTCACGATCGACGTGACGCTCTTCGCGTGGAGTTGCGTCGACTACCTCAGCGAGGTCGTCCCCGTCTTACTCAATCCCATCCATCCCTGGATTCACTTCATCGCCGTCTTCGGATTGATCGCCGGGCTCTGCCTCCTCAACGTGCTCGGCGTGCGCGAGAGCACCACCTTCAACGGCGTCGTTTCGGCG
>JAJZVP010000162.1 GCA_021845615.1 bacterium | reverse complement strand
GTAAACTCGGCGTGCCGCGTGCTCCTCGCCCAATCGAAACGGCCCCCGTCGATCACGACGCCCCCAATTGCAACGCCGTGTCCGCCGATAAACTTCGTCGCCGAATGGACGACGATATCGGCACCGTACTCGATTGGGCGCAGCAGGTACGGTGTCGCGAGGGTGTTGTCGACGATCAGCGGGAGCGAGTGTCGGTGCGCGAGGTCGGCGACGGTGGAGATATCGAGCACGTCCAATCGCGGATTGCCGATACTCTCGCCGTAGAGGGCCTTGGTGGTTGGGCGAATCGCCGCTTCAATCGCCGCAAGGTCGCTGAAGTCGACGAGCGATACGGTGATGCCGAATCGTCGAAGCGTGTGCGCGAAGGCGTTGTAGGTTCCCCCGTAGAGCGAGGCTGAGCTGACGATGTGGTCGCCGGATCCGGCGAGATTGAGAATCGAGTAGATTGCGGCGGCCTGGCCGCTAGCGACGGCGAGCGCGCCGACGCCGCCTTCGAGTTCGGCGAGCCGCCGTTCGAGAACGTCGGTCGTCGGATTATTGATGCGCGTATAGATATTCCCGAACTCTTCGAGCCCGAAGAGTCGCCCGGCATGCGCCGTATCGTCGAAGCGATAGGAGGTGGTCTGATAGATCGGGAGCGCCCGCGATTTTGTCGTCGGATCGCCGTCGAAGGCGGCATGGAGTGCGAGCGTATTGAAGCCGCGAGATCGCGTCTCGAGCGTGGTAACGGACATGAGTGGTGGTCCTTTCGTTAGTGAGCCGACGATGAGTGCGCAGCATCGAGCTGCGTCGCCGGAGATGTGAGGAAGCCATCGTTCCAGATGGCGAGCGTGTCGGGAAAAATCGGGCGGATATCGAGAATGGGCGTAAAGCCATCGACGCGATCGTTGCGTTGCGTGCGAGCGACGATGCCGCGCAGGACGTCGGCGATATCGCCGAGGATCGCGCTCGAGGTCGCGGGGCCTCCCGCGCCGACGCCGCGGAGATAGAGTTCGCCCGCGTCGCGCGCGCGTAAGAGAACGCCATTTTGTGCGCCCTCAAGCGTGCCGAGCGGGTGCTCGCGAGGGACCAGCGCCGGCGCTACCTCCGCGGCGATACCGCGTTCGTCGCGTCGAGCCGCCGCGAGGAGTTTCATGCGGTATCCACGCTTGCTGAAGCGACGCAACGCATCGCCGTCGATACCGCGAATGCCGCGGAATCGTAGGCGCGGCGTAATCGCCGCGGCCCCGAAGGCTCGCTGAACGAGAACGGCGAGTTTATGCGCGCTGTCGAGGCCGTCGATATCTTCGCTGGGATCGGCTTCGGCGAATCCCGCGCGTTGCGCGTCGGCGAGCGCTTCGTCGAAGCTTCCGCCCCGCTCCATCGCGCTCAGGATGGCGTTGCACGTGCCGTTGAGCACGCCGACGAAGCTCTCGATGGGGTCTCCCGCGAGCGCCTCGTCGATCGTTCGCAGAATCGGCAGCGCCCCGCCGACCGCCGCTTCGTAGCGCAGGCTCGAACCACGTCGCGCCGCGAGCGCGTGGAGCCGTGGTCCCTGAGAACCGATCAGCGCTTTGTTCGCCGTTACGACGTGGCAGCCGCGTTCGAGCGCTCGTTCGACGAACTCCGCAGCGAGCGTGGTGCCCCCCATCGTTTCGACGACGAGATCGATGCGATGGTCGGCGAGCAGTGCGTTCGCCGAATCGATCAATAGCGATAGCGGGATTCCCTCCGCGCGCGGTCGAGCGAGCGAGCGCACGGCGATCGCGTGAACGGCGTGCTCCACGCCGTGGACGTGTGGTTCTTTTGCGAGCAGCCGCTGGGCGACGGCGCCGCCGACGACTCCACAGCCGAGAATACCGATTCCGATTGATGCTTTCATGGGTCTGCCTCCTGGTGAGATGAGGAAAGCGACTGAGGAAATGAAAACGCCCCCGTCGCTGCTGCGACGGGGGCGCCGAGATCGATGGTGAGCGTCGAGCGCTCTACGTCATCGCAAATGGCAACCTCGCCGTCGCGCGCTTGGCGGAACAGCAAGTGGACATTCGCGACGTGAACGAGATCATGGCGTGCATCCTACCCCATGCTCGCGCTCCCGTCAAGCGGCCTCTATCGTTAACGCAATCGTGACGCAGTAGAAGCGCCCGCTTCGCAGGGTATCGCGAGAGCCTCGGCAATCTCGCCGAGACGCTGTGCCGTTGGGTGTGGCTTTCCTGGAAAGGTACGTGGACACGGATGAGTATATCCTCGATCGCTTCCGCTTCGGCGGGAGTACAGAACGCCGTCAAGTCGCTGGTGGCGACGCAACACGAAGCGCAGTTGGAAGCGACTGCCGGAATTCAGGATGGTGACGAGAACGTCGGCACCAACGTCAACCAAACCGCATAGCGCACCTTTAACGGTTGGGGGACGCGAGCGTTGCAACGCGCGCGTCCTTTTTATTTCTGCGACGCGGAGCGGGCGTTGCGAACCAGCAATCCGCGCGCGCTCGGGCGAAGGCGGAGCGTCTCGCTGGCGATGCCGGCCTGGGAAAAGCGGGACCGTAACTCCGCGGCGATACGCCGCACGTTCGCGCGAGCATCCAATAGCGCGACGACGGTCGGCCCGGCGCCGGAGAGCGCGACGCCGCGCACGCCGGGCGCGTCGTAGGCGAGAAGCGCGGCCAATCCGGGAATCTTTTTTGCGCGATAGGGCTGATGGATGCGGTCGTGCATCGCCGCGCGCAAAGGCGCGAGATCGCCCGAGGCGAGAGCGGCGCCGAGAAGCGCGGCGCGCTGAATCGAGAACACGGCGTCGGAGCGAGAATATCGTGCGGGCAGCAGCGAGCGCGCCGCCGCGGTCGAAAGATCGACCTTTGGAATCGTGAAGAGCGCGATCGTATCGCGCAACGCGGGCAAGCGCACGAGGTTGCGAGCGTCGCAGGCGACGGTGGTGCCGCCGTAGAGCGATGCGAGTGCGTTGTCGGGATGTCCTTCGATCTCGCACGCAGCGGCGGCGATCCGCGTGCGGTCGAGACGGGCTCCCGTCGCGCGCCACGCGATCCCGAGCGCGAGCACCGTCGCTGCCGCGCTCGATCCGAGGCCGGCCCCGAGCGGAATGTCGTTGGTTATCTCGATGCTCAGGCGCGGTAACGCGCCGACGCTCCGCATCGCGCGTTCGATCGCATCGCGGAGACCGTCGTGCGTCGGGGCATGCGGTCCCGGAGCGAAACGCAGCGAGAAGCGCGATGCCGGTGCGACCGCAGCGTGCATGCGCGCCGAGAGCGCGATCGCGACGGCATCGAAACCGGGGCCGAGATTCGCACTGCTCGCCGGCGCGCTAGCGTGAAAGCTACGCGCCGACATCGCGGCGATCGGCGACGCGCAGGCTCGCATCGCTATCCTTGAGCACGTGCCCGGTTAAGACCGCGACGACATCGTCTCGCTCGGTCAGCGTACCATCCGCTCGCAGCCGAACTATTCCGGCGAGCGTCGCCGCCGAGGCGGGTTCGCACCCGATGCCGGCCGCACCGATTCGCCCCTTCGCTGCGTCGATTTCATCGTCGCTGACGGCGACGGCGCTCCCACGCGATGCATCGAGCTCCGCGCGTGCTTTGCGCCACGAACGTGGGGCGCCGACGGCGATCGCGCTCGCGATCGTGTGCGGGACGACCGGCACGAGGTCGTGGCCGGAGCGATAGAGTTCGACGAAGGGAGCGGCGCCCTCGGCTTGCACCACGGCGAGGCGCGGAAGACGATCGATGAGTCCGAGCGCGCGGGCCTCGCGAAAACCCTTGCCGATCGCACTCGAGTTTCCGAGATTACCGCCGGGAACGACCACCCAATCGGGGACGCGCCACGAACGCGCTTCCAGGA
>JAJZVP010000031.1 GCA_021845615.1 bacterium | reverse complement strand
GCTACTCGTGGGGCTACGGCGCCTGTCCGGATCTCTCGCAGCACGAGATAGCCTTCGCCCTGTTGGGTGCCCAGGAAGCGATTGGGGTTCGCCTCACCGAGAGCTTTCAAATCGTTCCCGAGCAGTCCACCGCCGCGCTCGTCATCCATCATCGAAACGCGAGTTATTTCAACGCGGCGGCGACGATCGAACGCTAAAAGGAGCGCGGAAGGATTTCCTCCTCAGGTCGCTAAGGAACGCCGTACCTGGCCGATAGGAGAAACTATGGGAAAGCGCGTTGACGGTCTCTCTGTATCGAGGCCGCTCTCAATACACGTTGACGAGCTCGTTCGGCGTCTCTCCACGAGGACCGCAACGATCGGTATCATCGGCCTCGGCTACGTCGGCCTGCCGCTCGCGGTCGAGTTCGCCGCGGTCTTCCCGAAAGTGCTCGGGTTCGACATCAACCCCGAACGCGTCGTATTGCTGAACTCCGGGCGTTCGCATATTCGCGACGTTCCCGAAGAGCGCGTTACCGAGTTGGTAGGGAGCGAGCGACTCGAATGCAGTAGCGATTTCTCCCGGCTCGGGGAATGCGATGCGGTCGTCATCTGCGTGCCCACCCCGTTGGGCATCGGGAACCTCCCCGATCTCACCTGCATTTTCGATGCGGCCGAGCAAGTCGCCGGGGCGCTCCGACCGGGGCAACTCGTGGTTCTGGAATCGACGACCTATCCGGGCACGACCGAGGAAGCACTGGTTCCTATTCTCGAGCGATCGAATCTCGCGCTCGACCGAGATTTTCTCGCCGCGTTCTCTCCGGAGCGTATCGATCCGGGGCGCGACCTCCCGCTGCGTCGGATTCCCAAAGTGATCGGAGGCTGCAGCGAACGCTCCACCGACGCGGCGCGCACGTTATACGACAGCATATTCGAAGAGACGCACGTCGTATCGTCGGCGCGCGCCGCCGAAACCGTGAAACTCCTGGAGAATACGTTTCGCCTCGTGAACATCGGATTCATTAACGAATTCGCTCGCCTCTGTCGACAGCTCAACATCGATTCCGGCGAAGTGATCGCCGCCGCATCGACCAAACCGTTCGGATTCATGCCGTTTCAACCCGGCCCCGGCGTCGGTGGGCATTGCATCCCCCTCGATCCGCATTACCTCGCCTGGGAATCGAAGCGCCAGGGTTTTACCTCGCGCTTTATCGAGCTCGCCGAAGACGTCAATTCGCAGATGCCGGGGTACGTCGTGGATCTCATCGCCGCCGCGTTGAACGAGGGACGAAAATCGCTGCGCGATGCGCGCGTCTTGGTCATCGGCGTCGCCTATAAGAAAAATATCGACGATACGCGCCGCAGCCCCGCAGTAGCGGTGATCGATCGTTTACGGATGCGCGGCACGGTCGTCTCCTATCACGATCCCTACGTCGCCCAACTCAACGGCCGACATAACGATTGGCCGGAATGGCGTCCGCGCGTGATCGTGCCCTACGAGCGTCGCTCGAACGAGCGATCGAACGGAGCGGCCTCGCTGCGGAGGCGCCGGGTCGATACGCTCGAGAGCGTGCCGCTCGATCCCTCGCACGTCGCGCGGGCGGATTGCGTCGTGATCCTTACCGATCACGATGGGATCGATTATCAGACGATTCTCGAAAACGCTTCCTTGATCGTCGATACGCGCCAGGTCATCACGCCCGAACGGGCGGCGGCGACCTCGGCGACGGTCTTCGCGCTGTGAAGGTGCTCGTTACCGGGGGGGCGGGCTTTATCGGCTCGCACCTCTGCGACGCCCTGCTCGAGGCGGGGCACGAAATCGTGGCGCTCGACGATCTCTCGACCGGGAATCTCGCCAACCTTACCGGCGCGCTCGCGCGTCGGGGAAGTCGATTCGTTCACGGAGATATTCGCGATACGCTACTCGTGGAACGTTCGATGGAGGGCTGCGATGCGGTGGTGCATCTCGCCGCACGAATCGGTCTCCGTATTATCGTCGAGAGCCCTTTCGACACGCTCGACGTCAACGCGCGAGGCACGGAGAGCGTCGTTCAGGCCGCGCTGAAACGGAAGACGCCGATCCTCATCGCGTCGACCTCCGAAGTCTACGGCCACTCGACGAAAATTCCGTCGAACGAAGGGGATCCGATCTGCTTCGGATCGCCGACCGTCGGGCGATGGAGCTACGCCTGCGCCAAAGCGTACGACGAATTTTATTCGCTGGCCTTGCAGCGAGAACGCGCTCTCCCCGTCGTGGTGGTGCGCCTCTTTAATACCGTCGGCGCCCGGCAGAGCGGACGCTACGGAATGGTCGTCCCCCGGCTCACCGCACAGGCGCTCGCCGGAGAGCCGTTGACCGTCTACGGCGACGGAACGCAGACCCGCTGCTTCTGTTCGGTCCGCGACGTCACCGATGCGTTCGTGTCGATCTTGCTGGAGATCGGCGCGCTCGCCGGTGAGGTGTTCAATATCGGCAACCCGCGCGAGATGACGATCCTCGACCTCGCCAAGCGCATCGTCGAACGAACGGGTTCGAAATCGGCGATCGAGTTCGTTCCGTTCGAGCGTGCCTATCCGCAGGGCTTCGAAGAGATCATGCGCCGCGTGCCCGATATCGCCAAGGCACGACGCGCGATCGCCTTCGAGCCGAAGGTGCGGCTCGACGAGATTCTCGACGACGTCATTGCGGGGATTCGGACCCCGGCGCACCGATGAAGCGCTGGCTGCAACCGGTGACGATCGCGCTCGCCGTGGCGATTCCCGGGCGCGCCGCCGCGCTCTGCGCGCTTCCGCCGCCTCCGACGCAGAGGGTCGTCATCCAAGAGGGCGCCTCGGCGGCGACGCTGACGAAGGGGCGCGGGGCCTGGAGCGGCGCTTCTTTGCTCGTCGTCGCACGCGATGGGAATACACGATCGGCGTACGTTCGCGCCGCCGACGACGTGCGATTCGGAGAGAACGATAACGAGTACGAGGCGGGAACCTATCTTGCGGTGAGGCCGCACGTCATCGCCGACCTCATCGGTTCGTTTAGCCCGCAACACAACGTCCTGCCCGCATCGAGCGCTCAAGGCGATCTCGATCTGCGGGCCGGAGGCGGGTATGGCTACCAGGTTGGGTATGCGACTCGGCAGTACACCTCGTTGGGAGCCGCCATCGAGCACGTCGGCATGGACCGTTATTTTCGCGATCTGCGCTTCGCGGGCACCCTCACGTTCGCTCGGTTGAGCGACGTGCCCGGGATCGCGCTCTCGGAGGGGGTTTCGATGGCGCGGTATCTCCCCTGCGACACCGAAAACATATCGCTCTCAACGGGACGCGACGTCGAGAACGTCGGCTTCGGAACTCCCCCCGCCGTCTATCATAGCCTGTCGTTGTATTTGGGCGATACGCATCGGCTCTCGTCGCGCATAGGGCTGGCAATCGGAATGGGCTGGTACGGCTTGACCGGCGCGTACGATCGCTTCGAGGTACGCGTTGCACTTCGCGAGCGCCTCTGAACCACTCTTATGGCTGATCGAGGTAAGCGTTCTCATCTCCTCGATCATGACCGCCGCGCTGATCGTGGCGTTCGTTTTTCTGCGTACGCGCAACTCGTTCGCCCGGCGGCGACAGAGCATGCTGACGCAACGATGGCGCTCGATTTTCAAGACGGCCTATACGGGTGAGGCGCTCCCCGAGGTGATGCCGCGCGTCGGCCGCCGCGATTGGTTCACCGTGATCGCGCTCTTTTCGCAATTCCATCAACTTCGCGACAAGGATCGCGACCGCGCGCGCGAAGTGCTGCCGAAACTCGACGCGATCGCCTACGATATCGGGCTCGACCGGCACGCGCTCTATTGGCTCGGCCGCGGCGACGATGCCGAAAAAATCCTCGCGTTGACGGCGCTCGGGCAGATGCGCGAGCCCGCGGCGCTCGACGACGCCATTCGCCTCTCTGCCGACGAAGGCGCGGAGCTCTCCCGCGCCGCCGCCCAATGCGCGCTGCGCATCGATCCGCGCTTTACCGACGGCGTCCTCGAATTAGTGCGCGACCGCGACGACTGGGTCCGTTCGCGCGTCGAGGCGATGTTGAAGGAGATCGATCGCATCGATCTCGACGAAGCCTTGCGCGCGGCGATCGCGACCGCCGACGAAGCGGGCCGGCGCAGGCTGCTCGATTTCGTTCGTTTCTGTTCTCCCTCGCCGGCGCGCGCGGTATGTAAGCGCGTGCTGGAAGCCTCTGAGGAGAGCGAAACGATTGCGGCGGCGCTGCGCTCTCTCGCTCCGTTGGCATCGGAGGAAGACCGCGCGCTCGCGCTGCGGTACTGCGCCCACGAGTCGTCGATCGTGTTGCTCTCGGCGTTGCGCGTCCTGAGAAAATGCGTCCGCTACGACGATCGCGAAACGCTCCTTCGCTTGGCCTCGCACCGAGACTACTGGGTTCGGCTGCGGGCCGCCGAGGCGATCGTGGAACTGTACGGGGAGAGCGGATTGCTCGAAGATTTTCTCGTCGAGGTGGAAGACCGCTACGCGCGGGATTCGATAACGCAGGCGATCGCCGAACGAAAAATGATGGCGAGGCGTTCGCCGACGCGCGACCGTCGCTCCGCGTCGCAGGGGGCGCCGGAGGCGCGGTTGTGAGCGTCTACGGGCACCAAGCCATCGACGGTGTGGTGGTCATCATCGAAACCGTATTGTTTATTTATTTTTTGATCATCAACGGCTACTACGCATTTACCGGTGGGGTGGCGCTATTTCGCCTTCCGGGCTTCGTGAAGATGCATCTCGCCGACCCGGTGCGTCGTTCCAACTCGACGCTCGACCGCCCGGTCACCATGTTGGTCCCCGCATTCAACGAGCGAGAGATCATCGTCACCTCGGTACGATCGATGCTGGCGCTCGAGTACGTCAATTTCGAAATCGTCGTCATTAACGACGGCTCGACCGACGATACCCTCGAACGACTGCACGAAGCCTTCGATCTCGAACCCTACGAGGGGATCTATCGCGTCGAACTCCCCACCGAGGAGGTGCGGGAGGTTTACCAATCCCGTCTCCATCCCGAATTGCGCGTGATCGACAAGGCGAACGGCGGGAAGGGCGACGCGCTCAACGCCGGCATCAACCTCTCGCGCTATCCGCTGCTCTTTACCGCCGATGCCGATTCCTACTATCACCGGCAGACGCTGCAATGGATGGTCGAGCCGTTCCAACGGGATCCGCGAACGGTGGTCGTCGGCGGAGCGGTCGCGGTCGGAAACGCCTCGACGCCGGTCGACGGTAAGCCCTTCGAGCCTTCGCTGCCCAAAAACATGATGCAACTCTTCCAGGTGCTCGAATATTTGCGCGCCTTCTTGGCGACGCGGATGGGGTTCGCGCCGTTCAACGCCCTGGGCATCGTCTCGGGGGCCTGCGGGCTGTGGCGGCGCGATATTCTCGTTTCGTGCGAAGGCTTTCGCACCGATACGATTTGGGAAGATATGGAGATGACGCTGCGCGTCCATAATTATTGTATCAATACCGGGCGCCCCTATCGGATCGCCTTTTCGCCGTTTCCGGTCTGTTGGACCGACGTGCCGGCGTCGCCGAAGGTGCTCTACAACCAACGCAAAGGCTGGCACCGCCACCTCTCCGAGTGCGTCGTCATTCATCGGAGACTGCTCTTCGGCAACGGTGGAATCTTCAGTTGGGTGACGATGCCGTATCTCGTGTTCTTCGAATGGCTCGCCCCGGTGGTGGTGATCGGCGGCGTCATGTTTTCGCTCGTCATGGCGGCACTCGGGTATCTGGACTGGCGAACGCAATGGTGGCTGCTCGCCCTGGTTTTCGTGTTGGCGATGTTCGGCTCGATTATCAGTATTTTGCTCGATGAGATATCATTTACCGCGTATCGCTTAAGCCAGGTCTGGGTGCTTTTCGCGGCGGCGTTTCTCGAAAATTTCGGCTATCGGCAGTTCGTCATGGTCGCGAATCTCTCGGGACTCCTCGCCTGGCTCTTCCGTCGGCCGATTCGAGGGAGTACCAAATACCCCGGACTCTTCGTCGCGCCCTGGGTACCCAAGAATCGCGACTGAGCGAACGAAAGCAGGAAGGGGCGAGCCGTTAGGAGGACCTTACACCCCGTCTTCAGTGGATTGGAGGTTCCGAGCATGTCCCTGACTCCTCGTGGCTTACTGACAGCACTCATCGCCGTGCTGCGTTTTGCGTTGGGCCTCGTCGTTTGGGTCGCTTCGGTGACGCTGCTCGGCCTCTTCGCGCTGGAGTTTGTGCACGCGCCGCGCCTCGAAACGACGGCGCTCGTCCGGCTCGCACACCGCCTCGCGGACGCCGATATTCGCATGGTCTCGCGGTGGTTCGGGCTCTCGTGGCCGAGCGCCGGCCGCATCAATTACGCCCCGCTGGGAATTGCGGTTGCGATTTGGATCGCGAAGGGCATCCTTGATTCGGTTTTACAGCGCCTCGATTACATCGTCCGACGCACCTTTAAGGCTTCGTCGCGGAGCGGGCTCAGTGCGCCGCGAGCCGATGGCGCCGACGGCGCGCTCTCGATGCGTAAACTCGATGCGGAATCCGAGCATCATCGCGGCATCTTACTCAAGCGGTATCGTGAGATCGAAGGCGCGCTGAAATCCTCGTCGCGCAAGCCCTGTACGTTTCTATCGATCGATATCGTGGGATCGACGAAGATGAAGGTCGGCGAGCGGCCGACCGCCGTCGCCGCGACCTTTCAGGCCTATGAAGAGATGGTTCGCAACACGTTCGATTCCTACAGCGTGTGGAAGCAGACCTGGACTCCCGACGGCGTGATGGCGTGCTTTCTCGACCGCGATCTCGGCGTCTCCGCCGGGCAGCGCGTCCTGGCGGAGCTCGAACGATTCAACCGCGACGAAAATCAGTTGCGCACGCCGATCGAGGTGCGTTGCGGTCTCAACGACGGCGACGTCGTGATTTTCGAAGATAGCCAACTCGAGAAGATCGCCGATCACGCGATCGACGTTGCCGGACACATGCAGAAGCACGCGAATATCAACGCGCTGTGGCTGAGCACCGAGGTCTTCGAACGGCTCGAAAATAAGGGCGGCTTCGTGCCTGTCGAGGCCGAAGTCGACGGCTTTTCGGTCGTCGAATGGACGCCGATGGCCGAAGCCGTGGGAGCGCCAGGGGAGAGCGACCGTCCGGGCTAATCCGTCGGGCATGAGATCGCATCGTACCGCCGCTCTTGCGGCCATTCTTTTGCTCGCCTCACCCTTGGCCGCTTGCTCGAGCGGTCCGGCGCCGGCTTCCACCACGATCGGGATCGGCGTGGATCTGCCGCTCTCCGGGGCCGACGCTTCGGTCGGCACCAGCACGCTCGACGGCATCAAGCTCGCCGTCGCGCGCGCGAACGCCAAGGGCGTTCCCGGCGGATTCACTTTTGCCGTGCAGGCGCTCGACGACACGCAGCAGGGCGTCCACAACCCTCAGCAGGGAGCGAGCAACGTGCGCACCCTCATCGCCGACGATAGCGTGTTGGCGATTATTGGCCCCTATAACTCGAACGTCGCCGCGGCGGAGATTCCCATTACCAATCAAGCGGGAATCGTGCAGATCAGTCCCTCGGCGGTAAGCGATGGGCTGACGTTAGGGAAGGATGCGGCGATGTTGCGCCGCGCGAATCCCGGCGTCAATACGTTTTTCCGCGTCTGCACGACCGATTCGCGGCAAGGTTCGGCCGCCGCGCGCTTCGCGCTCGATCTCAAACTCAAGCGAGCCTATATCGTCGACGATAACGAGACCTACGGCCTCGATCTCGCCAACGTGTTCGCGCGCGACTTCACCAAACTCGGCGGTACCGTTCTGGGGCGCGACCACATCGCTCCCGACACGCAAGATTTCAAGGCGCTCCTTCTGAAAATTAAGGGCTACAAACCCGATTTCATTTTCTTCGGGGGCACGACGAGCACCGGTGGAGGCTTGCTGCGCCGACAAATGTTCGACGTCGGGATGGGGAAACTCGCGTTCATGGGCGGCGACGGCATACCCGATATCGCCGAGGTCGCGAAGAAGCGCGCGGACGGCACCTATTACACCGTCGCCGCGCCGAATGCCGATCTGCTGCCCGCGGCGAAGCGGTTCGTCGCCGCATATAAGGCCAAATTCGGAAGCGACGTCGGTCCCTACAGCGCGAACGCGTATGCGGCGACGGAGGTCGCGATCTCGGCGATCGAACGAGCGATCGAGGCGAACGGGAACAAAATGCCGACTCGGGCCGAGGTGCTCGCGAAGATTCCGCGCGGCGCCAAGAACGAGGTGCTGACGCCGATCGGGCCGATCTCCTTCGATACGAACGGCGACGTTCGCAAACCGGTGATTTCGCTCTACGCAATTCGCAACGGCCGTTCGTCGTTCATCGAGCAACTCAACTTAAGCGAATAGCCGCTTGCACGAGTTTCTCGCTCAACTTGCCAATGGCGTCGAGCTCGGCGCGATCTATGCTTTGATCGCGCTGGGCTACACGCTGGTCTACGGCATTCTCGAGCTCATCAATTTCGCTCACGGCGACGTCTACACGTTCGGCTCCTTCGTCGCGCTCGGGATCCTCGTCGGGCTGCGCGCGGCGGGGGCCTTGCACGGAGCGGGCTTGATTCTCGGTATCGCCGCGGCGCTGATCGCCGCAATTCTCGCCAGCGCGCTCTTGAATGCCGGTATCGAACGGCTCGCCTACCGACGGCTGCGGAAGGCGCCGCGGCTCGCGCCGCTGATCACCGCAATCGGCGTCTCGTTCATGCTCGAGAACTTGATCGAACTCTGGCAGGGCTCGGCGCCGGTTCCGTTTCCCAACGTCATACCGAACCCTCAGTTGCAGATCGGCGCGCTCGAGGTCGGCGTCCAACAGATCGTCGTAGTCGCGCTCGCGATCGTCACGATGATCGCGCTTCACTTTTTCGTCCAGCGCAGCAAGCTCGGCAAAGCGATGCGAGCGGTCGCGCAGGATCGCGACGCGGCGTCGTTGGTCGGCATTAACGTCGATCGGACGATCGCGATGACCTTCCTGATCGCCGGCGCGCTCGCAGGCGTTGCGGGCTTCGTCGGCGGCGTTTCGTTCGGTTCGGCGTGGTTCCTCAACGGCTTCGGTGCGGGCCTGCGCGCCTTTACCGCCGCCGTCCTCGGCGGTATCGGCAACATCGCCGGTGCGATGCTCGGCGGCTTCCTCATCGGCATGCTCGAATCGTTTTCCACCTGGTTGATCGGCGGGCAATGGAGCAACGTCGCCGTCTTCTCCGTGCTGATCCTCGTGTTGGTCTTTCGCCCGAGCGGCTTGCTCGGAGAGACGTTGCCGGAGAAAGTGTGATTTACACCTACGCGCTCGTCGCCATCGCGGCGTGCGTTGCGATCGAACGTTTCCACAATCGGCGCGCAAAGACGGCGATCGTGCTGCTGCTTGCCGCATTCCTCGCTATCGCTCCCCGCTTTTACGGAAACGATGCCGTGTTCAGCGTGCTCGCCGATGCCGCCGTCTACGTCATGCTCGCGCTCGGCCTCAATATCGTCGTCGGTTTCGCGGGGCTGCTCGATCTCGGGTATGCGGCATTCTTCGCAATCGGCGCCTACACCTACGGCATGCTCGCCAGCCCGCAGTTCGGGCTGCACCTGCCGTTCTGGGTGCTGCTCTTTCTCGCCGCGGCGCTCGCCGCGCTCTTCGGCGCGCTTTTGGGGGCCCCGACGCTGCGACTTCACGGAGATTACCTCGCGATCGTAACGCTCGGCTTCGGCGAAATCGTGCCGCAGATCTTTCAAAACCTCACGAAATATACCGGCGGCCCGAACGGGATTGCGGCGCTCGACGTGCCGACCTTCTTCGGGCATTCGTTCGGCGCTTCGGTGATGCCCTATTACTATATCGCGCTCGTCGGAATCGCCGCCGCGCTGTGGATCTCGCGCAACCTCCGCGAGAGCCGCCTCGGGCGCGCGTGGATGGCGATACGCGAGGACGAACTCGCGGCGAGGCACGCCGGAATCGACGTTCTTCGTTCGAAGCTCGCGGCGTTCGCAATCGGCGCGTCGTTTTCCGGGATCGGCGGCGTCCTCTTTGCAGCGAAGCTCGCGCTCGTCTCACCGGACCTCTTTGGGTTCCAGGTGAGCGTGCTCATCGTGTCGATGTTGGTGCTCGGCGGAATGGGCAACATCGTCGGCGTCGTCGTCGGAAGCTTGCTGTTGACGATCGTGAATTCGGCGCTACTCCCGCAGATCAATTCATTGGTCGATGCGACGTTTCACACGACGATCGACCTCTCGAATCTCCACTTCCTGATTTACGGTGCGATTCTCGTGGGAATCATGCTCTTTCGGCCGGAAGGCTTGCTTCCCAATCGCGAGCGGCGGGCCGAACTGCACCACGCGGGCGAAGCGGCGGGCGACGCATGAAGGTGCTCGAACTCGTGGGCGTCGGCAAACGCTTCGGAGCCCTGACCGCACTCTCCAACGTAACGCTCGATGTCGAAGAAGGGGCGATCTTCGGGATCATCGGTCCCAACGGTGCCGGGAAATCGACGCTCTTCAATCTCTTGACGGCGATCTATCGCTGGGACGAAGGCTCGATCTCGATCGGCGGCCTCTCGATCGCCGGGCTGAGCACGCAGCGCATCGCGCGCCTCGGCGTCTCCCGAACCTTTCAGAATCTTCGACTCTTCGGAAACGCATCGGCGCTCGCCAACGTGATGGTCGGCGAACACGTGCTCCTCGAGGCGAACGTGTTGGACTCGTTATTGAATACCGGCCGGGAGCGGCGCGAGCGAACGGAGGCGGAGAAGCGCGCGCGCGAGTTATTACGTTTCGTCGGGGTATCCGGCGTCGAGGAGCAATTCGCCCGGAATCTTTCGTACGGGACGCAGCGCCGCCTCGAGATCGCGCGAGCGCTCGCCGCTCGCCCGCGCTTGCTCTTGCTCGACGAACCCGCGGCGGGGCTCAATCCATCGGAAAAGCACGAACTCGTATCGTTGATTCGTGCGATTCGCGACGGCGGAACGACGGTGCTGCTCATCGAGCACGATATGGGGCTCGTGATGAATCTCTGCGAGCGGATCGCCGTGCTCGATTACGGCGAGAAGATCGCCGAAGGGGAGCCTCGTGAGATTCGAGAGCATCCTCGCGTCATCGAAGCGTACCTGGGCGCCCCGGCATGAGCGCGCTCCTCGAGGTTCGCGCGCTCGACGTGCGGTACGGAGGGATCGTTGCGTTGCGCGGCATCGATCTCCGCGTAGACGAGGGAGAGATCGTCGCGCTGCTCGGCGCCAACGGAGCCGGAAAAACGACGACGCTTCGAGCGATTTCCGGGTTGTTGCCGATCCGTTCGGGCGAGGTGGTTTTCGATGGCTCGAACCTTCGAAAGCGCTCTCCCGACGCCATCGCGCGGCTCGGCATCGGGCACGTTCCGGAGGGCCGACGCATCTTTACGCGGATGACGGTTCGCGAAAATCTCGAGCTGGGGGGATTCGCGATCGCCTCGCAGCGCGAGGCGGCGACGCGAATCGACGACGCGCTCGCGATCTTTCCCCGCCTCCGCGAGCGCATCGAGCAGCGCGCCGGGACGCTTTCGGGAGGCGAACAGCAGATGCTCGCGATCGGGCGCGCGCTGATCGCCCGCCCTCGCCTCTTGCTGCTCGACGAGCCGTCGTTGGGGCTCGCTCCGCTCGTCGTCAAGCAAATTTTCGAAGTGCTTCGCGACATCCACGCTCGCGGCACGACGATCGTGCTCGTCGAACAGAACGCGCGCGCGGCACTCGCACTGGCTGACCGTGGATACGTCCTTCGTAACGGCGAGATCGCGCGCGACGATACCGCCGCCGCATTGGCTGAAGATCCCGCCGTGGTGGCCGCGTACTTGGGAGGAGAATGAGATGCAGGCTGGATCGCTTCCCTTTTCGATAGGAATGGCTCAGGGAACCCCGATTACCGCGATCATCGCGCAGATGATCGCGCCCGCCGTTTTTATTTTGGCGTGCGGTAATTTATTGAACGTCACGATGACGCGCGTCGTGCGCGCCGTCGACCGAGCGCGAGCGCTCTTCGTGGAAATTCACGCCCTGCCGTCGGACGGCAACAACCAACGCGATGCGATCTTGTCCGAACTGCGGCTCTACCAGGCGCGGATAAATTATTTGCAGCGGGCGCTCTCGGCGTATCACCTCGCGATCGGCCTGTTCGTCTTGGCGAGTCTTGCGGTCGCCCTCAACGCCTTGACGCGCGATGCGCTGCCGTGGTTGCCGACGGCGTTGACCGTCGGCGGAACGCTGACCGTGCTCGTCGGCGCGATCGGCGTCTTCTTGGAGACGCGCGTTTCGACCGATGCGATGAAAGCGGAGATCGCGCGCGAACTCCGCTCCTGATTTCGCGATTAGGTGAGGACGAGCGTCTCTTCGCGCCGGTAGACGATTTCGCCGCCGACCATCGCTGCGAGCACTTCGTAGCGATCGTCCCAAAAAGAGAGGTCGGCGCGCATGCCGACGGCGATCCGCCCGATCTCGTTTTGCGCGCCGATCGTTCGCGCCGGAGCGTGCGATGCCGCGACGATCGCTTGTGCGAACGGCAAGCCGGTGAACGCCATATAATTGCGTAGCGCTCGATCCATCGTCAACGCGCTGCCGGCGATCGTTCCGTCGTCGGCGCGCATGACGCCGCCTTCGACGCGGTATCCCGGGCCTGCGGGCGGCATGAAGTCGGTCGTCAGGACGACGCGATCGCCGAGCATTCGATAGAGAAGATCGACCATCGGCGGTGCGACGTGATGGCCGTCGCAAATCAGTTGAACGGTCGTACGGCGATCTTGCATGAAGGCGGCGAGCAACGACGGATCGCGATGGTCGAGCGGCCCCATGCCGTTGAAGGCGTGGGTGAGGCTGCGATAGCCCGTGCCGATCGCCAGTAATCCCTCTGCGTACCGCGCCGCCGTGTGCCCCGCCGAACAGGAGACGCCGTGTTCGAGCATCGTACGCACGAATTCGCTCGCGCCGTCGACTTCGGGTGCGAGGGTTACCATGACTAAGGCTCCACGGCAGGCGTCGACCATCTCTTGCGCGCGTTCGCTCGACGCCGGAAGCAGACAATCGCCGCGATGAACGCGGCGAAATTTGGCGTTGAGGAACGGGCCCTCGAAGTGAATGCCGAGGCAGCGAGCCCCCTGCGGTTGGTTCTCTTCGAGCTCGTGTGCCGCTTCGACGATCTCCGAGGCCGCATGGAGCATCGATTCCCACGGTGCGGTCATCACCGAGGCGACGAATCCGGTCGCACCGGTCGCGGCGTAGGCGCGCGAGGCGACCGGAACGGCGTAGCCTTGGTCGCGATTGAAGAGCATCTCGTCCGCGCCGTTGGTGTGGAGATCGATCAGGCCGGGCGCGACCGAACATCCCTCCGGACAGGGATAGTCGCTGGGGCCTTCGGCGGGAAGGATCGCTGCAATGCGGCCGCGGTCGATCGCGAGCCGCGCGTAGGCCGAGCTGCCGTCGCCCAAGGCGAGGAAGGCTGGGCCGATGATGATAGGCATACCTAACCGCTGCTTCGACGGGCCGGGGCGACCCCCTAGCGCCCGAAGAGACGGCGAAGAAAGGCTGGGGCGCCCCCCATCGGGGCGGGTTCCGCGCTCGGTCGCGCGATCTCGCGGCGGATCTCGGCGCTCGAGCGCTCGAGCCGAGCGAGGCGCTCCATATGCTCCGTGGCGTGGCCGTCGAGCGTCTCTCGAAGCGCGCCGAGTTCGTTCCAGCCGGCGGGAGCGCGCCGGTTCGCAACGGCGCCGGCGTACTCTTGTGCGGAGACGGTAAAGACGCGCGTCGCCGGAATCTTTCGTTCGGCGAGATATCGTCGGGCGAGATCGACCACGTTGCGACGATCGCCCGCGCTCTCGTTGTCGGCCATCGTATGCGCGAAGATCATCGGTTTGCCGAATTCGGCGATGCGCTCGTACAGGCTCAACTCGCGTTCGGAGAGTTGACGCGAGAAGAGGCAAAGCACTTCGCTCGAGCTCCGCGCCGCCATCAGTGCGATATCTTCGGCATCGATGTCGCCGGAATCGAACGCCGGCGCGTGCACCAGCACCAATTCGCGCGGGAAATTCCACGGCGTCAGAACGAGCACCGGCGAGCGTCGCGCGGCTTCGCCGACGGCGGCCGTGTCGATCGCGCTCCACGCACCCTCGGCGTCGAGCGCGAAGGCCTCGTTCCGCTCGCCGTACCGAACGTGAATCGGGAAACGCGCCATGCCGGGAACCTCGTCGCCGAGAACGGCGTGCCCCGCGAAGGCGTCGATGAGCGCGGATTTTCCGCGGCGCAACGCACCGACGACGGCGACGCGCCAGCGTTGCGGGCGCAGCCCGCGCGCGTACGCGGCGGCGTCGAGGCTCGGGTCGCTATGCGCGCGGCGAAGCATCTCGGTTCCCGGATCGGCGGGAGCGATCTCCGGCGCCTCGGCGAGAAACGCATTGGCGATGCGTTCGATCTCGTTCAATTCGCGGTCGATCGTCGCGCGGCGCGAGCGCATCGCGGCCACTCGCGCGGGGACCTCGCCCGCGGCGACTGCATCGAGCGCGCGTTCGACGCTGCCGATATCGGCATCGCGCGCGGTGCGCCCGGCTTCGAGTAGCGCCGCATCGAGCGCGCCGTCGATGCCTTTGATGTTCGTCGCGATCCGCTCGCCCAAATCGGTCACGTCGTCGCGTAACGCCGGAAAGATCGACGCGCGCAAATCCGCGATCAACTCGCGCTTCATATACGTGTCGGTAGCGGCGGCGGCGAATCGCGTCGAGATAGCATGAACCAACGCGATCGCCGGGCCGCCGATCGCGTCGAGCACGATGGTCGCCGCGATGGCATCGGCGGGATCGCCGCTCCACAGGCTCGTCCCGAGTTGGCCGCCGAAGGCGACCGCAGCCGCTTCGACGAGCGAAAAACGAAGCGGGATATCGGTGCCGCTCGCATGTTCGATCGCCTCGAGCGGCTCGACGGCGAGAAGCGCCGCGCGTTTGGCGAACGCCTCGACGGCGTGCGCCGTCACGCGGTCGACGAGGACGTGGAGCCGCGCGCGATCGCGCAATTTGGCGATATCGGTAGTATCGAACGCCTGGGCGAGTGCGAGCTCGAGTTCCTCGCCGAGCGCCGCGCTCTCTTGCGAGAGCCGAGAACGGCGCGCCGAGCTTTCGGCGCGCAGCCGCGCGCGTTGCGCCTCGATGCGGGCATCGAGCTCGACGAGCTTCGGCGTCCGCGCGAGCAATTCGGAGTGGAGGGTCTCGGCGGGGATGGCGAGCATGGCGAGATCGCCGTCGATGCGTGCGATCGCATCGCCGCCGACACGAACGGCGGCGTCGCGGGCCCGGCGCAGTCGCGATCGCCCGGTTCTCGCGACGAGCGATGCATCGAGCGCTTCGAGAAACGGGAGAAAGCGACTCGCGGTAACGCGCTCGGGATCTTCGTCGAAGGTTCCTTCGACGTAATCGCGCGCGGAGAGCGGATAGACGTAGGTTCCCGGAGCGTGAATCGCCGCGAGGCGTTCGATGCGCTCGGTCGCGTTCTGCCACGCCGGGCGTCCGTCGGCGCTGAGGCGATTCCACAGATCGATCTTCGTTTGGACGATGAAAATGCTGTCGATGTGACGGCGAACGATCCCCAGAAACGACGCGTCGCCTTCGCTGAACGGCTGCTGCGTATCGATGAGGTAGAGCACCGCGTCGGCGCCCGGCAAGAAGCCCAGCGTCGCGCGACGGTGGGCGGGATTTGCCGAAGCGAGCCCCGGCGTATCGGCGACGAGAAAACCGCGGGCGAGAAACTCCGATGGCGTGGTCACGCGGACGCGCGTCGGCAC
This sequence comes from bacterium, assembly GCA_021845615.1. Classification (GTDB taxonomy): domain Bacteria; phylum Vulcanimicrobiota; class Vulcanimicrobiia; order Vulcanimicrobiales; family Vulcanimicrobiaceae; genus JABEUX01. The sequence goes on along the minus strand of JAJZVP010000031.1, from coordinate 4,780 downwards.
GTCGCTTTCGTCGGTCGTAGCGGTATGCAGCGTTCCTACGTCGCCCGAGCCGACGGCGATAAATCGATTGAGGCGATCGAGAGGAATACGCTCGGTCCGGCCGCTTTCGTAATAGGCGAGCGCCTCGTCGCGCTCGCCGTTCTCGAGTTCGGTGATCGTCGCGGTCGACGGATTGATATCGACGGCGAGCAGCCCGACGAGCCGGCGCGTTTCGCCCTGTTCTTCGCGACGGAATTTTCCTAAGAACGCGTTGAGGAGATAGGATTTTCCGCTGGAAAATTCACCGACGACCGCGAGGACGAACTTTCCGCGGGCGAGCATTTCGCGCGCCGAGCGGAGACGTTCGCTCGAAGGCTCGTCGAGCGCCTCTTCGAGAACGAGGAGACGCGCGACGAGATCGTCGCGCGTCCGGTCGTACCGACGCATCGCGTCGGCGTTTGCGGTACTCAAGGCGCTCAAATATGCAGTCGCTACGCGGTTCGAAGATGCGCTTCCAGCATCCACAAGCTCTTATCGGAGGCGCGGCAGAGTTCGGTGTAGATATCCGCCGTCGCTTGGTCGCCGAGCTTCGCGCTCTCGTCGATCTGTTCGCGCAGGTGATTGGCGAAGATCGCCATGCGCTCGGCGAGCGCCTCGAGATGCTGCTTGCCGTCGACGGCGTGGTGGGGGTACTCCCCAAGAATGGAGCGCTCGGCGGCGATTTTTGCGGTGCCCAGGGCGGTTCCGCCGAGTTGGAGGACGCGTTCGGCGACCAAGTCGACCGCAGCTTCGGCTTCATCGGCGAGCGTGTCGAAGAATTCGTGCAGCGCGATAAAGTGCGGTCCGGCGACGTTCCAGTGGGCTTGCTTGATCTGCGTCTTGAAATCGAGCGCGGTCGCCAGCGTCGCGTTGAGGAGCGCGATCAGCCGTTCGCGGCTCTGCAGCGGCAGTTCGACGCGGGTGCGGTGGAGCAAGGAATTTGTTGCGGTCATTCTACGGTCATCCTTTACGGTTGGATTGAGGTGCGTAACTCCGCATCAACCACGGTAGCGCGGCCGAGGTTTCGCCGCCGCTACTTTCCTCGAATGAGCGCCAAGGCCGCATCCCGCTCGCGCTCCATGGTCGCGACGTCGTCCCCCTCAACGTTCAAGCGAAGGAGCGGCTCGGTGTTCGAGGGGCGGACGTTCATCCACCAATGGGGGTACGAGATCGTGAGGCCGTCGAGGTGGTCGATTTCGGCATCGGGATGGGCCGCCGCGAGGCGCCGTAAGGTCGCTTGGATATCTTCGACGTGCGTGTTGATCTCTCCGGAGCGCGAGCGGGTATCGATCGGTGCGATCGTCGCGCTCGCCGCTACCGGGCTCTCGCTGAAAAGTTCGAGACAGGACATGAGGGCGATCATTCCGGAATCCGCGTACCAGTTGTCGCGAAAATAGAAATGGCCGCTGTGCTCCCCGCCGAAAACCACGTCGTCGTCGCGCATGATTTTTTTAATGATCGAATGGCCGACCTGCGAGCGGACCGGGATGCCGCCGTGCGAGAGAATTTGTTCGGGAACGCTGCGGCTGCAGATGAGATTGTAGAGAATCTTCGCGCCGGGATAGCGCTTGAGCGTGCTGATCGCAACGAGCGCGGTGACGGTGCTCCCGTCGATGAGTTCGCCGCGTTCGTCGACTAAGAACATACGATCGGCATCGCCGTCGAACGCGACGCCGAGATCGCAGCCGTGCTTGCGGACCGCCGCCTGTAGATCGACCATGTTTTCGGGCTCGATCGGGCTCGCGGGGTGGTTTGGGAAATTGCCGTCGAGTTCGAAAAACAGCGGGACGACCGTGCACGGAAGGTGCTTGAAGACGTGTGGGACCGTCGCTCCGGCCATGCCGTTGCCGGCGTCGATCGCTATTTTGAACGGTTTCACCTTCGCGCGATCGATAAAGCTCAACGCGTGTTCGGCGAAATCGTCGAGAACGAAACGTTCGGAGATGCTTCCCGGTCTCTCCGCCTTGGGCGGAAGATCGTCGGCGAGGATGCGGTCGCGGATCTCGCGGAGCCCGCCATCGAACGAGATCGCTTGCGCCTCCGAGCGCGTGAACTTCATGCCGTTGTATTTCGCAGGATTATGCGATGCGGTGATCATGACGCCACCGTCGAAGCCGTATTTGCCGACCGCAAAATAGAGCGCGTCGGTCGAGACGAGCCCGATGGAGACGACGTCGGCTCCGGCCTCGGTCGCCCCACGCGCGAGGGCGGCGAAAAGTTCTTCGCCGCTCGGACGCATATCGCGCCCGACGACGATGCGCTTGGCTCCGACGAGGGGGACGAAGCAGCGCCCGATTTTATAGGCTAAGTCGACGTTAATCTCGGATGGAAAGACCCCCCGGACGTCGTAGGACTTGAAAACGCTCTCGATCGCTGATTTTTCCATGGCTTGCGACGCTCTTCGGAGGGGCTCTCTACGAAACCTACCATCCGATTCGTGGGAACGATCGCTTCGTCGCTCTTCATCGCGGCGGCAATCTTTTTCTCACTGCGCGTCGCGACCGTAACGAGAACGCGCATTGCGAACATTCTCGCGCGAGAGCATACCGTTACCGACGCCGCGCTGCTCGTCAGCCGCATAGCGTTGGCGCGCGTCGATATCGTCGGGGCGCTTCAGGTGGAAGGGGGCGCTCCGAGCGTCGCGGCTCGCCGGAGCTATTACAGCGCCGTGGCGCTGCGAAAAAAACAACTGCTACAGATACGAAAGATCGTCGACTCGGAACGCCTGCCCGACGCGGAGGCCGCCTTGCGCCTCTACGATGGTGTCGACCGAGTGCTTCGCAAGGAAATCGCGGAGCCGATGTTTGCCGGCACGCTCGTTCACACCGATGAGATCGGGGAATCGATTCGCATTCTTTCGTCGGTAGAGGGAAATTACGAACGAAGCATCGCGTTGAGCCTGGCCCACCGCGACGACGTCCTCGACGCCCGCTTGAATTCCACGATCGATTCGGCAATTTATTTGCGTTCGTTGTGGTTGTTGGCCTTCGGCATCTTCGCCCTCGGTATCAACCTCTACAGCGCGCGCCTCTACCGGCAACTCGCCGACGAACGGACCGTCACCGCGATATTGCAGCGAGCGTTCCTCAGCCGGCACGTGCCGCTCCCGAACTGCGAGTTGGGAAGCGCCTACGAGTCCGCCGACGCGCACGCCGCCGTCGGAGGAGATCTTTTCGACGTCTATCGGCTCTCGAACGATCTCGCATTGTTGCTCATCGCCGACGTAAGCGGCAAGGGAATCGATGCGGCCGTGATCACCGCATTCGTGAAATTTACCGTTCGTGGAATCGCGTTGCGCCGCCGCGACCCCGCACAGATTTTGAGCGAATTCAATATCGCGTTCGGGCAGACCGTCGAGAACCCGTATCTCTTCGTTTCGATGTTCGTCGGGATTCTCGACACCGTGAAGGGCGAACTCACGTATGCGAGCGCCGGACACGATTCGGCGTTCGTTCGGCACGGTCACGACGTCCGGCAATTGAGCGTTACCGGCCCGGTCCTCGGGGTTATGGTGGAGCCCTACGATACCAAATCGGTCGTTTTCGACGACGGAGATTCCTTGGTGCTATCGACCGATGGGTTGACCGAGGCGCGAAATACCACCGGGGAGCTGCTCGGCGAGAACGGCGCGATGGAGATCATCGCGCGCGCCCCGGAGGAGCCGCAGCGACTCGCAGACCACATTATCGCCGCCATCCGCGAACGATCCGGCGGGCGGCTTCGGGACGACGTCGCCATTCTCGCGGTTCGCGTTCGCGTTCACGACGCTCATCTCGCGTAAGCGGGGTTTCTCGGTCCCCTCTAATGCGCCGGCACGACGATGGTGCGCCCGTCGTCGGTGCGCGCGCGGTGCATCGCGATGCCGTAGGCTTCATCGAGTAGGGAACTCGCCAAGACCTCTTCGGGAGGGGCGAGTGCGAGCATGCGCCCACACCCCAAGAGCATCATGCGGTCGGCGACCGATGCCGCCTCGTTGATATCGTGGAGGACGCAGATGACGCTCGTCCCCGTTTTCGTGCGTTCGCGCAGGAGTTCGAGGACGTTGTGCGCGACGCGAACGTCGAGGTGCGTCGTCGGCTCGTCGAGCAACAACAGCGGCGCTCCCTGGGCGAGCGCCATCGCGATCCAGACGCGTTGCTGTTCGCCGCTGCTCAGGTGCGTGAACGCGCGATCGAGGTACGCTTCGATATGGGTCGCGGAGATCGCCGCGGCGATCGCGCGCTCGTCCTCTTCGTCGGCGGAGAATTTCCACCACGGCCGATGGGGAAAACGGCCGATCGCGACGACGTCTCGCACCCGGAGTTCGTCGGCGAGCAGTTCGTCGGATGCGAGCATGGAAATGGCGCGCGCGCGTCGCGCGACCGGAAGGCGGTGGATCGGCTTTCCGTCGAGTTCGATCGTCCCGACGGCGGGAATATCGAAGCCCGCGCAGGCGCGGAGGAGCGTCGTTTTCCCGACGCCGTTCGGGCCGAGCACCGCGACGAATTCGCCGGGACGGAGTTCGAAATCGATGCCTTCGAGAACGCGTCGGCCTCCGCGTTCAAGAGCGAGCCCTCGAGCGCGAATCATCGGCGATGCTCCCGCCGGAGATAGATGATGATGAAGATCGGGATGCCCGCGAATGCGAGCACGATGCCTAAAGGAAGTTCGCGCGGTGCGATGACCGAACGCGCGATTGCGTCGGCCGCAATCGCCATCGCCGCGCCGAGGAAGGCGCTCGCCGGCAAGAGCGCCCGCGCATCGCTACCGACGATGCGGCGTG